>JANLOZ010000004.1:0-34930 GCA_031366845.1 Novosphingobium sp. | reverse complement strand
CGATCCGGAGACGTGGGTGAGTGGCTGAAACCAACGGTTTGCTAAACCGTCGTACGGATACATCTGTACCGAGAGTTCGAATCTCTCCGTCTCCGCCACCTGCTATTGAAATTGCATCATGTTTTTCCGGATATGCGCATGGCTCCCTCAAAGGCACCCTTAACTGGGGTTCGACTGGGAACGGACCTGAGCGGACTGTCGCGCCCATAACCACCTAGATCGCAACGGCACCTTCCCTTGCTTTTCCAGTCAACCTATAATAATTATAGGTAATGGCTCAGGCAGTTCCGATGCGGATGAACGATGCGACGGCACTCAAGCTCTTGCGCGACATCGCTCAGGACAGTGCCCGCGTGATCTTCACAGGACATGCACGGCAACGAATGCGCCAACGCAAGGTGTCGCTGGTGCAGGTGATCGCCTGCCTCCAGCGCGGCATTGTCAGCGAGCCGGTTGCGCTGGACCTGCAAGGCAACTGGAAGCTGACCGTCTCGCATCGCATTGCGGGCAAGGATTTGAACGTGGCAGTGGCGATTGATGTTCCCAGCCGGGCAATCATCATCACGGTGTTTTAGGAGGCGAGCATGTATCACTATCGGGAAAGCGGCCTTCGCAATGTCTGGCTGGCGAATGGTTATGATGAGCACGACACTGCCTATGGCCCCGGCATTGCTATCCATGACGCGGAAGGGTTGCACAAAGCCATTGCGCGCGGGCTGATCGCCAAGGGCGGCAAGCTGACTGGCACTGAGCTGCGTTTCCTCAGACAGGAAATGGGGCTTAGTCAGGCCAAACTTGCCACCATGCTCGGCAATGAAGCCCAGACCGTCGCGCTATG
Source organism: Novosphingobium sp. (assembly GCA_031366845.1). GTDB lineage: Bacteria > Pseudomonadota > Alphaproteobacteria > Sphingomonadales > Sphingomonadaceae > Novosphingobium. The sequence continues at coordinate 34,092 of JANLOZ010000004.1, read as the reverse complement.
GGAGAAGCGCGGATCGCAGCCCAAGGTTGCCGACAGGTTCATTCGTGCGATCTATCGAGAGCAAAACGAAGGCAACGCCCATATCCGCGAAATGATCGAGCGGCTCGTGGATTCCGACCTTGAGAACGGCGAAGCCCGGATTACCTTGCAGCAGGATAGCGGCGGCTGGAAGCTGGCGGCTTAGAAAGCCCCGCCCAATGCGCGCGATCAAGCACAGTTGTTACTACGGACTGATGGTCATTGCAGAGTGAGACGGGGCTACGATTGAATTGCAAAGGCAAGGGAAGCATGAGCGCCAAACAACTCAGCCGAAGGCTTGAGACCCTATCAATACGAGTGGCGCAGGAGGCAATCCGGTTGGAAAGGCTCCAAAAGCAAACGAGCGACCTTGTCGCTGCATGTGACGAAATATCGATCCCCTATGATGATGACTTCTCAAGAAAGTCAGCGATTCAACAGGATGCTACAAAGCGATTGCATGGCCTGTCGTGGACACTGAGTGAAGTTGAGAGTTCACTCAGTGAGGCTGCTTGGTCCATCGATGCAATTGTTGACCTTGTTGATGAGCTTGCCCCACCTGCCCGGACGGCGAGAACATATGACCCGCCCGACGCATGGAAGTGACAGCCCTTTGCAGCCAATCCATAATTCGCGGGTCCTCCCTGCGAGTTCTCTGGCACCCATGCGGTGAGAGACCGCAAATTTGCAGAATGATTGCTATGCAGGCATTAGGCTCAGTTAGAAGTTCTAGTTTCGTCACGACTGATCCTCAGTTTAGCGAAGGTCAGCTTCATAGGCCCTAGCCTCGATATTGTCTTACGCTTGAAAGTCCACTCGGGGAGGTTCCTATGACCTTAAGCGGCATACATTTATCAGCAGCCCTCCTTTTTTTAAGTGTACAAGCAAAAGCGGCATTCCATGATTCTATCCCGGTGGAATTCAGAGGCAGCTTCGCACCCACCGCCGCCGATTGTCGCGACCCAAGCCGCGTAGAGGTTGTGGAGGTCGCCGCAGATGGCATCCACTACTATGAGGGAGACGACTATTTGCTTCTCGGGATAGAGTTTTCTGGAGTTTCGACCCGGTCGGGGACGTTTGTACCCCTGTTTAATGGCAGATTTACTGGCCGGATGGAGACGCAGATTTTAGGCGAAGTAAACGCCCGAATGGAAATGGAAACACCAAACCTTTTGATCCGATACACACTTCAAGAAAATGGTGAGCCCAGTCCATCGCCGGTGAATGTTTGGGTTAGGTGCCCTCAGTTGGCAACCGGGAAAAAGGCGCGCCATTTGTCCAATCAATAGCCGACACCCCTGCGTGCTTTGGGGCCGATGTTTTGCGAAGTGCTGCAACGCCTGCCGATTACACGCCCGTTCTTTTGATGCGCTCTGATAATACCGGCTGCGTTCAGCACGTCCTGCGGCGCGCCCTTGCACATATAGCCGAAAGCGACCTCCAAGTTGATCGCGTGGAGATCAGGATTGCTCTCCTCCAGCCCCAGCAGGAGGCCAACTGGCCTACTGAAAATCACGTCTTTCTTATATGGTTTGCCTGTTATCCTGCGAAGCCATCGCTTCTGTCGATCCGTGACAATTTGAACGAGATCGGCGGGCACATGGGCCAGCAAATGACAGTGCCCTCCCTTGTCATCGCCGTTTTCGAGAACCCATAGCCAAGTAGTTTCGCAGCCATGCCGGGCCAATGTTTTGGAGAGTAGATCGACAAACCGGCTAGTCGCCTGCACCATGTTCACCAAAGGCACGCCAGCAGACTCCCAATGGATAGTAATCATGCGGGTAAATGGTTGACCAATCCATTCGGCGTGGCCCTTTGCGGCCCTCAGATTGGAGATATTGGCAGCAGTCAAAGCATAGCTTTCGCGGTTAGCGCGGTTGCGCGCACCGCCCCGCTGCTTGCCACCGGTAAGCGCCTTTGAAACTTCACCGAGTTGGGGAAAAGGTGAAGTTTCAAAAGTCGATACGGGATCGGAATGAGCCCCAAAATGCGGGCAAATCGCATAGCTGGCATGGGACATGCTATATAACGCGCGCGCGGTTAGGTGTAGCAGCACATTTGCTTTGCCGATCAGCGGACAAGAACATGGGAGAGTGCATCAGCATATTCGCTGGCAATCCAAGCAGTCGCTGACTTGCCACTGGGATTGAGCCGCCTTTGTCCACTTGCGATCACCATCCCCTTCCGGCGCAATTCCGAAATTCGCGGCTGGATTGCACTTCGATCAAAGCCGGTGGCCAAGGAAGTTTCATGGGCTGTCAGCCCTTCAAGAGCGGCTGCACTGATTGCGGCGCGGCTGAGGCGCTGCAACCGCCCCAGGCGCTCAGGAGCAGCCTCAGCAGCTTCCTGAGGGCATTCCGTGCCATCGCGCCCCGGATGGCCGGGACGGGCGCTCATTGCCCTGCCTCCCGCGCCAGAGGGGGAAGCCCGTGCTTGTCGAGCAACTTGGCCAGCCAATCGAATTGCCGCTCGCTCATAGGGGAGTGATCGACGGCCAACTGGCCAAGGAACTGCCCCGCCTTGCGAGTGAGCCTGAATTTGCCATTGAGCAACGCAAGCGCGGCCTCCCGGTGATCGGGGATTTGCGCCTGCGATGCGATGGAGTTAGAGGATGATTGCGACTGGCTGCCAAGCAAATCGCCGCGAGCCCCGGCCTTGCCCGCCGGGGTTTCGTTTGTCTGGCGCATGACTCAAGCAGCCTCGCCTTCAATCAGGCGGCGGAGCGAAGCGGCTGGAATCAAAGTCCTCTTGCCCACCTTGCGGGTTTCCAACCGCCCTTGGGAGATCATCAAATAGATGAGTGTTCGTCCGCAAGACGTAACCTTGCAAGCTTCGGCAATGGAGTAAGCCAAAGGCTCAAGCTGCTCGATTGATTTGGTTTTGATGGTCATTCGGGAAACTCCGCTGTTGAGTGCGGAGCTTTTCGGTTGATCGGGCTTGTCCTGTCTCGGGGGAAAAGATTCGAGTTGGCGAAACCGTTCGACAATTCATTCGACTAGTCTGCTGGTGGTCCTAGGTCTGATTCGCTCCAAAGCCCGGAAAAGCGACGAGCATAGGCTTCGACATCTTTGATGTCAGGAAGCTGTTCGAAGTGCATTTGGCGCATCGCATCGTTGATGAATTGAATGATGGGGCCAGATCCACCGCTTAGAATATCGGGGTTGCGCGCTGCCTCGATTGTCAGCGCTGCTTTGACTTCGTCCCACTTCCAAGTGTGAGGCCGTCCCCGCTTGCCGCGATTCTGGAGGGCCAATGCAACGTGGCCCCATGCCTGCCACTCGGGATCATCGGCAAGGGCGATCAAACTATGTCTAGGGAAATGCACACCCCAAGCAGACTGCGCTAGGTTAACCCGTTCATTCTGCAATTCCCCATGGGTCATGTCGCGCATGCGATAGGGCAGCTCGCTCGCAGTCATTTCGGTGATGTGGCCAAGGTTATTGTTTGCAAAGCAGCCCCCCGCATTCTCGTCGATCGCCATACCGATTCGCCAGAAGTCACAAGGGATCGCCGCAAATCGCTCAGGCGATGCGCGATAGACGTTTGGCTCGGTTCGATCCAACCGGACGTAGGATTCTTCGTAGTGACCGGCAAACGCTGTGATTCCGCTTTCATTCCCATGGATAGCAATCCCGACAATGAACTTGCGAACAGTCAGCGGCCTCGCAGTTTCATGCATCCCCATGACAAAATTGAGCGCATCGGCAAGCGCGATGTCATTGGCAGGGTCAAAGCCCTTGGGCTCACCGTCCGAGGTGTATTCCACGCCCGCACTCCGTAGCGGCTCCGATTGGGAAGCGGGGAAGCGCGTCGGAGTTTCGCGCTTGTCGGCTGGCCGGCCTATCCCCGTCGCTCTAAACTATGCACCTATGCCCCCTCAAGAAGCAATTCAGCCACGCGCCATTTCCACCGAACCCCCGAATTTCCGCCGATAGGGCCTCTCTCCGTCTCACCAGTCGGGACCGGCATTAATGACAGTTTGGGCAGGTTTCACATGATAGGGTGTCCGATTGCCACGATAGGGTAAGGTCGTGCCCGCTTCCATCGGGCACCCGGCCCGGTGAAACTCTATTCGGCTTTCGCCTTCCTGATCGGCGTGACCTTGGCACCAGCCGCAACAGGACTGGTGCAATAGGTTGCCCATGACTCCATCAGCTTGCGCCGCTTGTCGAACAGATCGCCGCGACGGTAAGCAGCTTCTGCCTTGTTGCCGATGGTATGCGCCAAGGCCATTTCGCAAACTTCATGGGCAAAGGCCGTGCATTCGGCTGCCCAATCTCGGAACGCTGATCGGAAGCCATGCACGGTAGCCACGCTCCCCATGCGGCGCATGAGCATTGCCATTGCCATGCCGGATAGCTGCCCGCCCTTTGCGCCGGGAAATATTGGAGCGTCGGCGCTATCGCGCGTATTGAGTGGCTGGACCGCTTGCAGGATTGCGACAGCGCGCGGACACAGGGGAACGCGATGCTCCTTGCGTGCCTTCATGCGCGCGGCTGGCACGGTCCACACAGCAGCATCAAGATCAATCTCGGTCCATGTTGCCCCTAGTGCCTCACCTGATCGGGCAGCAGTCAGGATCGTAAATTCAAGAGCACTGGCACCAATCGCCTCTCGCCCTGTAAGGTTGGTGATGAAGGCAGGCACTTCGACATAGGGCAAGGCCGCATGGTGGCCGCGCGTATGCGGGGCCCGTTTGGGCAGCACTTGCTCAAGGTGCCCTCGCCAGCGTGCGGGGTTTTCGCCAGATCGCAGCCCCTGCACCTTGGCGGCGTCAAGTATGCTCTCGATGCGGCCCCGCAACCGGCTGGCTGTTTCGGGCTTGGTTTTCCAAATCGGTTGCAGCGCGGCCATGACATGCTCGGTTGCTATGTCGGCAACAGCAATGTCCCCGAAATGCGGATAGGCATAGGCGGCAAGCGTGGCGCGCCACTGTGCCCGGTGCTTGTCATTGCGCCAGCTATCCTCGTGCAGGGCGATATAGGCCGCAGCAGCGACACGGAAGCTCGTGCCTGTCACCTTTGCCGCTTGAGCCGCTGCCTTCGCTTCCTGAGCCAGTTTGCGGCGATCAGAGACGGGGATGGTCCCGGACCTTGCTTCCTTGGCTTTGTCCCTCGCCAGTTCACGGGCATCGGCAAGTGACACGGCATCAAGTCCAGCCGCTGGACCTAACCCAATATCCCGAACCTTGCCCGCGATTGTCGCGCGATAAAGCCATGAGCGCGCGCCGCTTTCCTTGACTAGCAGATACAAGCCGCCGCCATCGGCATAGCGGCCCGGCTTGGCATTCTTCACCGATAGGGGAGTGAGTCCATTCACGATCTTGCGAGGCATTGCGATCTACCCTCCATCGAACAGGGAGTTCCCTGAACTGTTCCCCTAATAATAGCGCGACTTTAAGGGAACGCAAGCGGACTGCATGGAACGACTACGAATTGTCGTTCATCATAATATTAGGGTATTACTAAGTTTTTTGTCCAACACCGGACTACCTAGAATGAGTGTTAGGCGGACTCCGTCTCCGCCAACGCCAACGCCAAAGCCAGCGCCAACAGAAGTGCACGGCGCCAATGCCGTCAGCTGGCTCTAACCTGCCGGCAGTGGTCCGGCAGCCTGAGGCATGCGCCCGCGCCGTTCGAACAGCAGAAGCATATTGGGCAGCATGGTGAGAACCAGGGGCGCACCGACGAGCAGGCCGGTGATAATCGCGGTTGCCAGCGGCTTTTGCAGGCCCGATCCGCGGCTGAGACCGAGCGCCAGCGGCAGCAGTGTTAGTATGGCGATCAGCGCCGACATCAGGATCGGCCGCAGCCGCGCCTTGCCGGCGTGGAGCAGCGTCTCGATGTTGATCGGGGCATCGGGCACCAGTTCGGCGAGGTAGAAGATCGCCAGTTCGGTGAGCATGCCGACAACCATCGTCAGCCCCATCATCGCCGAGATATCGAGTTCGGTTCCGGTGAGCCACAGCCCGGCGAGCACCGAGCTTGCCGACAGCATCACCGTCGCCAGGACCGACACCGTATAGGCCCAGCGTTCAAACAGCAGCGTAAGCAGCAGGGCCGAGAGCAGCAGCGCGGCGATGAATACTGTGGTCAGATCGCGGAATGATTGCTTCTGCTGCGCATAAAGCCCGCCGTAATCGACGCGGATGTTCGGCGGCAATTTAAGTTCGGCAATCCTGGCCTGAACCGCCTTGATCCCGGAGCCCAGATCGAGCCCCTCAAGCCGCGCGGTCACCGGGATGAAAGGCGCGAGGTCTTCGCGCGTGAGCTGCCTTTGCCCGGCAGCGATTTCGATCCTGGCGATCGATCCGAGCGAAACCGTGCGGCCATCAGCGGCGCGCAGTTGCAGTCCGGCCAGTCCATCGGCGCGCTGGCGCATGTCTTGCGGCAGGCGAACGCGGACATCGATAGCCGTCTCGCCCGACAGCACGCGGGTGGCGACGGTGCCGTCTATTTGCGCGCCGACCTGCGTGGCAACCATCGCCGCATCGATCCCTGACATTGCCGCGGCGGCGCGATCAACGTCGATGGTGATCGCATCGCCCGCCACGCGAAGGCCGTCGTTGACCTCGACAATGCCGTGGATCTTGCCAATGCCTTCGGCAACCATGCCCGCGGCTTCGGCAAGCTGCTTTGGATCATCGCCGAACAGTTTGACCTCAATCGGTTGCGGCACCGCAGTAAGGTCGCCGATCAGGTCTTCCATCAGCTGGAGCGTTTCGATCTGCAGCCCCGGAACCTCGTTGTTCACCTTGCCGCCAATCTCGCCCATCACCGCTTCGATGTCACGGCGGCTGCCACCGTGCAGGCGGATGAAGAAATCGCCCTCGTCGGCCTCGGTCAGCCCGCCGCCGAGCTGCAGGCCGGTGCGGCGCGAATAAGAGGCAACTTCGGGCGTTTCGCGGATGATCTTTTCAACCTGCCGCAGCAACCGGTCAGTATCGCTGAGCGAAGCACCCGGCTTGGCCTTGTAATCGATGATGAACCCGCCCTCGTCCATCTTGGGCATGAAGCCCGATTCCACCCGCGTCCAGGCAAACAGCGCCGCCACGCCGAGCACCACTGCCAGAATTCCGAGGAACTGCCTGGGCTTGCCGAATAACCGGCGCGCGACTTTTTCGTAGCGGGAGATCAGTCCGTGCATGAACACCTCGGCCTTCTCCGCCTGCTGAGCATCGTCGAGCGTCAGCCAGCGATCCGCCAACAAGGGCAGCACGAAGCGGGCATAGACCATCGATACTGCCAGCGCCGAGACCATCGTCACCGCCAATGCCTGAAAGAACCCGCCGGTCACCCCGCTGATGAAAGCGAGCGGCACGAACACCACAATCGTCGCCAGCGTCGAGCCAAACAGCGGCCGCGCCATTTCGCGCGCGGCGGCGAGCATTGAGGGGCGCTGAGCGCCTTTCTCGGCCTCCTGCAAGCGCCGCATCAGGTGCTCGAGCATCACCACCGTATCATCAACCACCAGGCCCACAGCCGCCGCCATGCCGCCAAGCGTCATCATGTTGAAGCTCATGCCGAGCACGAACAGGCCCAGACAGGTCGCGGCGAGCACCGCAGGGAGCAACGAGGCAGTGATCACCATCAGCCGCCAGGAGCGCAGGAACAGGAACAGCACCAGCCCCGCCAGTACCGCGCCAAGCAGGATGGCATCGCGCACCGCAATGGCCGCGCCCGAAACCAGCGCGGACTGGTCGTAAAACGGGCTCACCTTGATATCGGCGGGCAGGCCGGCGCTCTTCATCCGCTCGTTGACCTGCGCCACCAGCGCCACGGCATCGGCGGTGGGCGACTGGCGGATGTTGACCAGTACCGCGTCGGTGCCATTGGAAGTGACCTTGGTCCACGCGGGCGCCGGGGCGCGGCGCACGTTGGCGACCTGGCTGACGGTGACAACGCCCCCGATACCCCCGCCTGGTCCTGTCGCAGATACCGCCTTGACCGGGATCGCACCAATATCAGCCTCGGTCGCGACGCGGTTTTCTACCAGCGCCAGATAGAGCCGGTGGCGGTCTTCGATCTTGCCAACTGCCGAGACGACGTTCGAAGCACCGAGCGCGGTGGCGACATCGCTCGCGGTAATTCCGGCGGCCTGCAGCCGCGCCGGATCAACCTCAACTTCAATTTCGGGCGCCGAGCCGCCGAGCACGTCAACGCCCGCGACCCCCGGAACAGTTGACAGCAACGGTATCAGCCGCAGCCGCGCGAGCTGCGCAAGATCGGTGCCGCTCCGCTTTTCCGAGATCAGCGACAGCCCGAGCACCGGGAAGATCGTCGGATCAGATTGCCGCACGGCAAACCGGGTTCCCGCGGGCAGATCAGGCAGGATCGTCGCCATCGCTCCCTGACTCGCCTGGGTGGCGGCGACCATGTTATCGCCCCAGTTGAAGCTCAGCGCAATTTCCGCCGAGCCGCGGCTGGTGGTCGAGCGGATTTTGGTGACCCCGGGAATCTGCCGCATGGCGATTTCTGCAGGGCGGGTGATGTCCGCCGCCATCTGCCCGGCATCGCGTTCGCCAGCGTCTATCGCGACGACGACGCGCGGGTAATTGATATGCGGGAACAACGTCACCGGCAGCCGCAGCGCGCCGACCAGCCCCGCCAGCGTGACGAGGAACAGGCTCAGCCAGATCGAGCGGCTATGCTTCTGGACAAGCTCGCTCACTTGCTGGTTCCGGTGCCCTGTTCGCGCAGGCTCATCCCGTCTTCAAGCGCGGTACCGCCTTCGATGACCACCCGCTCCCCCGGCATCAGGCCCTTGATGATCAGCACCCGGTCGCCTGACGAACTGCCCGGCGTAACATCACGCTTCACCGCCTTGTTGCCCCTTACCACAAAGACGTAGCTGCGGCCGCCATCATCGAGCAGCGCTGCATAAGGAATGCTGGTTCCGCTTAGCGCCCCGCCCACCGGCAGCACGGCATGGAGCGCTTGCCCCACCCCGAACCCGCTGCCCGCAGGCACCCGGACATAGACAGCCGCGAGCCGCGTTGTCGCATCGCCTTGCGGCGCGACGCCCAAGACGAATGTATCGAGCACAGAATCGCTGTTCACCGCGCTCAGCTTCACCGGCATTCCGGGGTGGATGCGCGTCACGGCGGAAGGGTCAACGCCAAATTTGGCGCGCAGATCGATGTTGCCGCCGCTGATTGTCGCCACGGTGGTGCCCGCAGGAATGACATCGCCGGGTTTGGCGACCATGTTCTGCACCGTCCCCGCCGATCCTGCGCGCAGCACCAGCGTGCCGCCACGCCTCGTCATGGTAGCGCGGGTGGCATTGGCGGCGCTCGCGGCGGCGCGGGCCATCTCCACCTCGGCATTGCTCACCAGACCATCGGCGCGCAGGCGCATGGCACGGGCAAGCGCAGCGTTGGCCGCCACCGCATCGCTGCTCGCCTTCGCCATATCGAGCGCGGTAGCGGCGCTCGGCGTGAGCACCGCCACCACCTGCCCGCGCCCGACTGCGGTGCCATTGGGCGCGCGGATCGACGAAACAGTCGCCTCAGCCTGCGTCGCCATCGCCGATTCGCCGCCCGGCCCTGCTTCCGCCGTGCCATAGAGCACCAGCTCCTGACTGCCCGACCCCGCTTGCGCAATCGCTGTGCGCACGGCTGCTACCGGATCGGCTGCTTTTTCCTCGTCGGGTTTCGAAGCAGAACAGGCGGCGAGCAGGGCCACCGGTGCGAGTGCGAGAACAAACTTCACTTCATCCATCCTTCACTTCATCCAAACTTCGCTGGGCCCGCCCGACAGCAGTTCGAGCGCGATAGTCTGTTCGGCGGCTTGCTGGTCAAGTTGCAGCAAGGCCAGTTCACGGTCACGCACCGCCTGTCGCGCGGTGGCGGCAACCACGCGCGACAGGTCACCGCGCTGCGCCGCGCGCGCGCTCTTCGCCGCGAAGGCTTCCGATCCCGGCATCTGCGCCAGCAGCTCGGCGCGCTGGCGGGCGACGATGGCGAGGCCAGCAATCGCGGCGTTGATTTCAGCACGGGTGATGAACAGTCGCGCATCATATTCGGCCTGCAGATTGGCGCGCGTCGCCTGCACGGTAAAGATCGCCCCGCGATTGCGGTTCCAAAGCGGCAGTGAAAAGCCGATGCCCGGCCCGATAGTATAGTTGGCAGCAGTGTCACGCGCCGCCGCAATCGTCAGCGACAGGTTGGGGAACTGCTCCAGCACCGCCTTGTGAACATCAGCTTCGGAGGCCGCATAGCCTGCGCGAAGCCCTTGCAGATCGAGCCGCCTGACCAGCGCCTGATCGACCAGCACCGAAGCTGTGGGGGGTTGAACCAGAGGGTCAGGCGGGGCGAGGATGATCGTCGTTCCCGGCGCTATTCCCAGCAATTTGTTGAGCTCGAGCCGCGCAGTTTGCAGATCCTTCTCAACCGTGCGCAGCTTGGCCGAGGCATCGAGCATCGCTTGTCGCCGCGCATCAACCTCAGCCTCGGCGAGATCACCGCGCAGCGCGGCGCGGTGCGAGATGTCATACGCGTTCTGCGCCGAAGCCGCGCTTTCCTGCGCCAGACGAAGCTGCGCGCCAAGCGCCACAATACGCACCCCTTGCAGCCGTGCCGCGCCCGAAGTCTGCCATTCGGCCCAGGCGAGATCGAGCCGGACTTTGCGCTTGCCCGCCGCCGCAGACTCGCGCGTTACCCGCGCGGTGCGCAATCGGGTGAGGTCAAAGCCGAACTGCGCCCCCAGCCCCAGCGTATCATCCGGCCCGGATATGACCTTGTCCGCGCTCAAGGCAACCGTCGGATCAGGCAGCAGCCGGGTGGCAAAGGCCTGGGCATCGGTGACCCCGGCAGCGGTGCGCAGCGCCTTCAAATCGGGGTTCTCCAGCACTGCAATCACCGCCAGCGCATTGGGCGTCAGCGGCCTCGCCAGATCAATCGACTGGGGCTTCAGAAACGGCCGGTCGATCTTTTCAGCATCAGCATTGAGCGCGGCCATATCGGCTGCTGCCAGCGCCTCACCAGCCGAATGCAGCGGCGCGGGCGCATAGTGCGCGCAGCCACCCAGCGCGCCTGCCAGCAACGTGGACAAAGCGCGCCGCCTCACAAACGGGCCTCGGCAAAGTTGATCGTCATTTTCATTCCGGGCTATTTATCTGTCCGTCTGATAGTGGCCCCAAGCGCTTTGGCAATCGCGACACGGATTTTGGGCAAGTTGAGCCAAGCGGTGCCACTGTTCAGCCGTTTTGTGCGTCGTTGTAAGCCTTCTTGGTGCCTTTGTGACGCACTCAGTCAACCATGTTCAGTGCAGCAGCAGCCCGCGCCGCGCCGATGCAGTCAAGGCCGCCGGAACTTCATCGGACGGAATGCCGTGATCCATCGCAGCAATTTCTGCCACAGTTCGCGTGCCATCGGCGGCCAGCAGCAGGCCGCGCAGTTCGTCCTGCTCGATTTTGAGTAACCTGTGTTCGAGCGTACAAACGGTCAGCTCGCCCATTTTGAGCATCGCCATGACCAGCGGACTGGTTTCAGGATGCGGCCCCGGATCGAGCGGGAATGGCTGAGAACCGGGGTGCAGGGTGACATACCATTCGGCAAACAGCTGAAGCAGCACGCGCAAATGCTCAGGATTTCGGGTGATCTCTGAAACCGGCACCCGCTCCGGCGCCAGCGACGCCGCGCGTTCAAGCGCAGCCGCCAATTCGTCATCGGCGATCTCGATACGGTCGCCGTCCTGCATGAACGTGCCGTCCTCCTGCCGTTGCAACCGGGTGGTGAGATACATGTCGGCGATCCGGCCGGCATCAATCACGCGGTCAATCGGCTGTTCGGCGCGGACAAACAAGGAATGGCGAAAATAGCGCAGCGCTTCGTAATCGCTTCGGCTTGCGGCGAGCAGCACCGCTCTATCCGCGTCCTCTGGCATGTCCGCACCATCCTTGAGGAAGCCATCAAGATGGCGGTTGCGCCCGGCATCGGTGAGCAGGCGCAGGCCTGATTCTTCACCCGCCCGCGCCACTTCGATCAACCTCTGCGGGTAATAACAATCGCCCAGCTCATCGTGGAACAGCACCGAATCGGGCCGATTCAACATCGATCCCGCCTGCTCGCGAAGAACTTTCGCCAAGGCATCATCACCATCGCGCGGTTTGGCATAGTCTTCGAGGAACGATCGTGTCGCCTCGATCCGCCCCTCAAAATCGCCAATGCCTTCAACAACATTCATCAGCATTTCACGCATGATCAGCCGCACATGGCCGCCCGGCATGGCATTATAGCTGACCATCGCCACGCCATTATCAGACAGAACGTGGGCGATCAGCGCCATGCAGGCAGCGCGAACTTCATCGGGTACCCAGGCATAGACACCGTGCAGGATAACATAGTCGAACGAGCGCGCCGGATAGCGCTGCTGCGCCTTGATGATGTCCTCCACCACCAGAGCGACATTTTCCAAACCTGCGGTTCGCGCAAATCGCACCCCCCGCGCTATGGCGACTTCGGACAGATCGAAGCCATGCGCCTCGCATTCAGGCCAAATCGCCGCGAATGACAACAGGTTGAGGCAATCGCCGCCGCCGATCTCGAGGATGCGCGAACGGCTGGGTTCGGCTGGCGTCAGGCCGGCCAGCCGCATCAGTATCGCCAGCCGCTCAGGATGGGTCTGAATGAACACCGAAGAGGGATAGGCGACGCGGTCGTAGGGGGTGGTCAATTTGATGTTACCATTTCGGATTGCTCGGCAAGGAGCCATTCAAGGCTGCCGAATGGCAGAGCGAAAAAGATGGATCGAGGCCCGAGCAAAAGCATCAGAAAAGGCGAAGCGCCTTGCCGATGATCTGCATTTCATCGTTTCCAAGATCATCGAGAAGGAAGGATACGAAGTCTTTCACACTCACTTGCCGACCATGAACTTTACGCACCAGCACAACAATGGCTGATCCGACAATCATCACCGCAATCTGTGAAATATGTTCAATATATTTGCCTTTCCAGGCCGCCACATGAGCGGGAAGGCGTCCGCTGACAATCATCCGTTCGACCATCTCGTGGAGAAATGCGGGTGCCAGCCCGGTAGGTCCAAGTATCGCGCGCCGCGTCATTAACGCCCTCACTTCGTATTTGAATGCATTGGCCAACCCACCTGCAAGCAGGCTCGAAGCAAATTCAAATGCGACGTCGGTGCCGACATCACTCCAGTTGAATTCGCCGGAAAATCCTTGCGCGAGAAGGCCTTGTCCAGCCTTGAACGCTGCCGCCACACCTGCGTTGGCCCAGGCACCCAGTTCCAGAGGTGCCATAAATGCCGCCACCAGCGCCGTCTCCGTTATCTCGATGAGGGTTATCGCCCGCTGAGCGCCGAAGCGGATTCCATCGAGGTAGTTGCAGAGTTTGAGGTGTGTCGAATTGTAGGATTCAACTGCTGCAATGAAATAGTTCAAAGCAGCGTTGTAATTCCCCCGCTTCAGCGTGAGTTCGGCGGATCGCAGCTTTTGCTGCGCCTCAATCCAGTCGTAATCATGTGGCGGGTCTTCCTTGCGCAAGACGTCTGACCAGAAACCGGTGATCCAGTGATCCTGTTGAATTGTCAGCTCAAAACTTTGATGCGTCTCGCGATCAAATCTTGAAGCACGACGAACCACTTCGGCAGCCTGGGCAAACGAAAGCCGAGGAAAGTATCGAACACCCATCCGCAGGCTGATCTGGTACTCTTGCCCGTGATCCATTTGCCGAAACCCTTTTGGCCGCTTTCAATCATAATCACTGGTATTCTAAAGAAGATAATCGACAGACTTCGACTTCCCTCAATCAAACCTATCGCCCGCAACGCTTACCGCGATTTACTTTACCTCCTCGCTGCTCATCTGGCGGTTGAGCAAGACGAGTGAACAATCAGTCGCCTGCCACAATTGGCAAACTGGCAGAAGTGACCGAACCATCGGCCTCTACGACCTTCAGGCTGACGCTTGAAAATTCCGTTGGATCGGAAAAGTCAATTTTTGCGACATAACGACCACTCCCTTGTGGCAAAAGGATGGCCGCGCGGGTCACCGGATGCGGACCGTGCCATTCCAGTTGTGCACGAGGCGATACGCTGGGCTGGGTCTTGAACTGAATAACACCATCGACGGTATCAGGGTGGGGAACTCCCACAGGATCTGAATATTCCCACTTGGTCAGTCGGACCAGAGTCGTCTTGGCTGGTGGCGCGTTTGGATTGAAATGCCCTTGTTGCTCAGGTGACCACCACAGACATTCGAAATGAATGACCGGAGGGGAAGCTTTCCCGGTGGGAGCACACGATCCGGTAGCGAGGCACAAGGCCATTGCCGGTATCAGGAGAATACTGCGCATCTCAAGTCCTCATAATGACATGCAAATGATTGTCATGCCCGGCATAGGGAACAACGCCGGGTATCCTGTGATCATTGAACAGCACCCGCAAGACGTTCCGATGAGCCATGAGCGCCTTAGCCAAGAGCATTGTATTGTCGTGATCGTAGTTGGGGCTGGAAATATTCAGTGGCGCTGGCATTCGGTTTTTTCCAATTGGGCGTATGTCGACACATTTTCCATCCTTATGCGAATGATGGGGAGGAAAATTGCGCATGTCGGAGTACGACATGTCACCAATTCCGATAAAGGTGCGCGTATTGCGAAAATGATCCTGCGCTATCCTTATGATCGTTTGAACGCAGGCCTGCGTACCGTATTGCTGATTCATTGGGCTATACGAATAATATCCGTTCCCTGACATCTGCGGAAGCAAAAACAGCTTTGGTCCCAATGTCATTGAAGTATGAATTGTTGGCATAATAAACCTCCAGTCACCCAAACTTGTAATCAAACCCATCGCCCGCAACGCTCACCGCAATTTCCTTTACCTCCTCGCTGCTCATCTGGCGGTTGAGCAAGGCGATGGAAACTTCAGGCAGCATTGAATTGGTCAGGATATTGTCGATCAGGCGGCCGCCACTAGCGACTTCGTTGCAGCGCGATACGATAAAATCGACGACATCTTCGCTGTAGGTAAAGGCAATGTCGTGGCTATCCGCGATGCGTTTGACGATCCGGTTGAGCTGGATACGCACGATGCCTTTGAGCATGTCTGGTGACAGCGGATAGTAGGGCAGCACCAGCAAGCGGCCGAGCAGCGCTGGCGGGAACACCTTGAGCAGTTCGGGGCGCAGCGCGGTGGCGAGCGCCTCGGGATCAGGCTTCATCTCCTCGTCTTCGCTCATCGTCGTGATGAGGTCAGTGCCAGCGTTGCTGGTGAGCAGGATCAGCGTGTTCTTGAAATCGATGTAGCGCCCCTCGGCATCGTTCATGAAGCCCTTGTCGAACACCTGGAAGAACATCTCGTGGACATCCGGATGGGCCTTTTCCACCTCGTCGAGCAGCACCACCGAATAGGGTCGCCGCCGCACCGCCTCGGTCAGAACGCCGCCCTGACCATATCCGACATAGCCCGCCGGCGCGCCCTTGAGCGTTGAAACCGTGTGCGCCTCCTGAAACTCGCTCATGTTGATGACGATCAGGCTGTCATCGCCCGAAAACAGCAGTTCAGAAAGCACCATCGCGGTTTCGGTCTTGCCGACGCCCGATGGCCCACAGAGCATGAAGACGCCGACCGGCTTGTTCGGATTATCGAGCTTGGCGCGGCTGGTCTGGATGCGCTTGGCGATGGCTTCCATCGCATGGTCCTGACCGATCACGCGCTTTTTGAGCTGATCGGCGATGGTCAGGACGCTTTCGATCTCGTTCTTGACCATGCGGCCCATCGGGATGCCGGTCCAGTCGCCGACCACGGCGGCCACTGCATCCTGATCACAGACGCCGAAGACCATCGGATTATCACCCTGCACTTCATGCATCGCGGCAATCGCTTTACTGAGCGCGGCCTTGAGACCGTCTTCGCCTTCAACCGCCTCATCGCCCGCTGCCTTGCGTGCTTCTGACAGCGCATCGCGCGCCGTGACCACGCCTGCGAGCGCTTCCTTCTCGCGGCCCCACTTGGCGGTGATGTCTTCAAATTCGGTCTTGGCTTCGGCGATGGCCTCGTCGAGCTTTGGCAGGCCCTCGCCCGAAGTATATTGCCCGCCAGCCTCACGCCCGGCGACTTCGCGTTCAACTTCGAGCAGTTCGACGCGGCGTTTGCGATCCTCAACCTGCGCCGGGGTCGCGTGCTGTGAAACGGCGACGCGCGCGCAGGCGGTGTCGAGCAGGCTCACGGCCTTATCGGGCAGTTGACGCGCGGGAACATAGCGTTGCGACAGCTTCACCGATGCCTCTACCGCCTCATCGAGCACCACGACATTGTGGTGCTTCTCCATCATCGGTGCGACCGAGCGGATCATCGAAATCGCCTTGTCAGTATCAGGCTCGCCAACATCGACCGTCTGGAAACGCCTAGTCAGCGCCGGATCTTTCTCAAAATACTGGCGGTATTCGGCATAGGTCGTCGCCGCGACGGTGCGCAAGTTGCCGCGCGCGAGTGCAGGTTTGAGCAAGTTCGCAGCATCGCCCGTGCCCGCCTGTCCGCCCGCGCCGATCAGCGTATGCGCCTCATCGATGAACAGGATGATTGGCGTGGTGCTCGACTCAACCTCATCAATCACCTGGCGAAGTCGCTTTTCAAACTCGCCTTTCATGCTTGCTCCGGCCTGCATCAGGCCAATATCGAGACTGCGCAGGGTTACCCCTTGCAGCACCGGCGGCACATCACCATCGACGATGCGCTTGGCAAAGCCTTCGACCACCGCAGTCTTGCCGACGCCGGCCTCGCCAACGAGGATTGGATTGTTCTGGCGGCGGCGTAGCAGGATATCGATGCACTGGCGGATTTCGGCATCGCGGCCGACGATCTTGTCAATCTTGCCATCACGCGCAGCTTGCGTAAGATCGACCGAGAACTTGGCGAGCGCTTCGCCTTCGCCCACCGGCCCGGCATCGCCGCCGCCGCCCGTGCCATCGCCGGCAGGGCCGCCGTCAAGCTGGGTGCGTTCGTGCGAACTTGCGCAAATCCCCTCGAACTCAGCCCCGAGCTTTTCCGCCTGCACCTTGCGAAATTCCCCGCTGATGCCGAACAGCGCGTTGCGCAAAGTCGGCGTCTTGAGCATGCCATAGAGCAGGTGCCCGGTGCGCATCCGCGCCGCACCGAATTGCAGCGAGGCATAGAGCCAGCCCTTCTCGATCGATTCCTCGATCTGCGGCGAGAAGTCGGAAATCGACGTTGCCCCACGTGGCAGAGCATCGAGCGTTGCCACCACATTTCGCGCCAGCGCCTCATCATCGAGCGCGAAAGCGGTGCGGATTGCGGCCATATCGTTCTGCGCGTCCTGCAGCATGACGTGGATCCAGTGGACCAGTTCCACATAGGGATTGCCGCGCATCTTGCAGAAGCCGGTCGCGGTTTCGACAGCCTTGAGCGCAGTGGAATTGAGGCGCCCGAACAAGGCGCTGCGGCTGATCTCGGTCATCGGGGTGCTTTCCCTTTCATCATGCTGGTCTTGCGGAGGTGCGCATCGGCACGGATTACGGGCGGTGAACCGGCGGGGCGCGGCTTTGCGCCTTTGCGTTCAGGACGCTTGAGCCAGGTCGTCCAGCCAACGCGGCTGCGGCCATCAAGCTTCACTGGCGGTGCTTTGGCCTCGTCAATTTCAACGCACAGATCCCATTCAAGATGGCTCGGCTTGAACGATTCGATCGCTTCTGCAGCCACCATGAAGCGGTCACCGCCGGGCAGCATCGACTGGTAATCGCGCCAGGTGTTCGCCCGCACCGTTACCCGGAAGGCGTCGGCGGCGCTGAACACCTTGCCGCCGAGCACGGCATCACTGCCCAACAGATTGAAATCGCGGCCAAGACGGGTGCGATCCTCAGGTTCAAATTCGCGCCAGCGCGGCATGAATTCGGTGACCTTCACCGGCTGACCAAGCAAGTGGCTCAAGCCATCCTCAACCGCAACGGCGCTGCGCAGGCCTGAGTAGAGCCCGGCATAGTGAACACGCGAGCGGGCGAAGAAGGAACTGTCGTCGCTCGTCCCTTCCATCGCGCCAGACAGCGCGCCCAGCCAATAGGAAAATTTGTCGTCCGCTGGCCGGTCAGCGTGGGCGGCAGGCTGTGACTGCGCCCAGGCACGGTAAAACAGCTGGAGCATCCGCCCCGAAACGAGATCGATCCAGTCACCAAAGGGATGTTTTTTGGCATTGCGCCGTTCGTACAGCGCGAATTCGGTGAGGTGCACCGGCAGCGGCCCCATCGGCCCGAGCAGGCCCAGCCAATAGCCACGCAATTGTGCGCGGCCCTTTTTTTGCTTGATTGCCGATAGCGTCGAGGCCTCGAACGACAGGCTGGCATCCTGCGCCAGATCGACGATCGATTGTTCGGGCCGCTTTGCTTTGCCCACCAGCGGTTTATCCGGAGAAAGCGCCTCAAGTTTGCGGACAACGGCAAACAGCCCTGCACGGCGCAGGTCAACACCTTCAAGCGAGGCGGGGGTCAGATCGTGTGCCGTCGGCCGATCCGTGCTGGCCATCTTGCCACCACCCCTTCTCCTGGGGTTTCCACGATCGTCTCGGTGAAACTGTTGATGGCGGCAAAGTCGGCAAGAAACCTTTCGACGACGGCGGAAAACAGGAACAGGCGTCCATTATCGAACGAGGGATCATCAAGCGTCAGCGTGATGCGGCTGCCGCGCGCCACAGCCATCTGTCCGCGCCCGGGCACCCGGCGGATAATCGCGCGCGAGGTGACCCCGGTGATGCCATCGATCTGGCGGCGGAGCGCAGCATCATCGCGCGGGCCATAGAGCGCGAGATGATCGCGCAAGGGGCCGGGATCATTGCGGTCTTCTGGTGCCAGCGTTGCATAGTTCGGCGTCAGATGACCGATCACCCGCCATGCTCCATCATCGAGTCCCAGCGGCGCGCGCGGCTTTGACGGGCTGCGCAAGATCGACACCGTCCTTACCGGTCCTTCGGGGGGGGCAAAGTGTTCGGTGCCGCGAAAAGTCAGCTCGCAAGCCAGGTCGCGGTTGGTAACCAGCGCGCGGATCGCCAGTTCCTTGACGTCCGCCATCCGTGCGGCATTGCCCGGCGCGGTCAGCGAAAGCCAGGTTTCGGTGCCGATATAATCCCCGCGCTTCAGCAGCTTGCGGCGCTTGCTCGATAGCTTGCGCATGGCAAGGCGCGGGACATAGAAAATCGCGTCGTGCCAATCATAGAGCAGCGCGCCCAAGGCATAGAGCGGCGCGACCGGGCGCGGATCGATATCATCGCGCAGGTGTGCGGTGACATCGAGCAGCCGGTAAACTTCAAATTCAAGCGGCCTTGTGCGGTCAGCAACGACATGGAATTCGTGCTCGGTCTCGTTCACCTGAACCCGGCCGAGCTGCTTTTCGAACAGGTTAATCGCCGGTGAGGCGAACAGCCGAAGGTTCGATGGCGATAGCGCGCCTGCAAGCGCTTCGGAACAGCGGTTAAACAGCAGCACAATATCGCAGGCCCCGCCCTGCGCGGCGGCAAAAGCCTTGTCGAGCCCGCGAAGACGGGCAAACATGAAACGCTCAGGGCAGGCAAAATATTCGGTGAGCAGGCGGTAACCGCGAAACGAACGCTCTTCTGCCGGCAGCAGCGCTTCTTCCGCCTCAAATCCGCATTGCGAAGGCAGCGGCAGCGGGATCGGTTTTGCCGAGGCGGAAACCGCAGGGCGCGCCATCGCCGCCACCGTTTCCCCAATTATCTGGCGATAGAGCTCGCCCGGAACAGCTTCGGAGCCATCAAGATAGAGCGGCAGGTCTTCGATCTGCAGGCTCTCGAGCGGAATAGCCCCGGTCGCCTCGATGCGGATTCGCAAACCGGCTTCAGCACGCACGTCGGTTGCTGCAGCATAGCTCGCAACGGCAGTTCGCGATCCAAGGTATTCGACCTCGCTGATGCGGATCGGATAGAGCCGCACTTCGTGGCCTGTGCGGAAGGTAACTTCGGCCTTGCCGTGTTCGGCGGCGATGGCGACCAACGGCGTGCCGCGCGGAATGACGTAGCCTTCGGCGAGCGCTGGATCGTTATCCTTGGGCTCAAATCCGGCGACACAGATTGACGGCGTCGGCGCAAGGTAATGCGGCTGGATTGCGGCGAGCAGGTGCTGCGTAAATTCCGGAAACTGGTCCGCCAGCTTGAGCTGCACCCGCGCGCCGAGAAATGCGACGCCTTCGAGCAGGCGCTCGACATAGGGATCGGGATCGTTGGGTGTCTTGAGGCCAAGCTGCTGCGCGGCAATTTCATGCTCTTCGCCGAATTCGCGCGCGCCTTCGCGCAAGTAGGTCAGTTCATCTTCGTAATATTGGAGCAGGCGCGGGTCCATCTTCTCACTCCCGCACGGTGACGGCGGATGAGTCCGATTCAATATCGGTGCGGAACTTGACCGGAATAGCCCGGACCGCCGATGTAACATCGGCGGTAATGACATAGGTTATGGCATTTTCGCGCTCAACCTGGTCGGACACGTCAACATCGAGCGTCGATTCGTCAATGCGCGGCTCAAATGCAGCGATGGCGGTACGGATCTCGCGCGCGCGGGACCGGACGAGGCTACTGCTGAGCGACTTGCCTGCGAGGTCTGGGACCCCATAATTGAGCACACTCGTGCGGATTTGCGGGTAATCGTCGAGGTTATGCACTGAGTGGAAATTGGTGGTGTTGAGCAGCCAGGCCAGTTCCCGGCGGACCGTTGCCCGCAGCGCCTTTTCGGTAAATCGCTGGCCCTGGGTTACAGAAAAGCTGCGCAGGGTTTCGCGCTTCTGCTCGATATCTTCCATTTCTGCGCCCTGCAGGCCGGCAATTTCGTGCCCGGCCAGAAGCTTGTCAAACAGCGTCGGGTTGAGCCGCCCGATCCGTTCTTCGCCAGCCATCAGTCAAACTCGATCTTGCGAAACTCCAGGATGCCGCAGTCGCTGTCATCAGAAAAAGTCCACAGCCTTTGCCCGGATCCTTGCTGCCCCCAATCACGCTCTGTCCATTCGGTTACCCGCCCAAGCCGCTCAAGTCCGCTCGTTGCCTTTTCAGTTCCAGGATAGCGCGCAGGCAAAAAGGCAGCGGCGGAATGCCCATTGCGGAATTCCATTTCGACCGGATACCAAATTGTGTCGCGTAAATCTTCGGGGCCGGTCGAGGTGATCGACTTGATCTCATCGAACGGCAGCAGCCCGTATTTCCCACCAAGGATTACTTCGAACGTAGGCCCGAAACGGCTGTCGCTGTCTGCGATCCAGTCAAATCGGCGGCCATCACAGGTCCCCGGCATTTCCGGCGCTTCATCAAACGCAGCATCGCGCAACGCTTCGCCTTCAGCATCTTCGCCGCGCGCGAATTTGGCCAGGGCCCGGGCCACACCCTCGGCCCAGCCGCCCTCGCCCATCAGCAACTGCGCTTCGGCGGCACCCGAAAACACCGCCTCGCGCGCCTTTTCAGCTTCAATTGCCTGATTGTAGGTAACGCTGAGCATTTGCGCTTCGGGTGAAAGCTGGGCCAGCGATTGCAGCTGGTTGCGCGCCTTGTCCCACTCCCCGCTTATGGCGAGGAGTTGGAACAGGAACATGCGCAGGCGCTGGTCTCCGGGCGCAGCCCGCACAGCCTCCACCAAGGCTGCGCGTGCGCCATCGACATCCGCCTGACGCAACAGGGCGTCAGCATCAGCCATTATTTAGTACCCCAAAAGGCCAATTAGACCTTTGCGTTCTTGCCGAGATGCCAGCCGAACTTGACCACGCCGCCGAGCTTGCCGTCGCCGCCCTGTTCCTTGTAATCAAACTTGATCTCGTCAAAGTTTAGCGTCACCGTTTCCGACGGCACGCCGCCATGGGCGCCGGTGTTGTGAATGCTGGAAACCAGAATCTGGGTGAGCGAGATCTTGTAATATTCTTCCTGCTTGCCACCCGCTTTGCGCACGGTCAGCACGCCGGTTTTGATATGGTCGCCCCCTGCGCAGGCTTGCATCAGCGCTGGCGTCGACGCATCGGCGAATTTTTGAATTGAAATATCACTAAATGAGACTTTGCCGGCGCCGCCGCCGCCGCCTTGGCCCATGGTGCCAGCCTGCTGAAGGCCCCACTGGAAGCTTTCGATCGCGATGCTGCCCTTGTGCTTTTCGTCCTTTGATTCGCCTTTGATACCATCGAGCTTAAGGAAAATATCAGGTGTCATGTTACCTTCTCCTGGTGGAACGAGTTACTTGAATTGGCGAACCCGACTTCTGATTATGTTTTTGTAAAGCAATGTATTGGCTATCCGGCAGCGTTTGGCAGGCGCGAAACCATTCCCAAGGAAACGTCCATGCCTTCCAGCTGATAGTGCGGCACAAACAGGAATTTTCCGATGTAATAGCCCGGATTTTCTTCGTCCGGAATAACCTCGATCTTGGCATCCTTGAGCGGCAACCGCGCTTTGGTTTCCTCGGTCGAGCTGTCCGGCTGACCGTCGATGTAATTCGAAATCCAGCGCGTCAGATCGCCCTGGATCTGGTTGCCGGTGCGGGTTCCGCCAATCCAGTCACGGACCATGCACTTCAGATAATGGGCAAAGCGGCAGCTAGAATAAATGTACGGCAGCCGCGCCGAAAGGTTGGCCGCGGCTGTTGCTGCTGGATCATCGTATTGCGCCGGATTATGGACGGTCTGCGCGCCGATGAAGGTTGCCTTGTCGGAGTTTTTCCGATGAACCATCGACATCAGGCCAGCCTTTGAAAGCTCAGCCTCGCGCCGATCGGAAATGGCGATTTCAGTTGGGCACTTCATATCGACGCCGCCATCATCGGTCGGGAACATCGCGGTGGGCAGGCCTTCAACCGTTCCGCCGCTTTCCACGCCGCGAATGCGGCTGCACCAACCCCATGTGCTGAACGCGTCGGTTACCTTGGTGGCCATCGCATAGGCTGCGTTGACCCACAGGTGCTTCTCGTGATCGCCGCCGATTTCCTCTTCGAAATCAAATTCATCCACCGGCTCGGTTTTTGCACCATAAACCTGACGTCCCAGAAAACGCGGCATTGCCAGCGCGAGGTAGCGGCTGTCCGTGCTGTCGCGGAACGAGCGCCAGGCGGCATATTCCATCGCATCGAACTGCTTGGCAAGATCGCGCGGATTGGACAGCTCGGTCCAGCTTTGCATCCCCAGCAGCGCCGGGCCGGCCGCCGCTATGATCGGCGCATGGGCAGCCGCGCCAACCTTGGCGAGGCCCTTCATGACTTCAAGGTCAGGGGCCGAATGATCGAAGTAATAATCGCAAACGATCGAGCCATAGGGCTGGCCGCCCAACTGGCCGAATTCCGCCTCATAAATCCGCTTGAACAGCGGGCTCTGATCCCAGGCGGCATCCCGGTACTGCCGGAACATCTTGTAGCATTCGTCCTTGCCGATGTTGAGAACCCGGATCTTCAGATCTTTGCCGGTCGAAGTATTCATGACCATGTAGTGGAGGCCGCGCCATGCAGACTCGAGCGCCTTAAATTCTTCATTGTGGATGATCTGATTGACCTGCTCGGTCAACTTGGCGTCGATGGCCGAGCGCAGCTTGTCCATTGTCGAGAAAACGTCATCACCGATGATAGCACTGTCAGCCAGCGCCTGTTGCGCCAGCGTCGCAACCGCCTGATCGATCCGGCTCGCCCGCTCTTCATTGTTGGGCTTGAATTCCTTGCGCAGCAGCGAGGCGAAATCGTCGGGGGCGAATTCGGTTTGAGTCGCTGTTCCGGCTTCCTGGATTTTTTCGGTGGACATCTTGTACTTTCCTGAAGCGTTAAGTTGCCGGCCGAACAAACGCCGGTGACATGAATGCTTTGCTTACTCTGCGGCGTCGCCATCACCGGCAGCGGGTTTTGCTGCGGCCAAGGACTTCATCAAATCGGGGTTCTGAAGCAGATTTTCCAGCAGCCCCTGCGCGCCGTCCTTGCCGTCCATAAACAGCATCAGGTCATTCACCTGTTGACGCGCCTCAAGCAGCTGGGCGAGCGCCGGAACCTTCTGGGCGATGGCACCGGGCGAAAAATCGTCCATCTTGTTAAATTCCAGATCAACCGCGAGCTTGCCTTCGCCGCTCAACGTATTTTCAACATTGAAGGCGGCGCGCGGTTTGATCGCCGACAGCCGCTTGTCAAAATTGTCCATGTCAAAATCAAGAAACTCGCGATCATTAAGCGCCTTTTTCTCAACTTTGCTCTTGCCTGACAGATCAGACATCACGCCCATGACAAACGGCAGCTCAACCTTTTGGCGTGCGCCGCCGGTTTCTACTTCGTATTCGATATGAACGCGCGGGGCTCTATTTTCCTTGATGAAGCGCTGGCCAGACTTTGCCATCATAATTCTCCAATAATCTGTTCTTACACAAGAGACACGGACCCGCCACGCTCCCTACCCATCTGTCAAACCCTAGTTCAATTCCAACCACCACCATCGCTAACAGCCGACTCTTCAGGCTCTTCATTTTGGTTAGTCTGTATGTTGCCCCGGTCTTCGTAACTCTGTGTTGTCGCGTCCCTGCCTTTGAGAACCCTTCCGGCTTCATCAAGACTACCCGGCGCGATATCCTCAAGCACCGCCATGAAATCGAGGCTAATCCAGTCCCTTGCACGACGCAAGACAAATGGAACCGGGCTGCTCGGTTCCGACCGGGCGTAGTAGGCGCTGATGGCATCAATGGCTCTGAAAACATCGTCACGGCTATTGATTCCACCGGAAAAAGCAGGTCCGCTGGCCGATGAATTCGGCCCCATTATTTCTCCGCCGTCACTTGCGGAATTGTCTTCGGAGCCAATGGGAACATTTACCGCTTTGGGCATAAACGAAACGACTGCTTTTTTCATCTTGGACAGCAGGTCATAAGTTGGCTGGAAATTGGTCGCAGTATCGCCATCGGCGTTGGCGGTCAGCGTGCCATCGACCGACTTGATCGCCACGGAGAGCGCTTCAATTCCGTCAACCGCTTGTTGCAATCCAGCTTCGCCAATCGCTTCGATTGCCTGCCGGAACTCTCCAAATCCGCCGGCTTTTGGCCCCGATGCCCGGAATTTTTCGAAATCTGCAGCCGAAATCGGTCCCATGCGCGGATGAACTACCAGTGGCATTCGATCGAGCGGGCCGAGGAAGTCACCAATGCGGGTGAGCGATTCACAAGGTGTCTTACGGCCGATAAATCCAAGGTCTTCAAGCTGCGGATGAACATCTTGCCAGCGCGAATCGATCAACCGTGCCAGAAATGTCGCCGCTTCAACAACCAGATCGAATTGCCCCGCGTGGGCTGCCGCGCGCATCAGATAGACCGGGAGCCACAGGTCCCGCGTAACCTCGCACTGTTCAACGATCAGGTCGATGGCATCTTGCCACTGCGAGGCGGAATTTTCCGATGCTGTGCCGTCGCTGATTGACCGATCGAACACTTGCTCAATCTGCTGGCGCTTCAAATCACCATAGAGATCCGGACCCGAGGGCTGATCGTCCGAAAGCGGGGCAACCAGAGCATCGATATCCAAAACTTCTTCTCCCCCCCTCGCGCGCAGATAGTCAATCAGTCGAGTTTTTTGATTTCCACCCGGCGATTGCGGCCATCGTTGCGATCCAGTCCTTCAATGGGGTGGCGGAAGCCATAGCCTTTCACGACCAATTGCGAACGGGCAACCCCGCGCGCTGCAAGCAGATCAACCACGGCCTGCGCGCGCTTTTTCGACAGATCATCGTTGTAGGGCGAACTGCCGACCGTGTCGGTATGCCCCGATATTTCAAACCGATGCGAAGACCACTCCTTCGCGGTTAATGCCGCATAGAGCTCGGAAGCCTGTTCGAAGGCGGCATCGTCAATGTCATACGAGGCCGAGGTGAAATTGATAAACAGATCGCTGCTCTTGACCGCAGTAATCACAGGGCCAGCGGGAGCCTTGGGTCCGCGCCCGGCACGCACTTGAATTTGCGGTTTGGCCGGGGCCAGATTTGCCTGTTGGGCGTGGAAAATCTTGGCCTTGTCAGTTTCAACGCCGCCCGTGCGGGTTATCCAGGCCCGCGTCGAAGGCAGCGGCTTGCAATCGGCAAGCAGCTCGCAACGTATCTGCTCTTTGCTCTTGATATTGGCAGCCCCGGCGACGGGACCCTGCCCGGCCTGGAGTGAAGTTGCCGCGAAACCTGCTGTCACGGCGAACAAGAAAAACTTGGTGCGCATAGCCGTACCCCCAATAAAGTTCGGACTCGAATGACGAAGAATGATCCTTATCCTTACTTCCCCTTCAAAAGTCCACTGGCAAGTGATAGAAGCTCGTGCTGACCGACGCTTGCCCCGTAATAATACAGCAAGAGTAAGGGTTTGCTACGTTCCCGCAATGATTCTGGCGGGATGACAGGGGGATCCATTGTCCGTAATCAAGCGACAGACAAGCCTGAACCTCAGCCTTTCGGGTAGCCGCGAACGACTCAAGGTGGTCCAGGTCGATGCCTATGAGGGTTTGAGCGAGCCCTTCATGATATCCATCGAGGTCTTGGCCAAGGACGAGATCAAGCTTTTGCCAAACCTTGGGAAAACGGCAGCAATTGACTGTTTGCTCGATGGCGATCACCAGCGATACTTCCATGGGGTGATTGTCGATGCCCGATTTGTTGGCGACTTGCACGGCGAAGGTCACCTTTATCGGCTTACGCTTGCTCCGCTCGCGCAGTTTCACGAGCAAGGCAGCAATTTCAGAATTTACCAGAACAAAACCGTTATTGCCATCATTGAGGATGTGCTGGGGCACTGCAAAATACCTTACAAGGTAGTTGCCAGTAGCGGAAAACGAACGCTCGCCTATTGTGTTCAATACGGGGAAAGCGATTTTGCCTTTGTCTGTCGTTTGCTTGAAGAGGAAGGCCTGTATTACTTCTACAAGCACGAGCCTTCCGCGCATCGGATGATCATTTGCGACAAGCCGAGCTCGCACCTCGAACTGCCGATCGGCAAGCTGCACTTCAATCCGCTCAGCGATTCGATTGCCTTGACCGATTCCAGGGAACGGCAACACGCTGGTTCCGGGGCATGGGTGCAATCGTGGCACGAACATGCCTCATCAGGGGCAGAGGCCAAGGTCACCTTGCGTGACTTCGATTTCAAAAAACCAAGCAAACCGCGCGAGGCCCATTTTGAAGACAGCAAGGCGCATGACGAGGATGCGATCGAGATCTATCGCTGGCCGGGTCGCTATTATCAGGAAAGCGACGGCAAGGCGCTGAGCCATGTGTTGCTTGAATCGCGACGAGCGCAACGTTTGCGTTATGAAGGCACGAGCCATTCGGCGGCGATCCAGCCGGGCTATGTGTTTGCCCTTGATCGGCATACGGCACCGCGGTTCAACCGCAAATACCTGATCATCAGCAGCCGCTGCCACCTGTCGAACGAGCAATACCGTGCAGGCACGTCAGCCAGCGAAACCCACGTCGAATTCACTGCTATTCCTGACGATCACCAATATCGCGCGCCGATGATAACGCCGCGCCCGACTGCCAAGGGACCGGAAACGGCGGTGGTTACCGGGCCAAAAGGTGAAGAGATCCACGTCGATGAGTTCGGCCGGGTGAAAGTTCAGTTTCACTGGGACCGCGTTGGTCATCTTGACGACAAGAGCAGCTGCTGGCTTCGCGTTTCCCAAACCGGCGGGCTGGGCAATATCATCACGCCGCGCATCGGGCACGAGGTGCTGGTCGACTTCATCAACGGCAACCCGGATCGCCCGATCGTGGTTGGCCGGGTGTTCAACGCCTCGCACATGCCGGTCTATGCCTTGCCTGCCAACAAGACGCGTTCGCTATGGCGGACCAAGACCTACAAAATGGACAAGGGCCTGCCGATCCCTGAAGCAATTGCGCTTGATACCGGCATGCCCGGTGCCAACGAACTTCGCTTTGAAGATGCGACCGGCCGGGAAGAGCTTTTCATCCACGCCGAAAAAGACATGAACACCCGTATCCGGCACAATGAAACCCACCATGTTGGCCGTAACGTTGAGATCAAGGTTGGCAAAAGCCGCAATGAAGAAGTGGGCGAACACGAAACCATCCTGATCAAACAGAACCGCAAGGAAGAGGTCAAAGGCACCGAGACGATCAAGGTGGTCAAAGATCGCGCGGTCACGATTGATTCGAATGACACTTTGAAGGTCAGGAAAAAGATCGTCATCGATGCTGGAGATTCGATTGAAATCACCGCCAAGAACAAGATCACCATAAAGGTCGGCAATACGTCGATCACGCTCGATCAAGTCTCGCTAAAAATGGCGACTACGCTGCTCGACATGAAGGGCAAAGCGACGGCAAAGCTCAGCGGCGGCAAAACCGATGTCGAAGGTCAAACCCTGCTCACCGCCAAAGGCGCCATGGTAATGATCAACTAATATGGCAAACCAGGCACCTTGGGCTCGATCAACATGGTCTGATGCCGGACAGATCATGTCAATTTTGGACCCGGACCTGCCCGCCGGCGAAGCTATCGGCCAGCCGCTGCACAGCTGGTATGCCCAATTGGTGCAACGCGGTGATATGGGCATTGCAGTTGAATTTCTCGCCCATGCCATGTCGCGCTACGATTGCGTTGCCTGGGCCGCGCGTTCGGCAATCGACACGGGCATGATTGACCGTACCGATCCGCTGATCGTTGCGGTGTTGCAGTGGATCGACAATCCGGAGGATCCGCTTCGCCGAGCCGCTGGCAATGCCGCAGACATGACCAAAGGGGATTCGCCTGCGAAACTGTTGTGCCTGGCCGTCCAGTTTTCGGGCGGATCCTTGGCGCCTGAAGATCTTGCCGCGGTGCAGCCACCCGCAGAAGCTTGTGCCCGGTTCTGCACCGCCGCTTTGTTGGTCGGTGCCTATGCCCAGGCCGATGCTGACGTCGCGCTGAGTCAGGCTGCCGAATTCGGCGAGGCAATGATCACGGCACAATGATGCTTGGCGGTTTCAGTACTGGCGGGGCGCAGCCATTTGCGGCATGGAGTGCCCTGTGCCGCTAACCCTTACCATCCGCAATGTTCCAGCGCTCGAGAACGGGTCACCGTCGTCGCTGGTGCTTGACCGGCGCGGCGCACGGATTGGCCGGATTCCGACCTCGGACTGGTGTTTGCCCGATCCGACACGGTACATTTCGTCAAGCCACTGCGAAGTGCGCTTTGCCGGTGATCAATATGAAATGGTCGATCAGAGCACCAACGGAACCTTTCTGATGGGCCAGGATGTGCGCCTGCCGGTGCCCTATGTCATCCGTTCTGGCGACGTTTTCGTAATCGGCAGGTTTGAGGTTGCGGCTTCGCTCGATGATGCCTCGGCAGCCGCGGCGACCGAACGCAACGCCCAGCCGCAGATCCCCGAATGGTCTGGTTGGTCTGCCGGCACCGAAGGCGCGGAAATAGCGCCATCGACGAGCACTTCAAACTGGGGCGCGCCGCCGCCTGCATCGGCGATCTCGGGCGGCGGCCCGATGTCGCAGGCCTGGACCCCTCCCGCAGCTACGCCGAGCCCCACACCGGGCGAATGGAATGCACCCGCCGCCGCAGCGCCCGCCTCGGCATGGGACATCACCCCGCCGCCGCCCGTCACGCCCGCATCCGATTGGTCGAGCCCTGCCGCACCGCCAATTGCGCCGGGTGCAGATGACATCTGGGGCAAATTTGCCCAGAGCAACGTCGTCGATTGGTCGCGCAGCGGCTTTGGCGCGCCGCCGCCGCCGCAGGTCATTCAACCGCCCTCGCCGCTGCCGCCAGCAGCACCGGTTGCGATGCCCGTGACGGCTGCAATGCCTGCGACGGCTGCAATGCCGGTGCCATCGGCACCACCTGCTCCCGCCCCCGTTGCACCGGTCCCCGTGCATCAGCCGCCCGCCTCGTCCGCGGGCATCGCCGAGCTGCTCGCCGCTGCGCAAGTGGATTCGGCCAAAATCACGCAGGACGATGCCGGAACCGCAGCTCTCGCCGGGGATTTGCTGCGTCGACTGGTGTCAGGGCTCTTCGTGCTGCTGGAAGCCCGGGCACGCGCCAAGAGCCAGATGGGGGCGCAGGGCACCAGCTTTTCAACCGACGGCAACAATCCGCTCAAATTTGCCCGCACGCCCGATCAGGCCTTGCTGCAATTGCTCAACCCGCCTGAGCGCGGGTTTCAGACGGCTGATCGCGCAATCGAGGATTCGTTCAAGGACCTCCAGGCGCACCAGATGGCCACGCTGCGAGCGATGCAGGGCGCGCTGCGATCAACGCTTGAACGCTTCTCGCCCTCCTCAATCCGCGCGCGTGCAAAGGACAAGGGCCTGATGGCGAAAATCCTGCCATCGGCGCGCGATGCCGCCTTGTGGAAGGCCTATGAGAAAGAATTCGGCGGCGTGGTCCAGGGCTCGGACGAAGCCTTTATGGACATGTTCGCCAAGGAATTCCGCCGCGCTTACGAAGAAATCGCGGGTCAGCGTTGAGCCCTGCTATTGAGCCGACTGCGACGGAGCGGCGGCAGGAGCGGGTGCGTCATCAGACAGTTCGTTGACAACCTTCATCCAGACCATTTCCGTCTTCCAGCCATTCTCCTTCGCAGCGGCTGAGAATTGCTCCGGCCATTCGGCATTTGGCGCACGCGCCTTTGTCGTGAAAAGGGACTTATCGCCGAGCTTCTTTCCGATGAGCAACATGAGCCCAGACCAACCGGGATGCTCGACACCAAACGTAGCTCGATAGCGATCAGGTCCCATGTTGTCCCAATCGCCTCCAGCCAATTTTGCGCGGCTGGGCGTGAGCAACTGCACTTCGCCTTTCTCGGTTATTCCGACAACAGCAACGTCATCGGGCAAGCCACTGAGGTTGAGGTTTGTCACGACTTGAGCTCCGGGCGTGCCTGCGTTTCCATGAAAGGCGGAATCAAGCTTAGCCATCTCGAACTTTGTTTGTGGTATCGAAAGATGTCCGCCTTCACCGCGAACCTGCGAAAAGGCAGCCAGTGGACCACAGAATGTCGCAGGAACCGGTGCAATATCGGCATAGTTCACCGAAACGCCTCCAACGCCCGCAGCCTTCAGCATCTGTTCTATCTGGGCTATCGCTTGCGACGATTGGCCGGAAACGCCCTTCAGGCTGACCTTTACCGGGGAATCTCCGCCGCCATCGACAGCTTCCACATCAAGCCAGCTACACGGCACTTTGGCAAGCCCGCTTGCCAGCACCGAACGCGCCGTCGCAACGGGATCGGCCACCCTCGCCGCAGCCACCTTGCCCGCTGGACCACCCGCCGCATCGACGGCATCCTTGCTGTCGCCTCCGGTGAAAGAGAGCACCAACGCCACCAGCACCAACAGCCCCAGCACACCACCGCCCGCGATTGCCATCCCGCGCGGTTCCTTGAGGATCGGCGGAATGCTCAGGCCCGCGAGTTTGCTCATGATACCGTCGAGCGGCGAGCCTGACTTTTCGGAATCGGGCTTTGCGGCCCCCTTGTCGCCCTTTACCTTGACGGCCTTGCCTTTGCCCTTCGCCGGCTCCGGGGCTGCTTTGCCCTGCGACCAGTCATTGATCCACTGCACAACCTCATCCATCGAGCGCATGCGCTGCTGCGGATTGGACATCACCATGCGCGCGATCAGCGGACGCAGGCCATCGGGCACCGGTGACAGGTCCGGCCCGGCGCGCCGCTTGTCAACCGCATCGACAATCGTCCCGCCCATATCGACATCGCGCCCGCGCGCCACCGCAAGGATCGTCAGGCCGAGACTGTAAATGTCGGTCCACGGGCCAATTTCACGGCCAAATTCGCCCAATTGCTCGGGCGCAACATAGTTCAGCTTTCCGGCAAAACCATCGCCGACAATCGTCGCGGCGCTGGGATCAAGGTCCTTGGCAATGCCGAAGTCGATGATCTTGGCGCGTTCAACCGACCCGCCTTCGAGCAGAATGTTATCGGGCGAAATGTCGCGATGGATCGCTCCCATACCATGCGCAACCCCCAGACCTTCGGCAAGTCGTTTGGTCAGAAAGGCGATCTGTCTGGCATCGGCATTCAGATCCCTGAGCTTGTCGGAAAGGTTGGGGCCATCGACATATTCGGTGACGATGTAGAACACGCCAAGCTGCGGTTCCTGCGCCATGGTGCGATATTGCACCAGCGCCGGATGGGTCAGCCGGGTAAGCGTACGCGCCTCTTTATAAAACATTCCCTGAACCGCAGGATCAGCAGCGAGGTGCGGCAGGATGACTTTGATCGCCACCCGCTCCTCGGCGTAGTTGACGTTGCAGCCTTCAAACACCTCACCCATGCCGCCACGCGCAATATGGCGGCGAACCTCGTAAAGGTGGTTGAGCACATCGCCGACCTTGATCGCCTGCACTCCGCCCGGTGGCGGCGGCGAGGTGAACGGCGGTGATGACCGGGGCGGCGAAGAGAGGGGCGGGGAAGACTGGGGCGGCGGCGAAGTTGGAGGCGAAGACGTCGGCGGTGATTCAGCCGGCGGCGTTGACAGTGGCACAGGCGGATCACCCCCCGGACCGGGTGTGAACCCGCTGCCGGGACTGTAGATCGTCCGATCGTGATCGTCGCCCGCCATCATGCTTCTCCGCCCAGAGCCAGAAGTGTCAGTTCGATCACCGAAACGAGCGTGACAGTGACATTATCGGGGGCCCCCCGTTCAAGACACAGGGCAACGAGTTCGTCACAAGCCGCGGTACCGGCCCGGCCAAGAATTTCCCCGATCTCGTCGTCACTTACCTGCCCGTAAAGCCCATCGCTGCAAAGCAGAAACATGTCGCCGGGCATGATGAAATCACGAATGGCATCGATTTGCAGAACGTCTTCGACCCCCACCGCGCGCGCCAGAACGTGACGCATCGGATGGCTCAGCGCTTCCTCATGGGTCAGCAGACCTCGATCAATCATCGCTTGAACCTGGGTATGGTCCGATGTTAGCTGAATCAGGTGGCCCCCACGATGGACATAGGCACGGCTATCACCCGACCACAGCACAGCAAATTGATCGCCGCGGATTGCCATGCCGACAAAGGTCGATCCCATCTGCGTGCCCGCTTCGATCGACTTGGCAAAAATCTCCGCATTGGCCTGATGCACCGACTGCGCCAGCGCATCGCAGGCCTGTTCGAGATCGTCTGGATAGACCACCGCTGATGCAGCATCGGCGATGGCTTGCGAAGCATATTTGCCATTTACGTGGCCGCCCATGCCATCAGCAACAACCCATATGCGGGCCTCGGGAATCGCGGCATAGGAATCTTCATTTTCCTTGCGCACCTCGCCGACATGGGTGGCCGAAAAGTCTTCAATGCGGAATTCCGGCGTCATTCAACCACCTCCACCATCCGGCTTATCACCCCTTGCGGGTAGCGCCCTGGCAGGACCATTGCCGGTCCGTCATCTGCCAGAAGCGCCCATTCCGAGCCCTTGGGTTGCCAGCGCGATTTCTGTTCGGGGACAACCACCGCTGCCACCAGCTGATCCGGGTCCCAGCCTTCTGCGAACGCCTGATACATGGTTACGAGGCAACCTTCCGATAAGGCCGCCGCTGCCGCCGCATCATCCGCCGCCACCGCCATTATCAACGGAAAACGCCGCCCTGCCCGGTCTTGCGAGGCGCAAAGGGCACCGCCGTTCCATTGGCCCCCTTCGCCACTTTCGATGAAATTCCATGGCGGAGCTGCGTCATAACGCGCTTCAAATCCGCCCCCCGCCGTTGCCCTCGCCGTTTCCATTTCCTGCGAAAGCCAGGCATCGAGATGCTCACGCGCCGACTGGCCGAGCCCGCGCGCGACGAAATCACCCAAGCTGGGCATCTTGCCAAACATCCATGCCCCTAAAGCGCGCTGGGACATCGAAAACTCCATGGCACAGTGCCCCGGGCGAAGGGGTTCTGCTCGGTCGGAAAGGTCATCTTGAATGCGACCGATGTCGTACCAGTGCCAAATGTCGCGTACCACGTCCCGCCGCGCTTTTCGAACCGGGCTTCATCCATAAGGCGAAACAAAGCCCAAGGCCCGTCGGTAGTTATTTCCTTGACCTTCGCGCCTTTGGAAAACAGCGCGAGCGTGGCTTGCGGAACGTTGCCCTGTGCTGACCAGATAACCTGCTTTTCGCCCGC
>JANLOZ010000301.1:0-12662 GCA_031366845.1 Novosphingobium sp. | reverse complement strand
GCCTATGCCATCCCCGCCGCGCGCATTTTCCTCATGCCCGAAGGCCGCGATTCGGCGACTCTTCGGACAAGGGGGAAATGGCTCGCCGATCTGTGTTCGCAAAATGGCCTGAATTTCTCCGACCGCTTGCATATCCACCTGTTCGGCGACACGAGAGCAACGTGAGCAACGAATCCAACATCGAAGTCTCCGCGACGAGCGAGCTGGTACCCGAGCAGGCGCCCGTGCATGGCGATCTCACCCAAGGCCCGATCTTCAAAACGCTGATCGCGTTCTCAATCCCGATGCTGATCGGCAACATGATCCAGACGCTCAACGGCTCGATCAACGCGATCTGGGTCGGGCGGCTGCTCGGCGAAAATGCGCTGGCGGCGACGACCAATGCCAACGGCGTGATGTTCCTGATGTTCGCATTGGTGTTCGGTTTCGGTTCGGCGACCACGGTGCGCGTTGGCCAGCATTTTGGTGCGCGCAATGTTGAAGCGGCGCGGCGCACGTTCGGGTCGGGGCTGGGGTTCTGCGTGCTGATGTCAGCGGTGATCGCGCTGCTTGGCTGGGTGTTCTCACCGCACCTGCTTCGCATACTGCGGACGCCACCGGGCAGTTTTGATCTGGCGATCACCTATCTGCGGGTGATCTTCATCTCGATCCCGTTTGGCACCGCGAACATGATGCTCAGCATGGGGCTGCGCGGCGCAGGCGATTCGAAGTCCCCGATGTATGCGATGATCCTGACCGTAGCGCTCGACATCATTCTCAACCCGCTGTTGATCATCGGACCCGGTCCCGTGCCGACGCTCGGCATCGCCGGATCCGCGCTGGCGAGCTTCATCGCCGGGATGGGCGGGGTGATCTATCTGCTGGTCATGCTCTACCGCAAGGACCTGCCTCTGCGGCTGCGCCGGGCTGAATTCAGCTTTCTGCTGCCGATCGGCGCGGAGCTCAAATATGTGCTGGGCAAGGGCGTGCCGATGGGTGCGCAGATGCTGCTGGTATCCTCGGCGCAGATGGTGATCATCGGTCTGGTCAACCGCGAAGGCGTCGATTCGACTGCGGCCTATGGCGCATCGATGCAGCTGTGGAACTACTTGCAGATGCCGGCTTTCGCGATATCGATGGCGGTCAGCGCGATGGTCGCGCAGTCAATCGGTGCGGGCAAGCATGACCGGGTGACCAAGGTGACCAATGCCGGGATGATAGCCAATCTGACGATGACCGGGGTGCTTTCGGTAGTGCTGGTGACTTTTTCGCACCCGCTGCTGGCCCTGTTCCTTGGCGGTTCCAGCCCGGCGCTGCCGATTGCCCAGCACATTCAATATGTCGTGACCTGGAGCTTTCTGGTGATGGGCGCGTCGATCATCCTTGGCGGCACCATGCGCGCCTATGGCGTGGTGATCTGGCCGCTGATCACGATGTTCATCGCGTTCTATCCGATCCGGCTGGGGTTCTATTTCCTC
Organism: Novosphingobium sp.; assembly: GCA_031366845.1. GTDB lineage: Bacteria > Pseudomonadota > Alphaproteobacteria > Sphingomonadales > Sphingomonadaceae > Novosphingobium. The sequence continues at coordinate 11,205 of JANLOZ010000301.1, read as the reverse complement.
ACCTATTCGCGGCTTGGGGCGGACGCGCTGTGGGGGGCCTTCCCGGTCGCCTCACTGGCTTCGATAGTGATGACAGTGTGGCTTTATATGCGCGGGTCATGGCGGGATAAACGCGAGCAGGCCTACCAGGCGGCTAGCGTTTAATCTGAACCACCCGTCATCCCGGCGCAGGCCGGGACCCAGACCGCGCAGGCAAACGCCGTCGCCATGCGACGACATAATTTTCTGTGCTGGGTTCCGGCCTTCCGGCCAAAGGCCGGAAAATTGTCTCGAGTAAGTATTGGGGCCGGAATGACGATTCAAATTTGACGCAAATCGATCTAATTTACCGCCCCTGCGCGCGCCAGCGCATCACGGTGCGCTGGACCGAGGCATCCTCGCCGCCCGATTGCCGCCAGAGCTCGGTGAAGCTCGGATCGGCAGACGCGGGACGCTTCATTTCTTCAAGCTCGTCGAACGTCACGCGCATCGGGATCGACACGCCCTCGCCCGAGATGATGCATTCGCGGTTGCGCAGCGCGGGGATCGAATCGAGGAACCCGCGCGAACCTTCGGGCATCGCGGCGCGCACGAAAGCCTGATCGCGATCATTGTTCAGACGCATGGCGATGATCGTGCCGCACTGCGAGAGCACGCCTTCGGCCAAATCTGACGGACGCTGGGTGATCAACCCCATCGAAACGCCATATTTACGGCCTTCCTTGGCGATGCGCGAAAGGATGCGGCCAACCGATGAACCATCGGCATTCTTTTCGTTTGGCACGTAACGGTGTGCTTCTTCGCAGACCAGCAGGATCGGCCGCATCTTTTCATCGCGGCCCCAGATCGCATAGTCGAACACCAGCCGCGCCAGCACCGCGACCACGGTCGAGGTGATTTCCGAGGGCACGCCCGATACGTCGATGATCGAGATCGGCTTGCTGTCCGCCGGCATGCGGAAGATGCGGCCGATGAAATCAGCCATGGTGTCGGTCACCAGCATGCCCGAGAACATGAACTGATAGCGCGGATCGTTACGCAACTCGTCGATCTTGTTCTTGAGCCGGATGAACGGCGCGGAGGTTGTCGCCTTGTCGAGTTTCCCGGCTTCAACCTGAAGCACATTGGTCAGGTCTGACAGCACGTAAGGGATCGGCGAATCAACGGTTATCCGCCCCATCGCATCGGCCAGCCGGTTCTTGCTGCGCGCCTGAAGCAGGCAGCGGGCAAGGATATCGGCATCTTCCTGCCGCTGTTCGCCCATCGATGTGAGCATGGCTTCGCAGTGCTCTTCAAAGTTCATCAGCCAATAGGGCATCGCCAGGTTGGAAACATCGAACACCTGGCCGGTGTTGCGAAACGCACTGGCATATTCGCCGTGCGGGTCGATCATCACGATATGGCCTTCGGGCGCGGTTTCGCAGATGCGGTGCAGCAGCAGCGCAGCGCTGGTCGATTTGCCGGTGCCGGTCGAGCCGAGCAGCGCGAAGTGCTTGCCGAGAAAGGAATCGACATAGATCCCGGCGCGGATGTCTCTGGTGGGATAAACGGTGCCGATCTGGATCGAGCTTCGCCCGTCCGAGGCATAGATCTGCCGCATGTCGTTGCTGGTAGCCGGATAGACCAGCGCGCCGGGAATCGGATACTGGGTAACGCCCCGGCGGAAGCCGTGGATGCGCCCCGTGAGCCGTTCTTCATCGCCCTCGCCAAGGAAATCGATCTGGGCGTGGATGCCGCCGGGCACATTGGGATCATGCCGCTGGGTGCGCACCGAGGCCAGCAGCCAGCCGCGATTGACACGGATCTTGATCTGGCTACCCACTTGTCCTGACAAAGCAATCGATGGATCGGCGTCGTTTGCACATTCGATAAGGCGCTGCTTATCGAGGCCAATGGCGGAGGTGGAACCGGCAATTTCCTGAACCACGCCGATGGGTTCGAGCGCGTTGTCAAAGGCCCGGGTCTGGCCTACTGGCGCAAAGTCCGCAGGAGCCGCAGGACGAGCCGCATCGAAACCGTTGGAATGCATATCAGACATGGTCAGCAATCTCACCCGCGCACAAGACCCCTGTGATCTAGGGTTAACGGGTTAAGATTGCCCTAAAACCGGCTGAACAAGCGTCCGGCGCCCAGACCCATCCCGACGGCGACCGCCACCGCGAGAAATCCGTAGATCAGGCCGAACTTGCGGGCAAAATCGGCGATGATCCGCTCGAACCCGCGCTTGGTCACTTCGACATGGGCGAGCGCCGAGGCGACGACATGGCCATTGCGCACAGCAAGGGTCTCTGCGGTGTAGGTTCCGGTCGGTACGCTCGACGGTAGGGCGATGCGCGCCTGATAGAGCACCTGTTCGTTGATCGAGACCCCGTGATCGTCCTGCTGATAGAGCGAATCCTTGCGCATGATCGACACCAGCCCGGCGGAAAACCGGTCCTGCCTGGCCTGATCGATCGCGCCAATCGGTGATAGCTGGAGGAACGGCAGGCCCATTTCGTAAATCGCCGCGGTCCGGTCATCAACGATCTGCTTGATCGGGCGGCTCGACGCGACGGCATAATATCCCGGTGCAGAACGGAAATCGCTGCTCGATCCGTTCAACCAGAAACCGGCAATCCGCTGCTTTTCCTGCACCCGGATCGAGCGGGTAGGCCCTTTCAGCACGACGACAATATCGTAATCGCGCCCGGCGCGGATGCCTTGCGGATCAAGGATTGCGCCATAGAGGATCAGTTCGGTGCCGATGAACCCCTGCCGCACCTCGACATCGTGCTGGCTAACCTCGGGCACCAGAATAGGATCGCTCGCCGCGCCGAGCATCAGCATGCAGAGGAGGGCGAACAGGTGCTTCATAGCGGCGTGACGGTGAACAGCGCCTCGGGGCGATAGGTCAGCCCCAGCGCCATGCGGATGGCGATGATCAGCACCAGCGCGGCGAGCGCCATGCGCAGGCGCTCTGCCGGCACTTGCATCGCCATCCGCACGCCCAGCTGCGCGCCGGTTACCGAGCCCAGCAGCAGCAGGCTGGCGAGCACGATATCAACCGCGTGGGTGGTGATCGAATGCATCAGTGTAGAGGCTATTGTGGTGAACAGGATCTGGAACAGCGAAGTGCCAACCACGACATTGCCGCTCATCCCCAGAATATAGAGCATCGCCGGAACCAGAACGAAGCCGCCGCCGATGCCCATCAGCATCGTCAGGATGCCGGTCACCATGCCCAGAATCAAAGGCGCCAGCGGCGAGATGTAGAGCCCTGATCGATAGAACCGCCAGCGCATCGGCAGGCTGGCGACCAGCGGGTGGTGGCGGCGTTTGCGCGCGGGCAATGGCTGTCCGCTGCGCTTCGCCTGAATTTCCCTCCAGGCATCGCGCGCCATGAAACCGCCGATGCCGCCCAGCATCACCACGTAAAGGATGTTGATCAGCGTATCGATCTGGCCGAGCGCGGTTAGCAGGTTGAACAGGAAAGCGCCGATCAGCGTGCCGACGATCCCCCCTGCGACCATCACCGCGCCCATCTGATAATCGACCCCGCCGCGCCTGGAATGGGCGAACACGCCCGAGACGCTGGCACCGGTAACCTGGCTGGCCGAGGATGCGGCGGCAACGGTCGGCGGGATGCCATAGAAGATCAGCAGCGGCGTGGTGAGAAACCCGCCGCCGACGCCAAACATCCCCGACAGCACACCCGTCAGCAGCCCCAGCCCGACTATAACGAGGACGTTGACCGCGAGGTTGGCGATGGGGAGGTAAACGTGCATGGGCTGCTGCCCAGCCTAACCCAGCGCTTCTGCACTGTTAAGAGCAAATTGGCTAGAAACCTGCGGACAAGGTGAGCGCCGGGCCTGAGGCTGGGGCGGCCCTGCCCGCGACGCGAAAGCGCCAGTCTGCGCTAAGCCGGGCCAAACCCGTGTTTTGAAGCCGGCCCGTGTTTTCAAACCGGAAGGAAAGGCTGGCGCTGGGGCCAACGTCCAGCCGCGATGCGCCCTTCTGCGCCCCGCCCCAGGCTGCGCCGCCCGCGCGCATCTCTGCCTGGCCGATCGAAAACAGCTTGCGGTCGATGCGCGCCTGTCCGTCGATGAAGGCACTGGCAGCGTAACCGCCGACGTAGCCCGCCTGAAAATAGCTTTCAGCCTTCATCCCGAACGGCAGTTTAACCGGCGGCAGTTCGGTGACGAGCATTGCGGCGGGGCGCAGGTGGGTTCCCGCGGTACTGCGCGATAGGCGCGCTTCGGCCAGCGCGACCAGCGGTAGTCCGGCGATGGGCCGGGCGGAAAAACCGAAGGCGGCTTCCTGCTCGCGGCTGCCGCCCAGCGCGGACGACGCGCGCAGATAGAGCGACGGCTTGAGCGCAGAGGTGCGGTCAATCCGATAGCGCAACACCGCGCCGACCTGGCTCGCGCCGTAACTACCGCCAAGCGCAGCAAGGCTCGCCGGGCCGGAATTGCGCCGCAGCAACAGCCAGCCGTCGGCCGACCAGCGATTGGCGGTTGCCGGTTGCAGACGCACAGGGCGCAACCGCGGAATCAGGGCAGCAGGAAGCTGCAAGCTGCGCAAGGCTGCTAGGTACATCAACTGGTGGCCGCCAGCGATCATGGTATTCGACGGGCGCGCCGAGGGCAACGCCGCAGCGGGAGCAATCGGGGCTTCGGGGGCCGGGGCGATCAGTTCTGCTGCCTCTGGCGTCAGCATCGGCAAAGGCGCTGCGGGGATAACCATCGGCGGAGCCCAGCGGCTGTTCTCCACCTGCGCTGTTGCCAGTGCCGGGGTATCAGTTAGGAAGGCGGGCTGCTTCGCGACCAGACGGGCAAATGCGAGCGGCGGTGCTGAGCGGAACTCAGCGTGGATCATCGGAACCGGGGTTGTCAGCGACCAGGCGGCCACACGCCCCACGGTCCACAGCGCTATCAACCCTGCCAGAGCATAGAGCGGCTGACCGCGCTGGCGCGAAACCCGGCTCACGTCGCCTCTGCGCCAACCAGCATCAGCGCCGGGTGCGCTTTGTGCTCGGTCTTGTCCCAGACGGGTAGGTGGCCGAAGAAGCTGCGCAGATAGGCGCTGAAGGCCCGGCGGCCCGACATGATAGCGATGACATTGGCGACCGGTATCCGCAGCACTGCACGCAGGCCCTCAGCCGCCCCATATTCGCGCGCGGTAAAAGCAAAGCGCATCACTGCGCGCCACACCAGCCCGCACAGGCAAATCACGATCATCGGTTTGAGCAGCGGCGATTCGGTGATCACCGCGTTCTGGCCGGCACGGTCAGCAAGCAGCAGCATCGGACCCAGGACAATCAGGAAATAGGCCACCGCCAGCACCAGTGCCACGAGCGGCCCGCGCCGATCGCGCATCGCCATCCACACATCGACCGGCCGGCCCCACCAGCCCATCCGCTCCCACCCCTGAAAGGCAATGCCGTGAACCCAACGTGTCTTTTGCCGCACAGCGTCAGCAAGGCTTGCAGGAAAACAGGAGCGGGTGGCGATCAGCGACCCATCGTGATCGCGCAGCCGCACAAACCGGCTGGTCTTGCCGCTGCGCGCGACCATCAGCCCCAGTTCGTAGTCCTCGGTCAGGCATTCGGCCTCGAACGGACCCACAATCCCTTCGAGCCTGTTCCGCCGCGCCATATCGCTCATCACGCTGCGCGAAAAGGCGCAGCCCACGCCTGCCGCAGGCAGCGCCGCGCCAAGCGCATCGCGCACCACCATCGCTTTGGCATGGCTCTCGGTAAATTCGTCCATGTAATGCCCGGCGATCCAGCGCGAGCTCGCCTGCGGTTCGGGCCGGACCGGGATCTGGATAAAGTCGGCGTCAGTAATCGCAGTGTCCATCAGCGCCAGCGCGGCGGGGTGGACCATGTCTTCGGCATCGTGGAGCACGATCATCCGCACGGGCACCCCGCTGCGCGCTTCATCGTCGCACAGCGCGCGGTAAAGCCGGTTCAGGCAATCAGCCTTGGTGGTTGGGCCCTGGGCTTCGTGGATGACTATCCGCACCCGCGCATCATTGCCCACCGCCGCCATCGCCGCGACCAGCGTCGCCGGATCATTGGCGTAGCAGCCGATGTAAAGCCGTAGATCGGCTTGCGGCCAGACCTTGAGCGCATGGCTGATCGTTGCGCCAATCACCGCGACCTCCTGCCACGCCGGGATCAGCACGGCGGCGATGCCCTGCAAGGGCCGCGCCGATATATCGGCTTTCAGCCGATGGGTGCGAAGGCGGCGGAACACGCGCAACCAGCCATAGACAAGATCGACCGCCAGTTCATCAGCGATGCCGATCACGAACCAGAATGCGGCAAACAGCGTGAGTTCATACTCGACAAGGCGCAGTCCGTTAAGCGCCGCATCCTGCATGGGTATTGCCGTCATCCCCGCCGACAAAACGTCCACCGCCATCCCCCGAGAATCGCCCCTAAGGGTTTGAACCTATGGCGAAGCGCAGATTGGCGCAATGGCGATGATTGTAGTGCTTGGGATGGAGTAAATGCTGTTCTGCGTTTTTCCGTGTTGCGTCGGATCGGACTGGTGCCGACTACTCCGGAAAAGCGCTAGCTGAACAGTCGCGCTTCAGCGAGGTAAACCAGCGCCCCTGCCACATATCCGCCGAGCGCCAGCGGAGCGAACCGGCGCAGATACCATAGGAAGCCGATCCGCTCGATCCCCATCGCCGCCACCCCCGCAGCCGAACCGATGATCAGGATTGAACCCCCGGTGCCCGCGCAATAGGCGAGGAATTCCCAAAGGAAACTGTCTGTGGGATGGTCGGCAAGACTGAACATGCCCATAACGCCCGCGACCATCGGCACATTGTCGATCACCGCCGAAAGCAGCCCGATCAGCGCGATAATGACATCGATGCGGCCGATATGCGCGTTCAGCCATGCGCCGATTCCCGCAAGCACCCTGGCATGATCAAGCGTCGCCACCGCGAGCAAGATGCCGATGAAGAACACGATCGCCGCCAGGTCGATCCGGGTGAGCGATTCGGCAATAGTGATGCGCGAAGACTCGTCCGCGGGATTGCGCGAGTGGATCAGATCCCCCACCATCCACACAATGCCAAGCCCGAGCAAAATGCCCATGAACGGCGGCAGGTGCGTCAGCATCTTGAACAGTGGCACCGCGAGCAGGGCTGCGAGCCCAAGGAAAAACATCAGCCGCCGTTCAAACTGCGAAGTGTCGGATTGCGCTGGCGCAGCTTCGGGCAGGGCGAACACGCGCCCGCGAAACATCCAGGCGATAATCAGCGTCGGCACCAGTGCGTTGACCAGCGATGGCAGAAACAGCCGGGTGATGATTGCACTGCTCGTCACCTGCCCGCCGATCCACAGCATCGTCGTGGTGACATCGCCAATTGGCGACCATGCCCCCCCGGCGTTGGCGCAAAGAATGACGAGGCCCGCGAACATCAACCGGTCCTCGCGCACCGAGACCAACCTGCGCAGCAGCGAGACCATGATGATCGCCGTAGTCAGGTTATCGAGCACCGCGCTGAGGAAAAAGCTGGTGCCTGCAATCAGCCATACGAGCGACGACAGGCCGCGCGCGCGAAGGCGGCTGGTTATGATTTCAAAGCCATCGTGCGAATCGATCACCTCGACAATCGTCATCGCGCCGATCAGGAAAAATGCCACTTGCGCGGTCGAGACCAGCGAGGCGCTGAGCTGTTCGTCAAGCCCATGCGGATTGCCTGAAGCCATCGCGAACACCGTCCACAGCACCCCGGCCCCGACAAGTGCAGCGGCGGACTTGTTGATGCCGAGCGGCTCCTCCAGCGCAATCAAGGCGTAGGCAACAATGAAAATGATGATCAGCGCGGCGGTCATCGCGGCTGGCCCCTTTCGATTACCAGGAGCCGGTGTTGGCCATCGATGCCCATGGCTCCTGCGGCGGCAACGCGCCATCCTGCAGCAGCTCGAGCGATATGCCATCAGGCGTCCTGACGAAAGCCATATGGCCATCGCGCGGCGGGCGATTGATCGTCACCCCGTGCGCTATCAGCGCCGCGCAGGTTGCGTAGATGTCATCGACACGAAAGGCGAGATGGCCGAAATTACGCCCGCCATCATAGCCGCTCTCGTCCCAGTTATGCGTCAGCTCAACCTCGGCAATGCCCTCCTGTCCGCTTGCGGCAAGGAAGATAAGCGAGAAGCGCCCTTTTTCGTTATCCATACGCCGCACCTCGCTCAGCCCGACAATCTCGAACAGGCGGATCGTCGCTTCAGGATCAGAAACGCGGATCATCGAATGGAGGTAGCGGGTCATGGCGTCGGGCACTTTCACAGGCGGCGTGGCGCTGGACTATCCCCTGCCGTCATGCCTGCCAAGCGAAAGCGGCCCGCCCCGGTTTTTGCGGGACGGGCCGTCGTTCCTTCCTGCGGAAAGGATCAGAAGCTGGCGGTTAGCGAGACAACCCCAACGGTTTTCGACATGCGGTTCAACGTGCTGATGCACAGCGCATTGTTCCCGCAGCCAAAGCCCTTGTTGATGTCAGTCGTGCTGACATTGGTGCCAACCAGCGAAGCATCGAACGCCAGCATCTTCCACTTGTAAGTCACCCCAACGTTGTAATCGAGATAGGCCTTGCCCCACTCAAATCCCCCGCTGGTGTAACCCAGGTGCGAGTGCAGCGAGATCGGTGTGCCGGGAATGCCCGAGCCGAGTTCGCCATAGAGGTAGGTATTGTGGCGCTTGGTCGAGGTGAAGTTGAAGTTGAAAACCTTCTGCGCCGGCGCGTAATAAACGCCGACCTTGGCGGTTGCCGGACCAAAGGTCTTGGCAAGCGAACCATAGACTTCGTAATAATTGCCGTTCGTCGCACCCGGATAAAGATAACCGTAAACACCGGCATCAATCGTCACGCCGCTTGTCCCAAGCCCGTGGGTATAGCCGCCGTAGACGTCGATTTCCGTGCCGCCGATGTTGATCGGTGCCGTGCAAATGCCCGAAGAACAGCCCGCCGATGCGCTCGATCCCCAGGTCGAGATATAAAAGCCCGAGCTGTGGCTGAGCGTGAGTGCGCCCTGCACAACCGGCTTGTTGTCTGACTGGGCGAGGCCGCGGAAACGGTACTGCGAAGCTATTGTCGCGCTGCCGGTTACAGTGAAATCGCTGGGTGGGGCAGTTTCTTCCGCGAATGCCGGAGCTGCTGCAAACATAACGCCCGCAAGGGCGGATGCAGCCATAAGGCTGCGGATGGACGTAAGCATGACTATTCCCTCAGTTATGGAGTCGCTTCGTCCCGCCTGCTCCAATGCCGAAAGCCTCATTGACGGGTCTTCCTATACGCTGGTGAAGGCAGTGTGGCGCGAAATGCTGCGATGCACAAGAAAAATCTTGCGTTCCGCAATCCGGATCGCAGGCGAGTGTGACAAAGCGGCAACGCATTGGCTGTTCGCCCAGCAGCAACGTTGATTGACCCCATGGCAGCGTCTATATGCGGCGCGGCTAAAGGTCCAAGCCCCCACCATGCTCAAGACGATCAAATCCCTGTTCGGCTCCCGCCCCGAGCCCGTCCTGCCCGCCGTCCCGCGCGGCGAGCGGATCTATGCGGTCGGCGATATTCACGGGCGGCTCGATCTGATGGTGGCACTGGCGGAGGCAATTGAAGCCGATGACCGCAAGCGCGGGCCCGCCGATACGACGGTGATCCTGCTCGGCGATCTGGTTGATCGCGGGCCTGACAGCGCCGGGGTAATCAAGGCTGCGGGGCTTTGGGCGAAGCAGAGGTCGGTGCGCTTCATCGCCGGAAACCACGAGGAAATGTTCCTCGAATCGTTCGACAATGTCGAGACGCTGCGCCATTTCCTCAAATATGGCGGCAAGGAAACGATCCTGAGCTATCCGATCGACCCGATGGCCTATTTCGCCGCCGAACTTGACGAGTTGCAAGAACTGATGGCCGATGCCGTCCCGGCTGAAGACATTGAATTCTTGCGCGCGTTTGAAGACACTATCGTCAAGGGCGATTACCTGTTCGTCCATGCGGGCATTCAGCCGGGTGTCCCCATCGGCGACCAGAGCACCAGCCAGCTGCGCTGGATTCGCGAGCCGTTCCTCAGCCACGCGGGCAAGCACAGCCATGTCGTCGTGCACGGTCACACGATCATGGCCGAGCCTGAGGTGTTGTCGAACCGCATTGGCATCGACACCGGGGCTTACGATTCGGGCAGGTTGACCGCGCTGGGGCTTGAAGGCAGCGCGCGGTGGTTTATCGAGACCCGCGACGACGGCGGCGCTATAAGCACCGCGACGAGGAGCGCGGCATGAGAATAGCGATATGAGAATTGCAATGGTGGGATCGGGCTATGTTGGCCTGGTTTCAGGAGCCTGTTTCGCCGACTTCGGCCATGATGTTGTCTGCATTGACAAGGATCCGTCCAAAATCGAGCGGCTCAATGCCGGGGTGATGCCGATCTTTGAGCCGGGGCTGGCCGAACTGGTAACCGGCAACGTCAAGGCCGGCCGGCTGACTTTCACCACCGATCTGGCCGAGGGCATCAACGGCGCGAAGGCGATTTTCATCGCGGTCGGCACGCCCAGCCGCCGCGGTGATGGCCACGCCGATCTCTCGTTCGTCTATGCCGTTGCCGAGGAGATTGGCGCGCATCTTTCGGGCGATGCGGTGGTTGTCACCAAGTCCACCGTCCCGGTTGGCACCGGCGATGCGGTCGAGCGCATCCTCGCTAAAGCTGCGCCATCTGTGCGTTATGCCGTGGCATCGAACCCCGAATTCCTGCGCGAGGGCGCGGCGATCGATGATTTCAAGCACCCGGACCGCATCGTCATCGGCGCTGACGACGAATGGGCGCGCGAACTGATGCGCGAAGTCTACCGGCCGCTGGTGCGCAACGGCGCACCGATCCAGTTCACCGCGCGGCGCAGCGCCGAGCTGATCAAATATGCCGCCAACGCCTTCCTCGCGGTCAAGATCACCTTCATCAATGAAATCGCTGACCTGTGCGAGCGGGTGGACGCCGACGTCCAGGACATCAGCCGCGGTATCGGCATGGACGACCGCATCGGGCCGAAATTCCTCAACGCCGGGCCGGGCTATGGCGGATCGTGCTTCCCCAAGGATACGCTGGCGCTGCTCAAGACCGCCGAGGATTTCGATTCGCCGCTGCGGATTGTCGAGGCGGTGGTCAAGGTCAACGACACCCGCAAACGCGCGATGGGCCGCAAGGTGATCGACGCTTTGGGAGGGCCCGATGCCGCG
>JANLOZ010000298.1:0-4279 GCA_031366845.1 Novosphingobium sp. | reverse complement strand
AGCAAGGGCGGCTGGCCCGAGCACCCCCAATGGTATCGCAACCTGCTCGAGGACCCCAATGTCGAGCTGCAGGTGAAGGACAAGGTGTTCAAGGCCCGCGCGCGCACGGCCGGGTCGCCGGAGCGCGAAGAACTCTGGGCTAAATGCGTTGCCAACTGGCCGAATTTCGCCGTCTATCAGGCGCGCACCGAGCGGCAAATCCCGGTGGTTGTACTCGATCCGGTTTGACCCTTGGGCCTGGAGCAAACCGCGCAAAATCTGAACCAAACCCGCCTATCCTGAACTTGTCGAAGCCTGTCCTCTCCGAAGGGGACTGCTTTTTCTTCAAGCGGTTGTGCGCCTTGCACGAAGTTTAGTACAGCCCTTCCACAAGCTCAGGGAAGACGGTGTTGGGGTGAGGTGAGGAGATTCACATTCCCCAATCGCCGCTCTACCCCGCCGCCCCGTGGCAGTGTTTGTACTTCTGCCCCGATCCACACGGGCACTTGTCGTTACGCGAGAGGCCCAGATGGGCAAAAGGATCACCGCCGCCCGCCACCGGCGGCGCGGAAGTGCCGAGCGTGGCCAGCATCGCGTCTGATCCCACCATCGGCGCCGCGGCGACATCAGCTTGCGCCAAGCCGCCAATATGCCCGGTGAGGAAATCGGGAAGATCGGGCAATTCCGGCGGCGGCTGAAACTGAATCTGGCTGGTCGAGAGGATCTTGGTCACGTCCTCGCGGATCGTTTCGAGCATTTTCTCGAACAGGCCAAAGGCCTCGCGCTTGTATTCGTTGATCGGCTGCTTTTGCGCATAGGCGCGCAGGAACACCACCTGCCGCAGTGCGTCGAGTGTGGAAAGGTGTTCTTTCCAGTAGTGATCAAGCCGTTCGAGCAGCACCGACTTTTCGATCTGCCGCCAGATCTCGTGATCGCCGGCCATCTTTTCTTCCATCGCGTTGTCAGCCATCGCCGAGACGCGCTCTTCGATGGTCTGCGGATCGATGCCGTCTTCGGCGAGCCAATCGGCAAGCGGCAGATTGACCCCAACAACTTCGGCGAGCTTGGCGGTCAGCCCAGCCACATCCCACTGCTCGGGGTAAGATCCTGGCGGGCAGGCTTCGCCGACAATCGCGTTGACCGTGTCGCGGCGCATATCAACCACAACATCGTCAACCGATTCGGAATCCATGATATCAGCGCGCTGTTCGTAGATCACCTTGCGCTGATCGTTCATCACATCATCGTATTCGACGACCTGTTTGCGCACGTCATAATTGCGCGCCTCGACCTTTTTCTGCGCGGTCTCAATCGCCTTGGACAGCCACTTTGACCCAATCGCCTCACCATCAGCAAGGTTTGAATTCATCATCCGGCTGAACAGCGTGTCCGGCCCGAAAATGCGCAGCAAATCGTCCTCAAGACAGAGGTAAAACTTGCTGAGGCCGGGGTCGCCCTGACGGCCCGAACGGCCGCGCAGCTGGTTATCGATGCGGCGGCTCTCGTGGCGCTCGGTGCCGATCACGCAGAGGCCGCCCGCGGCCAGCACGCGCTCCTTTTCAGCAGCGACTTCGGCTTTGATCAGGGCTTCGGCGGCCTCGCGTTCGGGGCCGGCGGGGGTGCTGGCCAGCTCGTCATTCACCCGGAATTCGAAGTTGCCGCCAAGCTGAATATCGGTCCCGCGACCCGCCATATTGGTGGCGATGGTCACCGCGCCAATGCGGCCGGCCTGCGCGACAATGTGCGCCTCGCGCTCGTGCTGACGCGCGTTGAGCACCTCGTGCTTGACGCCTTCCTTGCCGAGAAATTCCGACAGCAGCTCGCTCTTTTCAATCGACACGGTGCCGACAAGCACGGGCTGCCCGGCCTCGCTCTTTTCGGCGATCAGCTTGGCGATGGCGCCGAATTTGTCCATCGTGTTCTTGTAGAATTCATCTTCCTCGTCCACCCGCGCGACGGCAACATTGGTCGGGATGGTGACGACGTTCATCTTGTAGATGTCATAGAATTCAGCAGCTTCGGTTGCTGCCGTGCCGGTCATCCCGGAAATTTTGGGATACATGCGGAAGAAGTTCTGGAAAGTGATCGAGGCCATCGTCTGGTTTTCAGGCTCGATCGTCACGCCTTCCTTGGCCTCAACCGCCTGGTGCAGTCCGTTTGACCAGCGCCGCCCGTCCATCATACGGCCGGTAAACTCATCGATGATGATGATCTTGCCGTCCTTGACGATGTAATCGATGTCCCGCTTGTACATGACATTGCCCTTGAGCGCCTGATCAAGGTGATGGACGACCTGGGTGTTCTCGATATCGTAAAGGTTTGATCCTTCAAGCAAGCCTGCGGCCTCGAGCAAGCGCTCAGCGCGTTCGATGCCGTCTTCGGTGAACGAAATGTTCTTGGTCTTCTCGTCGGCTTCGTAGTCTTCAGGATTGAGCTGCTTGACGATGGCATCGACCGACAAATAGAGATCGCTCTTGTCATCGGTCGGTCCGGAGATGATCAACGGGGTGCGGGCTTCGTCGATCAGCACCGAATCGACTTCATCAACCACAGCGTAGTTGAACGGACGGTGGACCATCTGGGCGCGTTCGTGCTTCATGTTGTCGCGCAGGTAATCGAAACCCAATTCGTTGTTGGTTGAATAGGTTATGTCTGAATTATAGGCCTCACGCCGCGATTCTTCATCGAGGTTAGGGACAATGACGCCAACGGTCAGCCCCAGGAACGTGTAGATCTGTCCCATCCAGTCGGCATCGCGGCGGGCGAGGTAATCGTTGACGGTGACGACGTGGACGCCTTTGCCTCCGATGGCGTTGAGATAAACCGCGAGCGTAGCCACCAGCGTCTTGCCCTCACCGGTGCGCATTTCGGCGATTTCGCCGCGGTGGAGGACCACGCCGCCGATCATCTGAACATCGAAATGGCGCATGCCGAGCACGCGTTTGCTGGCTTCGCGCACGGTAGCGAAGGCCTCGGGCAGGATGTCGTCGAGGTCCTGACCGCCTTCAAGTGCCGCGCGGAATTTCGCCGTCTGGCCGCGCAGATCGGCATCGCTGAGCGCTTCAAGCTCGGGTTCGAAGGCGGCGATCTGCTTGACGATCTTGTCGAGCGATTTGACGTAACGGTCGTTCGACGAGCCGAAAACGGCCTTGACGAGGGTGCCGAGCATATTGAATTTCCTGAATTATAGGGGAAGTTCCGCTAAAAAGCGGGGCAATTTGGCTGGCAAAGAGCGCGGAACGCAATGGCGCCGCAATGATGCCGCAATAGTGGTCAAATCCGCCGCTATTGCCGCGCGCGGTCGATCCCGATGTTCACTGTGGCGGCAGGAACTGTCAGGAACGTTCGAGCCCGCACGGCAATGCTGCCCGCGGCGCGCCGCACTGGCCGGGCATATCCACCCTGCCGCACGGCTGGCTGGGCAACCAGCTTCTGGCGCTGAACAGCCTGCCCAAGCACCACCCCATGCTGCGCCGTTTCGGTTCCGCCCAGACGTGCCGAAACCGGCGCGGCCTGCGCGACCAGCCCCAGCAGGGCGAGAAAGGCAATGATGAAACGCTTCATGGCTGGGCGCTAGATAGGCGGCGAAATGGAAATCGTCCAGTGGCGGCGATCATTCATACCCCCGCCCCCTTTCCTTGAGCCGCCCTCGCCGCTAACCTTGCTGGACAGGGGCGGGGGACGCCCTGAAAAATGCGCACACAAAGCAAAACGGGGAAGCAGGGCAATGTCTGAAGCTGTGGCAAATCCGGTCCACGCCCCGCGTCTGTTCCAGCTTGATGGCCTGCGCGGGTTCGCGGCGCTGATTATCATGGGCTACCATCTGCAACTGGTGTTCCACAGCCACGGTCCGCTCGCGCGGGGCTATCTGATGGTGGACTTGTTCTATCTGCTCAGCGGTTTTGTGCTGGCCGTATCGACCGAGAAGAAGCTCAACGCCGGGGTGGGTGCCTTTGCCTTTACCAAGGCACGGTTTGTGCGGTTGTGGCCACTGGTCGCAGTGGGCGCAGGCGTGGCGGTGGCGCGCGCAGTTTATATCGGCAATGTTGAGCCGGTCACCTTGCTCACCTGGCTGGCGCTTGATCTGGCGATGATTCCATCGCTGACCGGTTCGGGTCCGTTCTATCGCCTCAACGGCCCGCAGTGGACGCTGTTCTGGGAGGTTATCGCCAACTTCCTCCACGCGCTGCTGCTGCGCCGGGTGCCGACCAGGTGGCTGCCTGTGCTCGCTGCTGCTTTTGGTGTCGCGCTGGTGATCGTCGTGCGCCAGCATGGCTCGGATACCATGGGGGTGAGCGCG
>JANLOZ010000293.1:0-3106 GCA_031366845.1 Novosphingobium sp. | reverse complement strand
GAGGCGCGGAGACGCGGAGAGTCTTGGGCCATGCGGCGAAGCCGCGCTTGATCTCTCACCTCGCTTCAAGACGGAACGTGGATTTTGGAGAAAAAGGTCTGCGGCGCAGCGAAACTTCTCCGCGTCTCCGCGCCTCCGCGCGAACCAATCTTCTCTTCACACCACCCGGAAACGCGCCTCAGCCCCGATCAGCCCGTCCTTGCCGCCGAGGGCAAGCTCCTCGCGTTTGGTCTGCACAGCAGCTTCGATCAGCGCATCCTGTTCGGCATCGTCCATCCGGTGCCAGCCTTCGCGGCTTAGCCGTTCGAGCGGGCGGTAGCGGACTTTGTATTGCATCCGCGCCGAACCCTGCACCCAATAGCCGAGGTAAACATAGGCCAGCTGCGCCTCTGCCGCCCGCCGGATGTGATCGAGGATGATGAAATTGCCCAGCCCCGGGCGGCATTCATGATCGGGATCGTAGAACGAATAGATCATCGACAGCCCGTCGCCCTGCCGGTCAGTCAGGCAAGCGCCCACCAGCCGTCCGGGCCGCACGCCATCGGGTGAAGGCTCGCGGTATTCGAGAATGCCGGTGGTCACCGGGGTGTGTTCAACCATGTCGGCAAAATCGACATCGTCCATCGCCATCATGCCGCCGCCGGGGTGCCGCGCCGCCAGATAACGCCGCAGCAGCTCATATTGCTCGACCGTTGACCATGACCGGCATTCGGTAACCACCAGATCGGCATTCGCCTTGATATTGCGCCGCTGGGTTCCCGATGGCCGGAATTCGCTCGCCACAACCCGCACCGAAACGCAGGCCGAACAATCGAGGCACGAAGGCCGGTAAGCCACGTTCTGGCTGCGGCGAAAGCCGATGCGGCCAAGCGCATCGTTGAGCGTATCGGCGTGCGGGCCCTTGAGCTCGGTGAACACCTTGCGCTCGCTCTTGCCCGGAAGATACGGACACGGGCTGGGGCTCGTGACAAAGAAGCGCGGAAAGCGAACAGGTGCATTCACGGTGCTTCACGTCCCTCTGCCACGCCGCCACGCCCATCGCGGCTGCCACGCCGCCACGCCCATCGCGCAGCAACAACAGGGGCACTATGCCTGCACCGGCCCGATGCGAAAAGGGCTTTAACCATCAATTAGGGTTAAGGCCGGGTTATTTTGCACATGGGTGTTTTTACGGGTGCGAAAACGCGCGCGTCCCGAACCTAGTTCAGTTCAACCGGGCTGACTTCAAATCCCGCAGCGCGAAGCCCCAGAACCAACGTCTCCAGCTGCGCCTTGTCGCGCGCTTCGCATTCGATATCGGTGACCAGTCCCTTGGCGGGCAGACTGGTGAAAATCCGCTGGTGCCACACTTCGATGATGTTGACGTTGTGCTCGTGGAAGATCTTGGCGACCTTGTAGAGCGAGCCGGGACGGTCCTGCATCGAAAGCCGCAGCCGCGCCAGACGGCCCGACCGCGCCAGATCGCGCAGCAACACATTGGCGAGCAGGCGCGTGTCGATATTGCCGCCGGTCAGGACAATGCCGACCTTGCGACCGGCGAACATTTCGGGATTGGCGAGCACGGCTGCGAGGCCCGCTGCGCCTGCCCCTTCAACCACGGTTTTTTCGATCTGCACCAGCAGCGCCAGCGCCGATTCCATCTGCGCCTCGCTGACCAGCACGAAATCATCGAGCAGCCCTTCGAGAACGCGCGACGTTTTCTTGCCCGGCTCGAACACCGCGATGCCTTCGGCCAGGGTATCGCCGCCGATCGGCAGATTCTCGCCGCGCAGCAGGTTGTACATCGACGGGAACAGCTCCGCCTCGACTCCCACCAGCTTGATGTCGGGCCGCACCGCGCGGGCATAGGTGCCCATGCCTGAAGACAACCCGCCGCCGCCAATCGGTATCACCAGCGTATCGATATCGGGCGCATCTTCGAGCAGTTCGAGTGCGACGGTGCCCTGCCCTGCCATGACATGAAAATCATCGAACGGATGGACGAAAGTCAGCCTCAGTTCGTTTTCAAGCTTGCGCGCCTGCGCCGAAGCATCGTCAAAACTCTCGCCGTGCAGCACAATCTTGCCGCCCACCGCCTCGGTCTGCATCACCTTTACCGTCGGTGTGGTGATCGGCATGACGATGGTCACCGGCACGCCCAGCCGGGTGCCGTGGTATGACAGCCCCTGCGCGTGATTACCCGCCGAAGCCGTGATCACCCCGCGCGCCTTTTGCTCATCGGTAAGCTGCAGCAGGGCATTCAGCGCACCGCGCTCTTTGTACGAAGCGGTGAACTGGAGGTTTTCAAACTTCAGCCAGATTTCCGCCCCGGCTATCATCGACAGCGTCTTTGAATATTCGGTAGATGTGCGAATTACCGCGCCGTCAATCCGCTCTGCCGCGCGCAGGATGTCGGTGTGGGTCAGCAGCGCAGGCGCTGCAACGGGCGGGCTGGTGATCTGGTCCATCGTGGGCGCGCCGTAGAGGAAAGCGGGCGGCTTGAAAACCGCTATTGGCGCACGGCCCTGGCCTGCCGCCAATGCACCAGCAATGTCGCGAGTAAAGTGACAACCACAATCGCCAGACTATCAGCCACCCAGTCACGGATATCACAGTCACGGTGCAAAGCCGGAATCGCCTGCGCCACCTCGATCATCGCGCCAAGGAACGAGAGCCGCTCGGCCAGCCGCCAGCGATTTTCCCAAGCGAAGGCCATCAGCCCCAGCCCGGTCATCACCGCGAAGGCCAGAATATGGTGGAACTTGTCACCGAATTCATCGCCCGCGAATTTTGGCGGCTTGGGCAGCAGCGCCATCGTCACGGCGAACAGCACCGCTGCGCAAAAGGTCATCAGCGCGAGGCGGCGCAAGCGAGGGGTGATGGTCAAATCCATGCGACAGGCCAATACCGGGGGCTGGCGCGGCGCGCAATTGCCGCTAACAAGACCTGCATGACTGAACCCCGCAACGTTTCGATTATCGGCCTCGGCGTGATGGGCGGGCCAATCGCCCGCCATCTCGGCACCGCAGGCCATGTTCTGACGATCTACAACCGCTCGCCCGAACGGCGCGACAAGTGGCTTGCGGCAAACCCCGGCATCGCCGCCCGCGTTGCCGCCACGCCTGCC
>JANLOZ010000292.1:0-10849 GCA_031366845.1 Novosphingobium sp. | reverse complement strand
GGCGGCATGAAAGCCAGCGGCGTCGGGCGTGAATGGGGCGTGGAAGGCATCGAGGAACTGCTCGAGCCAAAGCTGATTGCCATAGCCGGCTGAATTTATCAGGGCGCGCCGCCATGAAGCGGGCGCCGGAATCTGGGGGTCAAGGGTGGCAACGGTCGATGTGATCGAAGGCAGTGCTGTAATACCGGTCAGGCGCGCAGTTAAGGCTGACCGCGAGGCGATCAGCCACAACCTCAACGGGCAGAAACTCGGCCGCAAGGGGCAGCAGACCCGCGAGCGGATTCTCGCCGCCGCCATTGCCTTGATCGATGAAAGCGGCGACGCGCCCATTTCGCTGAGCGCCGTGGCGCGGCGGGCGTCGCTCGGCATGACCTCGCTCTATGTCTATTTTGCCGATCTGACCGAACTGCTTCTGGCGGTGCTCGAACCGGTGATGCAGCAAGGCGGGGAGGATCAGGGCTTTTTCCGCTTGCTTGCCGATTATTGGGAGGACGACCGGCTTGAGCAGGAATGCCGCACATTCATCGAAGCCTATTTCGCTTTCTGGACCAAGCATTCGCGCATTCTCCACCTGCGCAACTCGATGGCCGATCAGTACGATGAGCGGATGATGTCAGCCCGCGTCCGTTCGGCCCAACCGATGATTGCCATGTTCAGAAAGCAGCTGGGGCTGCCCGGCGAGCCGCTGAGCAATGCGGCGGGCGATATGGCATCGATCCTGATGACCGGCATTGAACGTGCGGTGACCGTGGCGACTGATCCGGTAACCCCGCGCTTCATCGAGCGCGAATTTGGTGCCCGCAACACCAACGTCGTCGATCCGCTCAGCCGATTGCTGGTGCTGGCAATCCGCGACAGCCGGAACGCTGCGCGGGGTTGACTTTCGCCGATGCCTGCGCAGTTTTTCTTTGCTCCTCCTCCCTCAAAGGGCAGGGGAAACGCGATTGCGCGAAGGTGCAGGCCTCAGCCCAGAAACTTGCTAGCCCTGAAACTTGCTCATATATTTGGCCACGCCGGCCAGATAATCGGGGTTCTGCATCAGCGCTGAATTGGCCATGCGCTCGACATGGCGGCCCATACCCGGGCCCAGATCGGCGCAGAGCTCGATGGCGACCTTGGCTGAACCCATCTGCTCGCCGTTTTGCCTGGCGAGGTGCTGGCAGAAATCCATCACATCAGTTTCAAAGCTCTGGTCGGGGAAAACCTGATGCACCAGCCCCATGGTAAAGGCCATGTCGGCCGGTGCGGGCTTGTTCGCCATGATCAGCCAGCGCGCCCAGTGCGGACCGCAGATGCGGGTGAGGCGCGAGACGCCGCCCGATGCCGGGAGCACGCCGAACAGTCCTTCGGGAAAGGCGTAAGAGGCGCTCGCTGCAGCCAGCCGGAAATCGCAGGAAAGCGACATCTCCAGCCCGCCGCCAACGCATTTGGCGTGGTGCGCAACGACAATCGGTTTTTCGATATGCTCCATCTCGTCCCACAACTGCTGCATGTTGTTGAGATTGAGCCGGTGGTTTTCGCGGATGCCGCTGGCGGTGTGCGGGGTGGGGGAAATTTTGTTCTGGTTGCCGCCAACAAGGTCCGCGCCCGAGGAAAAATAGCGCCCCGTCGCGCGGATCAGCAAGACTTTCAGCGCCGGACTATCGCGGAAGTGCAGCACTGCATCGGTGAGCAGGTCCATCGTCTGACGGCTGAGTGCATTGAGCTTGTCGGGCCGGTTGAGCGTGGCGATGAGAATGCCGTCACCAGTTTCCTCGGTCAGCAGATGGGGGGCATCTTCGCTCATTTGTTCCAGTCCTCAACCACGCGTGCGGGGCAGGCCAAGCCCTTTTTCGGCGACCATCGAGCGGTGCACTTCGCTGGTGCCGCCATAAATCGTCGTGCCTTGCGCATGGCGATAGCACTGGTTGATCAAAGCCGCAGCCCCTGCGCGCTTTGACAGCGATAGCGGCGCGGTCAGATCGAGCAGATCGCGCGAATCGCTCTGAAACTTTTCGGACGAATACATCTTCGACATCGGACCGAAGGCAAAGGTCGGCTTCTTTTCCACGCTTGACCACTGCGCCCGGTAGGTCAGCATATCCGAGATCCACAGGTGCGCGGCGGTGCGGGCGAGCCGGACCTGTGCGTGGGTGTGGTCGATCAGCGGTCTGCCGCCAAGCTGGATTTCGCGGCAAAGCTCTTCGGCAGCATGGAGCATCTGTTTGATGATTTTCGAAAAGCCGCCGCCGTGTTCCATTTCCAAGGCCGCGCTCATTGTGCGGACGCCGCCGTCAACCTCGCCCAGCCGCCACGAATCGGGAATGTGCACCCCATCATAGAAGGTGATGTTGGTGCGCTCGTCCTGAAAGGTGTAAACCGGCTGGATGGTGATGCCATCGGCTTTCAGCGGCACGATGAACATCGTCAGTCCCTTGTGCTTGGCGACATCGGAATTGGTCCGGCACAGCATCAGGACATAGTCGGCCAGGTTGGCGCCGCTGGTGAACATCTTGGTGCCATCAATCCGCCAGCCGTTTCCGTCGGGCGTCGCCTTGCATTGCGCGGCAAATACGTCGGATCCTGATCCCGGCTCAGAATAGCCGAGGCTGCACAGCACATCGCCGCCGGTGATCCGCGGCAGCACTTCTTCCTTCAGTTCATCGCTGCCGTATTTGTCGATCATCATTGACACCATCGCCGCGACGTTCGCGCCGGGGGTGTTATAGCCCTGCCGCTCCAGTTCCCCCATCGCCGCGATGCGGGCATAGGGCGGGATGTTGCGGCCGGAAATCTGCTTGGGAAAGCCGGGGAACAGCAGATTGTTATTGGCCAGCATCTTATGCACTTCGGGGACGTAACCTTCCCACGAATAGTGGAATTTCGCGCGCATTTCATCTGTCACATGGGCATCGAACAGCGCGGCGATTTCTTCGCAGACCGCGCGCGCTTCCTCGCCCAGGTCAAAATCAATCGGGACATCGCCGCTGTCGGGAAGCGCGGTCTGCTCGCCGGCATAGAGCCGCCGTCCGGCTTCCTCGATCAGCAATTGCGGATCGCCGATGACCAGCGGCCAGGCCTTGGCGCGCAAGTTGAAAAGGAAGATGTCATATTCGGTCGTGAGCCCATAGCCGCCGAAAGTGTGCAGCGCCTGCGCGCAGCTCGTTGCCGCAGCCTCCGCCGCATAGGCGAGTGCGAGGCTGATTGTCGGCCCGGCTTCGCTCGAACCATCGTAAATGTCGCGGATTGCCTTCCACACAAGAAACTTTGCGCCGTCAACATCACACAGCCGGTCAGCCAAAGGATGTGAAATGCCCTGAAACGTGCCGATAAGCTGACCAAAAGCCTTGCGCTCGCAAGCATAAGCAGCGGCGAGCCGCAGCGATTCACGGCCGAGCCCGGCGAGCGCAGCGGCGATCAGCAGCTTCCATTCCTCGATCCCGGCGGCGAATGTGGCGAGGGCATCAGCCCCGCTGGCGATCACGGTGGTTTCGAGCGCGCCAAGATCGATCTCGGCGATGGGAGTGGAGGCGAGGTTCGCCTCTGCCACGCGCGCGATTGCAGGTACAGTTACAAGCACGATATCATCGCCGCGCCGCGCAATCACGGCATCGGCCACCAGCCCGCCGGCGATCCACTGCCTGGGCTGGACGGCGCAATCGGCGAGCGCGATCGTCACCACCGCTTGGCCGCCGACCACGCGTCCGAGCAGGCCGGCTTGCGCATCCCCGCCAAGCTGCGCGAGCAGGCGCGCGGAAACCAGTGCTTCGGCGAGCGGCCCGGAGGCGAGCCTGCGCCCGGCCTCTTCCATCAGCAAAACCGCATCGAACAGGCCAAGGCCAAGCCCGCCTGCTACCTCGGGCACGCGAAGTGCCAGCGCGCCAAGTTCGGCGAGGCCAGTCCACAACGCGGCATCGAACCCGGAAGAACCGTTTTCAGCACCCATCGCTGCCCGCACCCGTGCGGTCGAGCTGTGCTCATCGAGGAACCGCGCAAAAGTATCGCGCACCATTTCCTGTTCGTCGGTGAGATCAAAATTCATCGCAAGCCCTTCCTGGGGAGTTCCGATAACCCCAACACATCAGGGCAGGGCCGAGCAATCGCTTTGTGCAGCAATCGCCTTGGCGATTGGCGTGGGCACCGGGCCAAGGACAAAGAACGGGGGCGGGCCGCCTTCGCAACCCGCCCCGCTTTGAGGTTCAATTTGTCGGGCGTCTAGCTGCCGAACTTGATCTTCACGCGGAAGCCAAACATTTGCGGTTCGCCGATGATGTTGGACAGGAATCCGCCGGTGTTTCCGGTCTGCACGTTGGCATGCAGGTAGGTCTTTGCGTTGGTAACGTTGGTCATGAAGAAGGCAGCATCGATTGGAAGGCCAGCAACATTTTCCCAATTCACGTTGAGGTTGAGCACCTTTGAGCTTGGCAGAACACCGTAAGTGCTGGCGTAGGCATCTGGCTTTTGCGCCTGACAAGACAACAGGTTTGTGTTGGTGGTGATATTGGCAGCATTCGCGCCTGCGGGGGTCGAGGGCTGGGTAATGTTGATGCAACTGCCGACTTTCAGAACACCCGGATCAGCAACGGCGCGATAGGCCGACGAATAGACCCAGGTTGCACCCAAAGTGATTTTGCCAACGCTTTCATCGAACGGCAACCTGTAGCTTGCGCTCAGTACCAGCTTGTGCGGCTGGGCATTGGGTATTTCTGTCCCGATTGGCAACGGCCGCAGGTCGAGGCCAGCCAGCGTGTTGTTGCGCGCAAGGATATAGGTAGTGGGATCAACGAGATCGACGATCTTGGTCTTCAGGTAGGCATAGCTTGCTTCAAGCCTGAAGCCTTCGAACGGGCTGATACCGGCCTCGATCTCAAGCCCTTGCAACGTTGACTTGCCGACATTGAGGATCGCCGTGGTCTGCGGGCAGGCCGAAGTCGGATTGCACTGAATGCCGATCTGAAGCTGCTGATTGGTGAAGTTGTTGTGGAACGCCGCGATGTTGAAATAGCCCGGCATCGAACCATGCCAGCTCGTCTTGGCGCCGATTTCAAACGTATCGACTTTTTCCTTGTCGTAATCCTGCACCTGATCGAGGCCGAATGAAGCCACGCCGCCCTGACGATAGCCACGCGAATACTTGCCATAGAGCAGGATGTTGTCGGCGGGTTTGAAGTCCAGACCGAGCAGCCAGGTCGGCGCGCTCGTCTTTACGGTGTGGCTTTCCTTGCACTGGTTATAGGCGTCGGCTGCGGGGAAGAATCCCGCCGCAGTGCCGGCATTGCCATCAGCAGTATTGGCGGGATTGCCGAACTTCACGGTGTTCGCGCAGAAGCCAACGCCCTGATTAAGTCCGGGCAGAGTTGTGTTGAAGCCCGGAATTGTAAGGGTCTTGCCGTTGTTGCCGCTGTTTATGGTGTTTGTGTAGTAGCGCAGGTTCATCACCTGAAAATCGCTGCGCATCGTATCCCATGTATAACGGATACCGCCTGTCAGCTTGATCTGATCGGTCAGCGCATAGATGCCCTGCCAGTAAATGGCCCGGCCGCGGAAATAGTTGCTGGTGAGCGAAAGGCCGAGACGGCCGAGCGAGTTGGCCTGGTTTCCGGTAGCCAGACAGACAGTCTGCGCATCGACTTGAAACGCAACATCGCCTGTTGGTACGGTGCTGCCGAGCGGTCCGCACGGCGTCTGCGAAGGTGCGCCGGTTCCGGAAAGCCCGGCAGGATCGCTGTTTTCCATGTACAGGCCACCCTGCCAATTGAACTTGTCGCCGTGCCACTGGAATTGCAGTTCTTCGACGAAGCTCGATTCGGCGTTGGTATGAATGCCCGTTGGTGCCCGCGTTGCTGCAAAGTTGCGAACAAACAGCGGCCCGCCGACGGCATCGAGATTGGTCGAGCCATTGCCGTTGAACCCGGCAACCCCGCGCGGATTGTAAAGCCCGAACAGGTCAAGCGAGGTATCGCCGATGAACCTGCCATAGCTCGCGATGTTCTTGATCGTCAGATTGTCGCTGGCGTGAAAGGTGGTCGTGTTGATCGCCTGCCAAGTGCGTGATTCAGAACGCGAATCATAAGTCGAGTTGGAAACGCACCAGAAATTGCCCTTACATGCCGCAAGTTCATAGGCCACCTGGTTCAGGGCCACAGCACCATTGCTGGTGATGATACCCGATACAGCTGTTCCCGCAGCTTCAAAAGCGTTGGCTGCCGCAGTAGTGCCAGTGATACCCGCCGCGCCCGTGTAGGGATCGCGGAAGAATGCCTGGGTGATCTTGGGAATCACGCCCGTGCTTCTGGAATGCGAATAGGTCGCGACGGTGTAGTTCTCGATGTCCGGAGTAACATCCCAGACCAGGCTGCCGCGCACCGCCCAATAATCAATACTGCCACCGGCATCGCCATAGGGGCCAAAGCCGATTTTGCCGACGTTCTGCAGATAGCCATCACGGCGCATGTGATCGAATCCAAAACGCGCGCGCAGGGTATCAGCCAAAGGCAGATTGATGACGCCCTGAATGCGGTTCATCCGGTAATTGCCAACCGATCCTTCAAGATAGCCTTCGAGTTTGTCAGTCGGCTTTCTGGGAACCAGCAGCACCGCGCCGCCGGTGGAATTGCGGCCTTGCAGCGTGCCTTGCGGGCCTTTCAGAACCTGCACATTGGCCAGATCAAACAGATTGCCCGGCCCCGCGCCATCGCCGCCCTGTGTGGCGCCAGACCCGCGCGGTGCAACCACATCGGCGAAATAGGTGCCGACCGTGGCGGTGGTGCGTTGCTCTTGCGTGAAGCCGCGGATCGTCCAGGTGGTGTTGTCAGAGCCGAAGCGGTTATTGGTGGTCAGGCCCGGGGTATAGGTCGCGATATCCTTGGCGCTGGTGATGTTGTTGTTCGCCAGCTTGGCCGCCGAGAGCACCGTGATCGAAATCGGCACGTCCTGCAGCTTTTCTTCAACGCGGCGGGCGGTGACGACGATGTTGTTGCCATCTTCGTCAGGGGCGGCAGCCGCTTCGGCGGCTTTCGCAGGCGCTTCTGCCGCAGCAAAAACGGGTGTTGCCAGACACAGCATGGTTGAGCCGAGCAGAATCGATTTCGTCAGCGCATTTATCCGCATGATTATTCCCTCCCAAGCGATCCCCATTTTGGAGACCTGATTCGATACACCGAATTCTTTTATTCGCCGCAGAATTCCACGACTTTGTTTGCATGCAAAGGGCAATCGGCCTGCATTGAACAGGCGTTCAGTTATTTCTGCCTGACTGTGCTCAAAAGGCAACAGGCCGTTTCATTCATCGCGCCTGCGTTTGAGGGCCGCGAAGAACGCCACGGCGCGTGTGGCGCGGGCATCTCGCCGATCACTTCGCCCGGCGCATCATTCGACTGAGGTCAACCTGTCCGGTCGGAATGCCCCCCATGAAGCCGCCATCAACCGGCAGCACGACGCCATTTACAATGGTCGCAAACTTGCTGTTGAGCCACACCAGCGGCGCGGCCTGTTCATAGGGCGTCGAATAACGCCCCATCGGCTGGGTCGCCGCCTCGATCACGTCTTGCCCCGAATTCTTGACGAAATCAGCCATCATCGGCGTTTGCGTCGGCGAAGGCAGGGTGCAGTTGATGCGGATGCCCCTTTTGATCAGCTGCGCGCCCATGTATTGCGTCCAGACGATGACGTTTTCCTTCGAGAACGCATAGCCTTCGGCCACGGTTTCCCCATTCGCCGCGCACCAATCGATCGCGCCCTGCCAGCCTTTGCTGGTGGCGACTTCCATATTTGTGGGGATGCGGCGGCTCCAGCCGAGCCCACCGGTTGAGGCGATTGAAGCGATGGCCGCCCCTTCACCCATCAGCGGCAGGACTGCTTCGGTCAGATGGCGCAGGCCGATGAAGTTGACCTTCATCACGTCCATCGGATCGAACGAGCCGTTGGGCAGGCCGGCGCAGTTGAACAGCGCATCAACCTTGCCGCCGACCGCAGCAGCACCGGCTTCAATCGAGCCAGGATCGCGCAGATCGACCTGGGTGAAGCTCGCCAGCGGCAGTTCGCAGGCTTTGTAGTCAAAGCCATGCACTTCGGCGCCAAGGTCTATCAGCAGCCGCGCCGCCGCCTCGCCCATGCCTGAAAAGCAGCCGGTTACGATCACGCGTTTGCCCGTGTAGCCCAAAATGTCATCCATGCTCTGAAATCTCCAGCAGGCGCACAGCCGCGCCAAAAATCCTTCTTACCAAGCTACGCCCGAACGAATTCAGGCGGCGTTAGGCAGCGCTTCCAGGCGCGGCGGATTGGCCTCTTCGCCCAGCAGGCAATTGGCAATGGCTTCTTGAATGCATTCGATCAGGCTGTCTGAATTGAGCTGCTGATCAGCGCCATAGAGCAAGCCGATGGCGAGCGGATGCTCTTCGGGTTGCCCCGGAAGCAGCAGGCCGGCAACTTCAACGCCCGATCCGAAACCGGCGGGGCCGACGGCACTTTGCGTGTCGCGGCAGCGTTGCAGGCGCAGGTTCATTTCGGCGAAAGGCACCTTGCGGTCATCGGCGGCTTCCGCGATCAGGCGGCGGACAACGCCGTCACAGCGCGGGTGCGGGATGGTCGCCAGCATCATCCAGCCAATCGCCGATTCGATCAGCGGTTCCTGCAAGCCGCCATGGATCGCACGGGCCTTGGCATTCATCGGCCGGGCTGACGAACGCCATGAGACGATCTGCACATTAAGCCCGACCATGCCGTAAAGCGCCACAGCAAGCCCGGTCTGGGCAGCGAGCCGATCGAGCAGGCGAACGATGCGGCCATCGCGGACCGTCCCGGTCTGGCCGTTCGCGCCGAGCAGAGCGGCGCGCGGAGACAGGCTGTACGAACGCGAGAACGCATCTTTATAAAGCAGGCCGAGATCGACGAGACTGGAGAGTAGTTCCGAGGTGCTCGACTGCGGGCGATTGTAGCGGCGGACAATGTCCATCACAGTCGCCTCCCGGTGATCATCGTCGAAATAATCGAGAACTTCGATTACCCGCTTCGCAATCTTCGCCTTGTTGGATGAACCAGACATCGCCACCATGATCCTTCTCCTCGTTATATTTGAACACATGATCAGCGCGGATTATTAGCCTGTCAATTAAAAAATGAGATATGCTCGTTTTTGCACTGCGGCATGGTCTTCGCAGGTGCAAAATATTCTTACTATTGTGCAGCTAACTCACGCAAACCTCGGGGTAAAAATTCGAAATGCAGTTTGACAATCTTGCCATAAAACTGTCGGAAATTTGCCAGATGGATTTACACGTGCGCAGCCCGTGCCTGTTCATCGATGCGAACGAATCAGGACCGTCGGGCGGAGTGGCCAAACTCCCGCCCTGTCCGGTGATCGCAGTCGGTGATCGCCAGGGCGGTGCAGCGGGACTGGCTGACGCGGTGGTTCCGGATCGCAAGTCGGCCGAGCAGATGCTGGCTTCGATCAGCGCAAATGCCGGGGCGGCGGCGGTGCTGGTACAGCTTTTGCGCTTGCTGCCTTCGCTCTCGCTGGAGGCGGGGCTGGTCGCGGAATCGCTTGCCTATGGGGTTCTGCAGGGGAGTGCGGAGCATGCCGCCTGGCTGGCAAATCGCCCGGCACAGCCTGCGGCAGCGCCGCCGGGGCGGGTGCGGATGATGCGCGATGAGGTCCGGCTTTCGATCGTGCTTGACCGCCCTGAAGCCGGCAATGCCATCGATGTTGCGATGCGCGATGGCCTTGCCGAAGCATTGCAACTGGCTTGCATCGATGATGAAATCACACGCGTGAACCTGCGCGCGCAAGGGCGCAGCTTTTCGCTCGGCGCAGAGCTGCCGGAATTCGGCACCACCCGCGATCCGGCAATAGCCCATGCCATCCGCCAGCAAACGCTTCCAGCGAACTGGGCGGCGCGGTGCGGCGCGAAAATTGCGGTGCATGTGCAAGGGGCCTGCCTTGGGGCGGGGCTCGAACTCGCGGCATTTGCCCGCCGCATTACCGCAACCCCGAACGCATGGTTTCAGCTACCCGAGCTGGCGATGGGGCTGCTCCCGGGGGCAGGGGGCTGCGTGTCGCTGACCCGGCGGATTGGCCGACAACGCACGGCGGAACTGGTGCTTTCGGGCAAGCGCCTGTCAGCGCGGTTGGCGCTCGATTGGGGGCTGATCGATGCGATTGCCGATGGCCCTGCCAGCGACGAAAGTGGCGGCGACATCAGCTGATCCTAGCCGGTCGCGCGCTTCGGACCATGCGCAGCAGAGCAAACACAGATCAGCGGGTTCGCCCACGGCAATGTGGCGCTGGCGCGTAAGGTCAGCCGGATCGGCAAGGTAGAGCGACAGCGCCTGCTCGGGCGTCAAGGCTTCGTCCGCCTGCATGATCTGGCCAGAGCCGGTGCGCCGTGACACCGCTGCCGCCATCGCCTCCCATGGATCGAGAGAGCCAAATGGTGCATCGCTTCCGGCGGCGAGGGGCACTCCGGCCGCAATAAAGCTCCGCAGCCGGTAAAGCGCGGGGTGAAGGTTTGGTTCGACGTCGGCAAGATATTGGTCACCGCGTTCGGCGATGAAGTGTGGCTGGCTCACCACCGCGAGCCCCAGCGCGGCGATCATCGCGATATGGTCATCGCGGGCGATGCCGGCGTGTTCGATCCGGTCGCCACGCAAAGGCCCGGCAGCATCGAGCGCGGCGAGAGTGAAAACCAGCTCGGTCTCGGTGGTGCAATGCGAGGCTAACCCGCGCCCCTGAGCATGGGCGGCGGCGATGAAGGCGACGGTTTCGTCAAAGTCGGGCAGCGCGGATTCGTGCAAGTGCAGTTTGGCCGGGCCGAGCCGCCAGTGGGGCGATGGTGGCGCATCGGCGAGGGCAAGGCTTCCCGCCAGCGTGCAG
>JANLOZ010000257.1:0-64903 GCA_031366845.1 Novosphingobium sp. | reverse complement strand
CCGCAGCCGAGATATTCGGCGAGTTTGGTCGGCGCAGAAGCGAGCTTGGAAAACACCGGGCGAATTATCGCTGCCCCCGCGCTCATCCGGCGGATCATCGCCGGCACGCCTGCGTGGTCGCAGGCGGTGATCTCCACCGCGCTTTCAGGAATTCCGGCAGCGGCCATCGAACTGCGGACCAGCGCCTGCTCGCCGCGATTGACCACCAGCATCTTCGCCTCGGGCCGCCGCTCGCGGATCAGGCGGAAGCAGGCGAGCACTTCATCGAACAGATACCAGGTGCCGATCGAACCGACATAGCCGAGCGTGAACGGCGCCACCCTGGCCGCGCCCGGCACACTAGAGAACCGATCAAGATCGGCACAAGTGGGGATCACGGTAATGGGTGCCGGGCGCGGTCCGCCGAGCTTGGCGATCACACCAACCGAAGCATGGGTCAGCGTGACAATATGATCCGCCCCGCGCAGCATAACGCGCTCGATCCGTTTGACCCCGCGATAGAGCCCGCCGCCCGCCGGCCAGATGCCGCCATCAACCCGCTCATCCGCCCAGAACCCGCGCATATCGAATATCAGCCGCGCGCCGGTGAGCAGCTTGACGAGCCAGCCGATCAGCGCCGGGACATAGCTTCGTGCATGAACAATGCGCAGCCCGTGCCGCGCCGCCAGCCATGTTGCCACCGCCAGCCCCTGGGCAATATCGAACAGTGTTGCGGGCAGCGTTGGCGCCTTGTGATAGGTCAGCGGATGCCAGGTGATATGGGCGCGCGCCAGCCGCTCGGCCAGCGCCCCACGGCGCGCCACATCAGCCCAGTCAGCAGGCTTTTCAAAGCTCAGAATATGCAGCCGGGCATCGCCGCCGAGCAGTTCAAGATAGGAGATTACCTGGCTCTGCCCGAGCGGCTCAAGCATGCCGTCATAGCTGATGTAGAGCACCCCCGGTGCCCGCGCCGGGGCAGGCCGCCCGACAGGCCCAGCCGCAGGTGCAGGCGCAGGCCCAGCCGCAGGCGCAGACAAGCTCATCCGGTCACGCGGTCAGCATCGAGCAGCCGCAGCAGAAACTGGCCATAACTGGTCTTGCCGAAAAACGCGCCGCGTTCGCGCAGCTGCGCGTCAGATATCCAGCCGTTTTGCCAGGCAATTTCCTCAAGGCAGGCGAGCTGGATGCCCTGCCGCCGCTGGAGCGTGCGGACGAATTCGCCCGCCTCGAGCAGGCTGTCATGCGTCCCGGTATCGAGCCAGGCATAGCCGCGCCCCATGCGTTCAACGTTGAGCGCGCCAAGTTCCATATAGATGCGGTTGAGATCGGTAATCTCCAGCTCGCCACGCGCCGATGGCTTCACCTCGCGCGCGATGTCGGTAACGCGCGCATCGTAGAAATAGAGCCCGGTCACCGCCCAGCTTGATTTGGGCTGCGCGGGCTTTTCCTCCAGCGACAAGGCCTTGCCGTGGCCATCGAGCTCGACCACGCCGTAAGCCGTCGGGTCCTCAACGTGGTAGCCAAACACCGTCGCCGCCCCCGCCAAAGCCCGCTCCCGCGCGCGGGTGAGCATTTCGGGAAGACCTGCGCCGTAAAACAGGTTGTCGCCCAGAACCAGGCTCGCCGGGCCGCCATCGATGAAGTCCGCGCCGATGTGGAATGCCTGGGCAAGGCCCTCAGGGCGCGGCTGTTCGGCATAACTGATCGCGAGGCCATATTGCTCGCCCGATCCGAACAGGCGGCGGTAGTTGTCGATATATTCGGGCGAGGAGATGATCAGCACCTCGCGCACGCCTGCGAGCATCAGCGTCGATAGCGGGAAGTAGATCATCGGCTTGTCATAAACCGGCAGCAGTTGCTTGTTCACCGCCAGCGTTGCCGGATGCAGCCGCGAGCCTGCGCCGCCTGCGAGAATGATGCCTTTCATCGTGCCTGTTCCTTTGCCGCCAGTTGCCCGACGATTGCCTCGACCGCATCCTGCCATGGCTGCAAGCGAATGCCAAAGTCGCCAGCGAGCTTTGTGCAGTCAAGCCGCGAATCGGCCGGGCGGCGTGCGGGGGTGGGATATTCGGCGGTGGTGATGGCTTCGAGCGCAGTGGGAACCTTGAGGCCCTGTGTTGCGGCGCTGGCGAATATCTGCGCGGCCAGCCCGTGCCATGTGGTTTCACCCGCGTTCGTGCAATGCCATGTGCCCGATTGCCGCTGCGGATCGGCAGTGAAGCGCTGGGTTATGGCCGCGAGCGCGAGCGCGAAATCGGCGGCGGCAGTCGGGGTTCCCCGCTGATCATTGACAACGCGAAGTTCATCACGGGCGGCACCCAGCCGGAGCATGGTCCTGACGAAATTCTGGCCATCGGCACTCACCACCCAAGCCGTGCGGACAATCGCGTGGCGCGCGCCCGATGCGCGCACGGCAGCCTCGCCATCGGCCTTGCTGCGGCCATAGACCGACGCGGGATTGATCGCCGCGTCTTCGCTCCATGGGCCAACGCCATCGGCGGCAAAGACATAGTCGGTTGAAACGTGGATGATGGGAATGTCAGCGCGCGCCGCGGCCTGCGCCAGCTTTCCGGGCGCCTCGCCATTGATCACCTGTGCCAGTTCAGGCTCGCTTTCGGCCTTGTCGACCGCCGTGTAGGCGCCGCAATTTACGATGGCGTGCACGCCTTCGAGCAGCGGCGCCAGATCGGGCAGCGCAGCAAGATCGAGCAGATCCCGCCCGGGCGCGGAAATTTCCACCCCCGGCGGCGGATTGCGGCGCAGTGCCAGCCCCAGCTGACCGGTGCCGCCCGTTAGTAGCCATTTTTCAGCCATCGGTTGCAGCGTCGCTTGCAAGGCCAAGCCGCTCACCGCGATAGGAACCATCCTGGATAGCCCGCCACCACGCCTCATTTTCGAGATACCAGCGCAGGGTCCCGGCGATCCCGGACTCGAAGCTCTCCGCCGGGGTCCAGCCAAGCTCGCGCGCGATCTTGCTGGCGTCGATCGCGTAGCGGAAATCGTGCCCCGGCCGGTCAGCAACGAATGTGATCTGGCTGGCGTAACGCTTGCCGTCTGCGCGCGGACGCAGCAGGTCAAGCTCAGCGCAAATCGCCTCAACCACCTGCAGATTGGTGCGTTCCGAATTGCCGCCAACGCAATAGGTTTCGCCCGGCACGCCTTCGCTGACCACCAGCCGGAGCGCGCGGGCGTGGTCTTCAACGTGCAGCCAATCGCGGACATTGCTGCCATCGCCATAAACCGGCAGCGGCGCGCCGGAAATCGCCTTGAGGATCACCAGCGGGATCAGCTTTTCGGGAAAATGATAGGGCCCGTAATTGTTCGAACAATTGGTCAGCACCGCCGGCAGCCCGTGCGTGTGATACCAGGCACGCACCAGATGATCACTGCCGGCTTTGGTCGCCGAATAGGGCGAGCGGGGATCATAGCTGGTGTCTTCGGTGAACATCCCGGCATCGCCGAGCGAGCCGAACACCTCGTCGGTGGAAATATGATGGAAGCGGAAGGCGGAACGCTCAGCGTCCGCAAGCCCGCGCCAGTGCGCGGTCGCCGCGTCGAGCAGGGTGAACGTGCCGACCAGATTGGTGCGGACGAAATCCGCCGGGCCATCGATCGAACGATCAACGTGGCTTTCTGCCGCGAGGTGCATCACCGCTTGCGGGCGGAAATCGGCGAAGACTTGCGCCATTGCCGCGCCATCGCAGATATCCGCCTGGACGAAATGGTGCCGCTGCGATGCGCCCGCCAGCCCCAGCGAGGAAAGATTTCCCGCATAGGTCAGCTTGTCGACATTGCAGACCTCTGCCTCGGTTTCGGCGATCAGCTGGCGCACCACCGCAGAACCGATGAAGCCCGCGCCGCCCGTTACGAGAATGCGTTTGTGCTGCATCAGGGGTTCACCAATTCGACAAGTGGTTCGCCATCATAGGCGAAAGGGCTTTGCCACCCGGCAAGATGCGGAAGCCCGCGATCACGGTCAGACAGCGACGGCTCCATGTCGCCCAGCGGCCCTATGTTCCCTAACGGCCATGCAATCGCCATATCGGGATCATCCCAGGCAAATCCGGCATCGGCCTCGGGCGCATAATAGTCCGAAGCCTTGTAGGCAACTTCGGTGTTTTCGCCGAGCGTCAGGAAGCCATGGCCAAAGCCCGCAGGAACATAAAGCTGCTCGCCGCGCGCCGCCGTGAGCTCAGCCCCGACCCAGCGGGCATAGGTCGGCGACCCGGCGCGCAGATCAACCGCGACATCCCAGATCGCCCCGACCAGACAGCGGACGACCTTGGCCTGCGCATGCGGCGGGGTTTGAAAATGCACCCCGCGCAGGGTGCCGGGCGCGGCTGACATAGAATGATTATCCTGAACCCAATCCTCGCCAATGCCGAGCTCAGCGAGCTTGCGGCGGTTATAGCTTTCCGTGAACCAGCCGCGCGAATCGCCGTGTCGGGCGGGCAGCAAAAGCCTGGGTATCGGCATTGAACTATCGGCCTTTTGGCAGGTGAAGCTGTGTCGGCGAAGGCCGCGTTAAGGCCTAAATGTCCGCAGGTCCAGACAGGAGCGCGTGCCTTTGATGCAAAGGCCCAGGATGCAGTTCAGCCGCGCCTAATCGCCATTTGCGCTACACGAAGTTTGCAGCACGCGGACTTTTTGCCCTATAGGGCGCCGCGCTCGACCGATCGGGCGGCAAATGCGCGTTTGGTTTCACTTCAATGCATTGTCAGGTAGAGCTTGGTCGATGAACGTCTCAAAACGGCGATTCCAGAGACGTATTCTGTGGCTGCACCCCGTGGTGCAACTGCTGATCGCCGCGTTTATCTGCGTTGTGTCCCCCTATCTGCTGGTCACCGCCAACCTGCCCGAGGGCTGGCATGAAATTGCCGCGCGCAACACCGCGATTGCCAGCGGCGTCGCGCTGGTTGCCGGATACTGGCTCCAGCGCTCGGTGAGCAACCTGCCCGGAACCCGCGAAAGTTCGGGGATCATCCCAGGGTTCTTCGCTTCGTTCGCGCTGGCTTTCATGGCTATTCTGCTGTTTCGTATCGAATATTCGCGGCTTATGATGTTCGTCGGCTTCGGCCTTGCGGTGTTGTGGTTTTTTCTCGTCTACGCCCTGACGCAGCGCAAGACCCGGCTGGTGCTCGGCATGGTCAAAGGCGGGCGGGTCAATCTGTTCAACGCGCTTTCGGGCATCGAGCTGGTTCCGCTGAAAGATGGCGACCTGCCCGACAAGGTCGATGCAGTGGTCGCCGATTTCCGCTTCGATCATGCGGATGCATGGGAAGCGCGGCTCGCCGATTTCACCCTCGCGGGCGTGCCCGTGTACCATTCGAAAGACCTCTACGAATCGCTGACCG
This sequence comes from Novosphingobium sp., assembly GCA_031366845.1. Taxonomy (GTDB): domain Bacteria; phylum Pseudomonadota; class Alphaproteobacteria; order Sphingomonadales; family Sphingomonadaceae; genus Novosphingobium. The sequence continues at coordinate 59,570 of JANLOZ010000257.1, read as the reverse complement.
GCCGCGCCGATCTTGAGCACCTGTCCGAAAACAATTTTGGCGCGCTGGGGCCGATGGGATCGCTGCTATCGTTCAAGCAGGCGTTTGACTGGGTTGTGGCGCTGCCGGTGCTGGTTATGCTGCTGCCGCTGTTTGCCGTAACCGCGCTGGCCATCAAGATCGACAGTCCCGGCCCGGTGCTGTTCCGCCAGCGCCGCATGGGCTATCGCGGGCACGAATTCACCGTGTTCAAGTTCCGCACCATGCGTGAGGATCACAAGACGCGCCGCGATGCGGAGGGTCAAAGCGCGATCGAGCAGTTCATCACCCAGGAAAATGACCGCCGCATCACCAAGCTCGGCCGGTTTCTGCGCCACAGCCGGATCGACGAGCTGCCGCAGGTGCTCAATATCCTCGCCGGGCAGATGAGCTGGATCGGGCCGCGCCCCGAAGCTTCGCAGCTTTCCGAATGGTATCAGGGCGAGATCCCGTTCTATCGCTATCGCCACGTTGTCCGCCCCGGCATATCGGGTTGGGCGCAGGTCAATCAGGGGCATGTTGCCGAGATCGACGATATCCGCACCAAGCTGCAATATGACTTCTACTACATCCGCAACTTCTCGCTGTGGCTCGACGTGCTGATCATGGTGAAAACCGTGAAAACAATGATAACCGGTTTCGGGCATAAGTAAGCTGCTGGGACAATAAGGGATTTCGATGACTGCTGCTTCTCCACGCGTGACCGTGATCGGGCTCGGCTATGTCGGGTTGCCGCTCGCGGTGGCGCTCGCCCGGCAGTTTGCCACCTGCGGGCTCGACGTTGATACGCGGCGGATTTCCGAGCTGATGGCCGGTCATGACCGCACCGGCGAGATCGATGCGGATCGTCTGGCAGCAAGCGCGCTGACGCTCACCGCCGATCCTGCCCAATGCCCGCCAGCCGATTTCATCATCGTCACCGTGCCGACGCCGATTGACGCGGCCAACCGGCCGGACCTGGGCATTGTCAGGGCCGCCAGCCGCACTGTCGGCGCGATGCTGCCCGCCGCCGTGGCCGAGGGCCGTCTGCCCATCGTGGTCTATGAAAGCACGGTCTATCCCGGCGTCACCGAAGACATCTGCGCACCGATTCTGGAGGCGGTTTCGGGGCTTGTTTGCGGCAAGGACTTCTTCCTCGGCTACAGCCCCGAACGCATCAATCCGGGTGACCGCGAACATACCATCGACAAGATCACCAAGGTGGTTTCCGGGCAGACGCCCGAGGTGCTCGAACGGGTGGCGGCGCTCTATGGCGCGATTACCAGCGGCGGGGTATTTCGCGCGGCATCAATCAAGGCCGCCGAAGCCGCCAAGGTGATCGAGAACGCCCAACGCGACATCAACATCGCCTTCATGAATGAAATCGCCCGGATTTTCTCGGCGATGGACCTTTCGGTGTGGGATGTTCTGGCCGCAGCGCGGACCAAGTGGAACTTCCTGCCTTTCGCCCCCGGACTCGTCGGCGGGCACTGCATCGGGGTCGATCCCTACTATCTCTCGCACCGCGCCGAGGAATTGGGGCTCGATCCGCAGGTGATCCTTGCCGGGCGCGGGGTGAACGACGCGATGGCGGCATGGGTCGGCGGGCAATTGCACGGCGCGCGCGGCGGTAATCCTGGGTCAGTGCTGGTGCTGGGGCTGACCTTCAAGGAAGACGTGCCCGATCTGCGCAACAGCAAAGTGGCTGATTTGATCGCCGCGCTCAAGGCGCATGGCCACGCGGTGGAAGTCCACGACCCCCACGCCGATGTGGCTGAGGCGCACCATGAATACGGGCTCGATCTGGCAGGCGGCGCGCCGAGGGGCAGCCACGACCTGGTGCTGCTCGCCGTGCCGCACCGCGAATATCTGGCGTTGGGCGCGCCTGCCTTGCGTGCCCTTGTCGCACCCGGCGGAACGCTCGCCGATCTCAAAGGCGCGCTGGGCGGCGCCGCTGACTGGACGCTGTGAGCGGCGGGGAATAAGGGAAATCCATGCGCGTACTTGTAACCGGATCAGCCGGATTCGTCGGCTTCAGCCTCGCCCGCAAACTGTTGGCGCGCGGGGATTCGGTGATCGGCGTCGATGTCGTCAATGACTATTACGATGTGAAGCTGAAAGAGGCCCGCGTGGCAAAACTGCGCGAGGAAGGCGGTGACCGCTTCACCTTTGTGCGGCAGGATTTCGGTGACTATCCCGGATTGGTCGCCGCGCTGGACGGCATGAAGTTCGATCGCGTTGCGCACCTGGGCGCACAGGCCGGCGTTCGCTACTCGATTGAAAACCCGCACGCCTATCTGCATTCAAACCTTGCAGGGCACCTCAACCTGCTCGAAGTCTCGCGCCACCGCGGGCTTTCGCACATGGTCTATGCCAGCTCGAGCTCGGTCTATGGCGGCAATACCAAGCTGCCGTTTTCGGTTGAAGACCGCGTCGACCAGCCGCTCTCGCTTTACGCCGCGACCAAGAAATCCGCCGAACTGATGAGCGAAACCTACGCCAACCTTTACCGCCTGCCGCTCACCGGCCTGCGCTTTTTCACCGTCTATGGCCCCTGGGGTCGGCCTGACATGATGATGTGGATCTTCACCAAAAAGATCCTCGCAGGAAAGCCAATCCCGGTGTTCAACAATGGCGATATGTGGCGCGATTTCACTTTCGTCGACGACATCATCGCCGGGGTTATTGCCTGCCTGGATAATCCGCCGCCCGATGACGGCGCGGTAAAGGCAGGCGGCAGCACCAACCCGCACCGGCTCTACAACATCGGCAACAACCAGAGCGAGCACCTGATGAAGGTGATCGCCATCCTTGAGGAACAGCTGGGCAAGAAGGCGATCATCGACCTCCAGCCGATGCAGGCGGGAGACGTGCCCAAATCCTATGCTGACATCGACGCGATCAATGGCGACCTGGGCTACAAGCCCGCGACGATGATCGAAGTAGGCGTGCCGCGGTTTGTCGCGTGGTATATGGCCTATCACGCCTAAGATTGGGTGAGTGCGGCATTATATAACCAGCCGCAACCAAGGGAATTCAACCCCAAAAGCGAGCCTCAGATCGCCGCTGTGCCGCCGGCGAGCGCCAGTTTGGCTTCGCGCTCGGGTTCGCGGTGGGCGAATTTGCCGTCTACCTGCGCGCCCTGCTCGATGGTCAGCGCGTCATAGAATACATCGCCTTCGATCCGCGCGGATTTGAGGATCACCAGTTCGGCGGCGTTCACTGAGCCTTTGACCGTGCCGGCCAGGCGTGCGGTCTGCGCCGTTACCGCGCCGATAATTTCGCTGGCCTCGCCCTGAACCAGACTGACGCAGGCGATATCGCCCTCAACCTTGCCGTCAACGTGCAGTTCGGCCTTGGCCGAAAGGTTGCCCTTGATCACCACATCGGTGCCGAGCACGGAGAATGTCGAGCCCTTCATCGCACTATTTGCGGAAGGCCGCGTCGGCGCTTCGGGCTTCTTCGAGAACATGGGGAGCAGACTCCAGAAACGGGCGCGGATTGACCGCCTGATCGTTGATGCGAACTTCAAAATGCAGGTGCGGCCCGGTCGAGCGCCCGGTGCTGCCAATCACGCCGATCTGCTCACCCGCACCAACTGCCTTGCCGAGCGTCGTGCGGAAGCCCGACATGTGGGCATAGCGGGTTACCAGGCCGTTGCCGTGATCGACCTCGACGCAGTTTCCGTAACCCGAACGCTGACCGACAAAGCTGACAGCGCCCTTCGCCGCAGCATAGATCGGCGCGCCCAATGGTCCCTTGAAATCGAGCCCCGGGTGGAACGCGCCTGCGCCAGTGAACGGATCAGAACGATAGCCAAAACCGGACGAGATATAGTCGAGGCTTGCAGGCAGCACGTTGGGAATGCCGATCATCCCGCGCTGCAGGGCTTCCATCCGCGCGAGGCTGGCACCGAGGCGCTGAAAGCGCGGGTCGATCGAACCGTCGGCCGATGTTGCCATGCCGAGCAGAGGACCACCCATCGCGGTCTTGTCATTGGCCATCGCCAGCATGGTATCGGGATTGAGGCCCAGCTTGCGGATGGCCGCTTCGGCGGCGGCGGCGCGGCGGTCTGCCAGACGGGTCAGGCCTTCAACGAACGAAAGCTGGCGCGCTTCGAGCCGCGCGAGCGGGGCTGCTTCGGGGATCGACAGACTGACCTTGTCGACGGTCTTGGCGGCTTCACCGTCCGAATTGGAAACAGTTTCGCCCTGCTTGACGTCTTGCGGCAGCGTGCCGACCATTTTCTCGATGAAATCCTGCCGCCGCTGCAGATCGTCGGCCACGCCCTTCAGATTGCCGCGATAGGTCGAGACCCGGTTTTCAGCACTGGTGACCTGCGCTTCACGCGCAAGCAGCGAAATCCGGTCACGCGCTGAAACATACGAGCTGACCGCCATTACCGCCATGGTCACAACCCATGCCAGCAGCAGCGCAGCGGTAATCGCTGCGGCGGTGGCCTGCAACCTGGTCGAGATCTTGATGAAACGAACTTGTCCATTTGACCGCATGAAGAACTCACGGTCAGGAAACCATGTCCGCAGACGCTGCTGCAGCGTCCCGCCGGCAATTTTCTGCAAAACTCGACCCCAGATAATCTTATGCTTCTGTCCGGGGGCGCCGCTAACAGGTGAAGCGGGCGATGGCGACTCGCGTTTGGCGGACTCGCGCCGAACCGAACGAGTCTTGCGATGAACGGATTTTAACCTTTTGCAACCGGTGTCATTCTCGTGCGTTCGCGCGCGAAAACGAATCGGCGGCTGACAATTGCGTGGGCAGGTGATAGGCGGCCGAGGCCATGTCCGCATCCACCAATCCTGCCCCGCAAGACCTTTCGCCCGACGCGCTGATTGAAGGCCTCGCGCGGGCCGGGCGTTCGGCGCAGCGCCAGCTCGGATTGATGAACGATGCGGCCAAAGCGGCGGCCCTGCGCGGTGCGGCCGCAGCTTTGCGCGCTGATGAAAGCCTGATTCTCGCTGCCAATGCGCGCGATATTGCGGCGGCCGAAGCGGCGGGGCTTTCAGACGCGATGCTCGACCGGCTGCGGCTCGATGCTGAACGGCTGGCCGACATGGCGGGGGCGGTTGATGCCGTCGCCGCACTGCCCGATCCGGTGGGTCAGATAATCGATTCGTCGACCCCGCCGAGCGGCCTCGCGCTTAGCCGGATCCGTGTGCCGATCGGCCTGATCGGGATCATTTACGAAAGCCGCCCCAATGTCACCGCCGATGCGGCTGGGCTGTGCTTCCGCTCGGGCAATGCGGTGCTGCTGCGCGGAGGCACCGAGGCAGTGAATTCCAATCGTGCGATCCATACCGCATTCACGCGCGGACTCAGCCAAGCAGGCGCGCCCGAAGGTGCGGTGCAACTGGTGCCGACGCAGGACCGCGCCGCTGTCGGTGCAATGCTCGCCGCCGCTGGCCTGATCGACATGATCGTCCCGCGCGGCGGCAAAAATCTGGTGGCGCGGGTTCAGGCCGACGCAAGGGTTCCGGTGCTCGCGCATCTCGATGGCAATTGCCATACCTACATTCATTCCGCCGCCAATCCGGCAATGGCGCAAGCCATCGCGCTCAACGCCAAGATGCGCCGCACCGGGGTTTGCGGGTCGATGGAAACGCTGCTGATCGATGCCCGGTTTCCCGACGCACAGGCCGCCGTGACAGCCTTGCTCGACAGCGGGTGCGCGCTGCGCGGAGATGCCCGTGCATGCGCCCTCGACGCGCGGATTACCCCGGCCAGCGCCAATGACTGGGACTGCGAATACCTTGATGCCATTCTCGCGGTCGCAGTGGTCGATGGCCTCGACGCCGCGCTGGTTCACATCGCCCGCCATTCGTCGAACCACACCGATGCCATCGTCACCGATAATGCCGAGGTCGCCGAGCGCTTCCTCGCCGAGGTCGATTCGGCAATCGTCATGGTCAATGCCAGTTCGCAATTTGCCGATGGCGGGCAGTTCGGTCTGGGCGCAGAGATCGGCATCGCCACCGGGCGGCTGCACGCGCGCGGCCCCGTGGCGCTTGAAGGGCTGACGACATACAAATGGCTGGTCCGGGGCACCGGGCAGGTCCGCCCCTGATCGTCACGGGAATCCTCGGGGGCAGTTTTAACCCAGCCCATGGCGGGCATCGGCGGATCAGCCTTTTCGTCCGCGAGGCGCTTGGCCTTGATGAAGTCTGGTGGCTGGTTTCGCCGGGCAATCCGCTCAAGCCGGTGCCGGGCATGGCGGCCTTGCCGGCCCGCTATGCCTCGGCGCTGGCACAGGCGCGCCGCGCACCGATTCGGGTTACCACGATTGAGCGCGATCTCGGCACCCGGTTCACCGTCGATACCGTGGCCAAAATCGTCCGCCGCTGGCCCAAACGGCGCTTCATCTGGGTGATGGGGGCAGACAATCTTGTGCAGTTTCACCGCTGGCGGCAGTGGCGAAAGCTGGCGCGTTACGTTCCGATTGCTGTTATCGCGCGTCCGGGCTATGATAGCGCTGCACTGGCGAGCCCCGCCATGGCCTGGCTCACCCGTTACCGGCGGTCTGCTGCCAGTCTGAAGAGCCCGGTTAGATGGAGCGCGCCTGCGCTGGTGATCCTGCGATTCGATCCCGATTCGCGTTCGGCAACTGCCATTCGCCGCGCCGACCCAAGCTGGGCCAGCCGCCTTTCCGTCCGCTCGCTTCGCGACGACATCACCCACCAACCTATCAGCCAATCGCGGCCAAAGGAGCCGATTTCCCCGCAATGACACAAGTTCAATCAGAGCCAGTTTCTACTGGCGCTGCCCCTCCGCTTCCCGCTTCCGAGCCGGGTTCGCTTCACGCCCTCGTGCTGGCTTCGCTCGACGATGATCAGGCGCAGGAGATCGTCTCGATCCCGCTCGAAGGCAAATCGACGATTGCCGATCACATGGTGATCGCCTCGGGTCGTTCAACCCGGCAAGTTGCAGCACTGGCGCAAAAGCTGGCTGAACGGATCAAGCACGGCGGCTTTGGCCATGTGCGGATCGAAGGCTTGCCCGCCGCTGACTGGGTGCTCGTCGATGCCGGCGATGTCGTCATCCACCTGTTCCGCCCCGAAGTGCGCACTTTCTACAACCTTGAACGGATGTGGGGATTCGGCGACGCGGGAGCCGCGTGAGGCTCCACATTATTGCGCGGGGCAAAATCGGCCGCTCGCCCGAGGGGGAGTTGGTTGATCGTTACATCAAGCGCATTACCTGGCCTTTCAAGCTGACCGAACTGCCCGATGTGGGCGGGGCTATCCCTCCGCCCGCGATGACGCCGGCGCGCGATGTGCTGCTCGATGAGCGCGGGCAGCAGATGTCGTCCGAGGCCTTCGCTGCCTTGCTCGGGCGCTGGCGCGACGATGGCGTGCGCGAAGCGCGGTTCATGATCGGCGCGGCGGATGGCCACGCTGGCCCCTTGCGCGATTCGGCTGATCTGCTGATCGCTTTTGGCGGCATGACCTGGCCGCACATGCTCGCCCGCGCGATGCTCGCCGAACAATTGTGGCGGGCCACGAGCATTTTGGCTGGTCATCCCTATCACCGTTCAGGATAAGGGCGGCCAATGCGCATCTTTCCTGTCCTATCTGCAACCTGTGTGGCGCTCGCGGTCTTCGCGGTATCGCTCGGTGCGCAGCAAAGCGCCGATATCACCGACGTAGGCGAGGCGCGCGCCGCGCTGATCGAAGCCCAGCAGCAAAGTGCCGCCGCCCGTGCCCGCGCCGAGGGCCTCGAAAAGCAGGCGGCCGAGGCCGGAGCAGCGGCGGACCGCACCGGGCAACAGGCCGCCGCAGCCGCCGCGCGGATTCAGGAAACCCAGGCCGAAGTTGCCGCGCGTCAGGCCGATATTCGCCTGATCGACAAACAGCGTGAGGCGCTTCGTGCCAAGCTCGCCGCGCGCCAGGTGCCGGTCGTGCGGCTTACCGGCGCACTTGAGCGGCTGTCGCGCCGCCCGATGGTCTTTGCCTTGCTGCGCCCGGGATCCTTGCGCGATTCGATGCATATGCGAGCGATGCTCGATACCATGCTGCCGCAGGTGCAGCAGCGCACCGCCGCGCTGCGCGGCGAGATTGCCAAGGGCAAAGCGCTTAAAGCCCGTGCGCAAGCCGCGCTGGTCGCGCTGGGGACCGAACAGGCCGAACTCGGCCAGCGGCGGCAAACGCTGGTGTCGCTCGAAACCCAGCAGCGCCTGTCGCTGCGTTCGGCAAGCGGCAATGCTGACCGCGAGGCCGAACATGCCCTCAGCCTTGCCGAACAGGCGCGCGATCTTGATGCCCTGACCGCCGATCTTGGCCGCGCAGGCGCGCTGCGCACCGAACTGATGCGGCTGCCCGGACCGGTGATTCGCCCGGACAATCCCGCGCTGGCGCAGGTTCCGGGCTTCGGCGAACTATCGCCATCGGCCGCGCCAACATCGGCGCCCGCGTTCATTCTCCCGGTGCAAGGACGCCTGGTGGCAGGCTTCGGCGCGTCCACGCCGGGTACAACCACCTCGCGTGGCATCGCGCTGGCAACAGGGTCTGGCGCACAGGCTGTTGCGCCATCAGCAGGCCGGGTGGCTTTCGCCGGCCCCTACCGCGGATATGGCGCGATCATCATCATCGATCACGGCAATGGCTGGACCAGCCTGATTACCGGTCTCTCACAGCTTGATGCCCATGTCGGCGATGAACTGGTTTCCGGCTCGCCGATCGGGATAACCGGGCCGGGCCGCCCCATGGTCAGCCTCGAACTGCGGCACGATGGCCAGGCGGTGAACCCGCTCGATTTCGCCAAATTGCAGTGATTCTACCAACGACATTGCATGCCATCTGGCGTTAACCTGCGCCTGCCTATAGAATCGATGCGAATTCACACGAAAGACCGAACCATGGCTGGAAAAATCTCTGCCTTCACCCGCGCCGCCCTGCTCGTTGGTGCGGTGTCGTTGCTCCCGGCTGCAACCGCTGGCCTCGCCGCAGTCGATGGTCGTTCAGGGCCGGATTTCGGCAAGCTGTTCACCGTCTATCAGCTGGTCAAGGCCAACTATGTTGACAAGACCGAGGATGACAAGCTGGTCAAGGGCGCGATTGACGGCATGCTTGCCAGCCTTGATCCGCATTCGGAATACCTCGAAGGGCAAAGCCTGCAGCGGCTCGATACGCTGATCGATGGATCCTATCCGGGGCTCGGGCTCTCGGTGGTGCAGGATCAGGACACGGTCAAGGTCGTCTCGCCGATGCGCGGCAGTCCGGCTGCAGCGGCGGGGGTGAAGCCCGGTGATTTCATTACCCACCTTGATGGCAAGCTGATCTACGGCATTCCGCTCGATGAAGCCGTGGCGCGGATGCGCGGTGAGGCTGGCACCAAGATCCGCCTGACGATTTTCCGACCCGGCCGTGATGAGCCGCTCGACATCACTGTAACGCGCGCGGTGATCTCGCTCGAGCCGGTAACCCACAAGCTGACCGACGGGGTTGGCGTGATCACCGTCAACGAATTCAGCAAGGACGTCGGCAATTTCGTCAATCAGGCGATTGCCGATATGAAAAAGGAAAGCGCCGGAAAGATGACCGGGCTGGTGCTTGATCTTCGCCAGAACCCCGGCGGCTCGCTCGATGAAGCCGTCGCGCTGTCCGATCTGTTCGTGTCGCAAGGCGATATCGTTTCGCAGCGCGGACGGGTCGCGTCAGAAAACGAGTACTACCGCGCCGAATCGATATTCAAGGGCGATGCCGCCAAGGGTATGCCGATCATCGTGCTGATCGATGCAGGCTCCGCATCAGCCTCGGAAATTGTTGCCGGCGCGCTGCAGGATCAGCACCGGGCGCTGCTGATGGGGGAGCGCAGCTTTGGCAAAGGCTCGGTTCAGTCGATGATCCGGCTTGACCGGACCCATGCGGTGAAGCTCACCACCGCGCGCTATTTCACCCCCTCGGGTCGCTCGGTGCAGGAAGGCGGGATCGAACCCGATATCCGCGTGCCGCAGCTTTCTGATCCCGATGCTGCCAAGCGCGCCAAGCTGGCGCTACGCGAAAGCGATCTGCGCGGGCACTTGATCAACGAAGTTTCGATGGACGACAAAAAGCTTGAAGCTGACACGAAGCAGGACCCGCGCTTCAAGCAGACGCCTGAACAGCTGAAGGCCCAAGGCATCACCGACTTCCAGCTGTCCTATGCGATAGCAACAATCAAGCGCACCGGCGGGGCGCAGCTGGCGCGGGCGAAGTAATGAGCAATTCAGCGCAGGATCGCGCACGATTGCTGGCTTTTCTGGTCCCCGCTGCGCTGCTGGGCGGGGCCTATATTTCGCAATTTGCCTTCGGGCTTTTCCCTTGCGAGATGTGCTGGTGGCAGCGTTACGCCCACTTCGCCGCGCTTGCTCTGGCGGCGCTGGCCTTTGCCTTGAAGCCCGCGCGGTGGCCGATCGCACTGGCGGGCCTGGCGATCCTGTTTGCCGGACTGATCGGGCTCTATCACGCCGGGGTTGAATACAAGTGGTGGATTGGACTTACCCGCTGCACCAGTCTGGTGGGGCAAAGCGGTGATCCGCTGGCGGATATCATGTCGGCACCGACGATTCGCTGCGATGAGGCGCAATGGACGCTGTTTGGCCTATCGCTCGCCGGGTACAATTTCCTGATTTCGACGCTTGGCGCGTTGGCAATTTTCGCGCTTCTGCGCCGTTCTCGGACCGTTTCAGCATGAGTGTGCCGGTACTTGACCGGTTTGATGCCATGTTGCGCGTTGATCAAGCGGGCGAATATGGCGCGACGCGGATCTATGCCGGACAGATGGCGGTAATGGGAACCCACGCGCCGCACGCCGCAGAAATCGCCGCAATGGCCGAACAAGAGGCCGGTCATCGCGCGCGGTTCGATGCCCTGATGGCGGAACGCGGCGTGCGGCCAACGCTTTTGCAGCCGCTATGGTCCCTTGCCGGTTTTGCCCTCGGCGCGGCAACCGCCATGATCGGGCCCGAGGCGGCGATGGCCTGCACTGCGGCGATCGAGACCGAGATTGACCGGCACTATTCGGCGCAGCTCGATCAATTGGCCGATGGTTCCGATCCCGAACTGGCTGAAATCATAACCGAATTCCGCGACGACGAGCGCGAGCACAAGGCCATCGCCTTGGCGGCAGGCGCGGAAAACGCCCCCGCCTATCCGCTGCTGTCGGGCGCAATCCGGATGGGCTGCCGGATGGCAATTCGGCTGTCGGAGCGCATTTGATTGCAACCTCAGGCTTCATCTACCGTTCAAGCATCATAGGGCCTATATGGGCCGCAAGCCCGATCCGGAGTCGATCCCATGCGTTTTACCGTAACCCCGCTGCTCGCCGTCCTGCTCGCCGCAGGCCCCGCCCCGGCCTTTGCCGAGGACGGTGGTGCCAGTGAAAAAGTCAACGCAATCATCGTCTACGGCAAAGACGAATGCCCCAAGCCCGCAGGGGATGAAATCACCGTCTGCGCCCGTAAGCCCGAGGCTGAACGCTACCGCATCCCGCAGGGCCTGCGCGAAACGCCCAGCGCCAACAGCCAATCGTGGAACAGCCGGGTGATGGCCTATGAACGTGTCGGCAAGACCGGCACGCTCAGCTGCACGCCCGTCGGCGCCGGCGGCTGGACCGGCTGTTCGCAGCGGCTGATCGATGATGCCTACGCTGAAAAGCGCGGCGCGGTGGATGTCTCGTTCGCCAAGATCATCGAAGAAGAACGCGGCAAGCGCCTCGCCACGGTCGATAGCGATGCCGCTTCCACCCAGTCCCGCGTCGAACAGGCGGAAAAAGATGCCGAGGCCCGCCAGCGCGCAGAACAGGACGGCAAGCCGCTGCCGCCGCTGACAAATCCGGCGCCTGCCGGCAAATAGGTGCATCTTACTTGCGCAAAACCTTGAACCAGAAGAAGATACCCCCGGCAGCTGCTACCAACGGGATGACCTGAAACGGCACAAACATCGAATCGGCTGTATAGCCCCCCCCGCATGGATCATCCGGCAGCAATTTGGCCGCAATGAATCCCGTAAAAAATGCAAAAAGAACCGGAATCAGGCAGCCTGCCAAGTTGTGGGCGCTAGACGAAGAAAGGTCATTCCCGGCCTTTGAGAAAAGGCGTTGCAAGACAAGGCCCAAAGTGGCCCCCAGCAAGAGAGAGAGCAAAGAGATCGCAGTCCAAAGCTCGGTCGACATATTACAGAAATTCAGATTCACTTTGATCGGAATCCAATTCCCAAGGGAATTAACATCTGACGATCTGCTCCCGGAGATACAATCGGAGAACCTCTGTAGTTTAAGGAAACTGAACGGGAGCCATCATACATCAATGCATAATCAAATCCAGATTTTCTGAGGTAATCTCGGACTGACTTGAGCTCGTATCCTGTTTTGCCGTGATGCTGAACGAAAACGGCTGTGACGTTCGATCTTGAGTTATAGGCAACGATATTCTTCCCTTTGCCGGGCATCCCATTGTGAGATTTCCAAACTAAGTTGTAGCCGGGCACGTCCTGCCCCGCAATGAGCAGCGGATCGCCACCGCCGAATCCGACCTCGCCGCCGATTCTTGGCGGATCACCCTTGCCGAACGTCAGATGTTTGACGCCATCGCGGCCGGTCACCGTGCTGAAGTAGTAAAGTCCGGGGGCCGATTTTCCATAGGCGCGCCCGCCAATTACAGTCTGCCCGTGAAGAGCTTCGCTGCCCGCAAGGTTAAAATCAAACTGTGGCCCGGTGATCACAGCATCCAAATTGTGGATTCTGCTGGAAAGATGGGCTGCGGTATCGAAACTCTCAAAAGAACCGACCTGCACGGGAACAAGGCTGACGCCGGGACCGAACACAACAACATCCATATTTGGCATTCTGACCAATTCGTTATGCCCACGCGGAATTGCCTTTGCCCGCATTTGCAAGTCTTCAGGTGCAATGACAGTCGAATGTAGTGAGATGCGGCCTTGAGACTCGCTCGTGCCGACGGTTGCATTTGACCCATGCCCAACTGCCGCAATTGTCACTGGCTTGGCATTTGTGTGGGCGCCTTCCGCTCGGGCTGTCTTGGGTGCCTGGGGCTTGCTTGTCGGCTGAAAGGCTACCCTTGACATATAGCTGCCGCCCGAAGTAGCTCCCGCCGAGAAGGCGAAGCGCCCAATCTGATCATGATTATGATTGAACTTGCGCTCGACTGCCGCAATCAAGTCGTTGACATCGATGCGCCTGCCAGTGCGTAGGTAATGTTCGAAGACCTGCATTTTGATGGATTTGCGCTCGATATGAACGTTGGCGGGCATAATGATCTCCACGATTTACGTGAGAACATAACAAAAACATTGATCGGGGTCAAGCGAAAATAACCATTTTGGTTTCTTTTGGCTGACTGGGCCCGTTAGGCACAGTTAACACCTCCATGTTATAAGCGCCGCCATGGTCGCGAAAACCCCTACAAAAATCCTCGTTATCTTCGGCACCCGGCCGGAGGCTATAAAGCTGTTTCCGCTTGTCGCCGCGCTCAAGGCCGACGCTGCGTTTGACTGCAAGGTCTGCGTCACCGCGCAACATCGCGGCATGCTCGATCAGGTTCTGGAGATCGCCGGAATCACGCCCGATCACGATCTTGATCTGATGAAGCCAGACCAGAGCCTCGATGCCCTGACCGCCGCGCTGCTCACTGGCCTCGGCGGCGTAATGGACTCAGAAAAGCCCGACCGGGTGATCGTTCAGGGCGATACTGCCACCGCCATGTGCGGCGCGCTCGCGGCCTATTACCGCAAGGTGCCTGTCGATCATGTCGAGGCGGGGCTGCGCTCGGGCAACATCTACCACCCCTGGCCCGAGGAGGTGAACCGCAAGATCATCGGTTCAATCGCCAGCCTGCATTTCGCGCCGACCGATGTTTCCGCCGCCGCGCTGATCGCAGAAAACGTCGATCCCGCGCGCGTCCACGTCACCGGCAACACGGTGATCGACGCGCTCCACTGGGTAACCGCGCGGATCGCTGCCAATCCTTCGCTCGCCTCAGGTCTGGCCGAAATCGCGGCGCGGTTTGCCGGCAAGCGCATCATCGGCGTGACCAGCCACCGCCGCGAGAACTTTGGCGGGGGGCTTGAAAACATAGCCGAAGCCGTCCGCCAGATCGCCCGGCGGAGTGACGTGGGGATTGTCTTCCCGGTCCACCCCAACCCCAATGTCCGCGCCGTGATGGATGCCGCGCTGAAAGGCCTCGATAACGTCGCGCTGATCGAACCGCTCGATTACCCGCACTTCGCCCGTCTGATCGGCATGAGCCACATCATGCTGACCGACAGCGGCGGCGTGCAGGAAGAGGCCCCTGCGCTTGGCAAACCGGTGCTGGTAATGCGCGAAACTACTGAGCGGCCCGAAGGCGTTACGGCGGGAACGGCAAAGCTCGTCGGCACCGATGCCACGCGTATCGTTACCGAAATCTTCACCTTGCTCGACGATAACGCGGCTTACGAAAGCATGGCGCGCGCGCACAATCCCTTTGGGGATGGGCAAACTGCGCGCCGGATCGTGGAGCTGCTGCGTAGTGAAACTGGAAAAGAAGCCTGACGTCTCGGTAATCGGGCTGGGCTATATCGGCCTGCCAACCGCCGCCATCGTGGCCCGTTCAGGGTGCCGCGTGTTCGGCGTCGATGTTGCCGAAAGCGTGGTCGATACTATCAACCGCGGCGAAATTCATATCGAAGAAGTTGATCTTGATGGGCTGGTGCAGGGCGTGGTTTCGCGCGGTCTGCTCACTGCCGCCACCACCGTCGCCCCCGCCGATGTCTTCATCATCGCGGTGCCGACACCGTTCGACAAACAGCATGCGCCAGACCTGACCTATGTGCTCAACGCCGGCCGCTCGGTCGCTGCGGTGCTCAAGGCGGGCGACATGGTGATCCTCGAATCGACCTCGCCGGTCGGTACCACCGAAACCTTGCGCGATCTGTTCGCCGCTGAACGCCCCGACCTCAAATTTCCCAAATCTTCAGGACAAGCCAAATCTTCAGGACAAGGGAACCAGACCCATGAAACGCCTGACGTTTCGGTCGCCTATTGCCCCGAGCGGGTTCTGCCCGGGAAAATCCTTGAGGAATTGACCAATAACGACCGCTCAATCGGCGGCATCACGCCGCGATGTGCGCGCAAGGCGCTCGCGTTCTACAAGCTTTTCGTGCGCGGCACCTGTGTGACGACCGATTCGCGCTCGGCGGAAATGACCAAGTTGGTCGAAAACGCTTACCGCGATGTCAACATCGCCTTCGCCAACGAACTGTCGATGATTTCGGACTCGCTGGGGCTTGATGTGTGGGAAGTGATCCGCCTCGCCAACCGCCACCCGCGTGTCAACATCCTCCAACCGGGGCCGGGTGTCGGCGGACACTGCATAGCGGTCGATCCGTGGTTCATCGTCCATTCCGCGCCGGAACACTCGCCGCTCATCCGCACTGCGCGCGGGGTCAATGATTGCAAAATCCACCATGTTATTGCGCAGGCCGATGCTTTGGTGAAGGCAAATCCGAATGCAAAGGTCGCCTGCCTGGGCCTCGCCTTCAAAGCCAACATCGATGATTTCCGCGAAAGCCCGGCACGGCTGGTCGCAGCGACTTTGGCGCGCAGGTTTGGTTCACGGATTTCGGTGGTCGAGCCCTATGCCGCTGAACTGCCGCGTGAATTTGAAGGAACCGGGGCGAGTCTGATCGACGTGGACACCGCGCTCGAAGACTGCAATCTGCTCATCGTGCTCGTCGACCACGACGTCTTCCGCGTGGTGCCTCTGGCCGAACGTGCTGGCAAAGTGGTCTATGATACGCGCGGAATATGGCCCGATCAGCCAAAGGCGATTGAGGCCCCGGTGATGGGCTTAAGGTTGGCAGGCTGAACCGATCCTTCCCGATTCGCCAATACCCGCCGACCGGAAAGAAGCGCGGACCGAAGAGATCAAACCCCAGCCATTTCCTCTTCGCGCAGGGCTTTCCGATCCAGTTTTCCGATCATCGTCCTGGGCAGGCTCTGGCGCACAACCACGGCATCAACGCGTTCGTGTTTGCCGACGCGGTCATTAAGCCAGGCCTTCAGCCCGGTGCCGGTTTCAGCAGCACCGTCAATCAGCGTGACATAGGCACGCGGCACTTCGCCCTTGTAATCATCGGGCACGCCGAGGACGAGCACGTCCTTGACCGCTGGATGGTCCTGCATCACATGCTCGACCTGGCTCGGGAAAACCTTGAAGCCGCCGACAGAGATCATGTCCTTGATCCGGTCGACAATGCTGAAGTAGCCGCCTTCTTCGAGCACGCCGACGTCGCCGGTGCGCAGCCAGCGTGTCCCATCGATCTCGGCAAAGGCGATCTTGGCCTCTTCGGGGCGCCGCCAATAGCCCTGCATCACCTGCGGCCCTGAAATGGCCAGCTCGCCGGGCACCCCGCGCGGTGCGAGCCGGGTTGGATCTTCGCGATCGAGCAGGATCAGCCGGGTGGCCGCGAGCGGCTGGCCGATGGTGCCGATCCGGTCATCGCCGTCATAGGGGTTGGCGGTGACAACACCTGAACTTTCAGTGAGACCATAGCCTTCGACCAGCCGCACGCCGGTCGCTGCCTCCCAGCGCTCCTTGATGCGCACCGGCAGCGGTGCGCCGCCGGCGATGCACACTCGCAACGAGGAAAGGTCGGCACCTTCGAACTTCGGACTTTCGAGCAGCGCCTGGAACATCGTCGGCACGCCAGGGAACGAGGTTGGCCGCAGCCGCTTCATCACGGCAAAAACCAGAGCGGCATCAAAGCGCGGCAGCATCGCGATGCAGCCGCCGTTAAGCACGGTGCGGTTGAGCACGGCGGAATTGGCGAAAACATGAAACAGTGGCAGCGCGCCGACGATCATATCGCGCTGGCCCCGGTGCGGATCGAGCCCGTTGATCTGGCGGGCATTGGCGGAAAGGTTCTGATGCGTGAGCATCGCGCCTTTGGGTGTGCCGGTGGTGCCGCCGGTATATTGCAGCAAGGCGAGATCGTGTTCGGGATCGATGGTTACCGGCTTGGGTTCGGTGGAGCGCAGCACCGAACGCCACGTCATCACGCCTTTACAGGCCGGAATAGGCGTCAGATCCTTGCGGTTGACTATGCGGAATGCCAGAGCTTTGATCGCTGGCAGCATTGCGGTGAACGGGGCGACCACCAGTGTTTCGAGCGCGGAATTGCCGAGCACCTGCAGCGCGGTGGGGAGCAGCCGGGCAAGGTCTACCGTGACGAGCAATCGCGTTCCCGAATCGGCGACCTGCGCCTCGAGCTCCTGAGCGGTATAGAGCGGCGAAAAATTGACCACTGTCGCCCCCATCATCATCGCGCCAAAGTAGGCGGGGATGTAAACCGGGACATTGGGCAGGTAGAGTCCGACGCGGTCACCCTGGTTTATGCCCATCGCCTGCAGACCGGAGGCGAAAGCGCGAGCCTGTGCGTAAAGCGCCGAATAGCTGTAGGTCCGCCCGAGAAAATCAACCAGCGACGCTTTGCCGTGATCGCAGGTGGCTGCGGCAAACATAGCGGGCAAAGACAGCGGCGGAAACGGAGTTTCCCAGGGAATGGGGTGGCCATAATGGTTGAGCCAAGGCTCGGTTGATTTACTGACACTCATGTTAATTAACATGGCCGAGGCGCAGACAAAGGGCAAGCAAAGATGTTTCTGCTGGCACCTGCGAAGTGAAGAAAGTTTGGATCACTTAAAGAGGCAAAGACGCAACGAGGATTGCGTCAGGTGTCAGCATTGCGACCCACTTCAGTGCGCGGGCGCGAAGGCTTCACGATGAAATCGGCTTAACCAAAGGCGCTTGAACTTTGTGCCTTTGACTGCTTGTGCGTTGCCGAAAAGCCAGCCTATTCCCCGGCCGCCTCAGCAGCGCGCTTTGCTTCGAGCCACGCCGCAGCTTCCGCTTCCTGCGCGGCTTGGCTGGCAACCTTGGTCGCGGCATCGCGTTCGGCGCGCAGTTCCTCGATCAGCGCCTCGCGATCATTGCCCAGCCGCATTTCGGCCTCGGTATCGACAATCCCGGCCTTCTTGGCGACCTTGGCGACAATGGCATCGAGTTCGCGCTGCGAGCACAGCCCCAGCGTTACCGGATCCTTCGCCATGATATTGGCGATGTTCCAGTGGCTGCGATCACGGATCGCGGTGATCGTGTTGCGCGTCGTGCCGATCAGCTTGCCGATCTGCGCGTCGGAAATTTCCGGGTGGTTGCGGATGATCCAGGCGATGCCATCGGGCTTGTCCTGCCGCTTCGAAACCGGGGTATAACGCGGGCCCTTGGTGCGGCTCACATTGACCGGGGCTTTTTGCATTTTGAGCGCGTAAGCCGGATCGTCCTGACCTTTTTCGATCTCGGCCATGGTCAGCTCGCCCGAACGCACCGGATCACGCCCGGTATATTTCGAACTGGCGAGATCGTCGGCCATCGCCTGCACTTCAAGAATGTGCAGCCCGCAGAACTCGGCGATCTGTTCAAAGGTCAGTGCGGTGGTATCAACGAGCCACGATGCCGTTGCATGGGGCATCAGCGGGGTGGGCTGGGTCACGGGTTTTCTCCGGCGTAAAATAAGTAGGGCCGCCCCTTTCCGGAGCGGCCTTGCCGGTGCCGTTTAGGCGAATGATGTCCAAGGAGCAAGCGGGGAAACGCAAGCCTTGGACCTGCAGCGGGGACGGTGCGGTTCTTGCACTCATGATAGCGATCCTTCGCTAGCGCCTGCCGAATTTTTCAGCAGACCAAGGAGGATACGCACCAACCAAGGGGTCTGCTGCATGCGGCATCCATTTTTTGCGGTTCGGCCATGCGTGCGACATGAATGCCGCAGTTCAATTGCTTAGCGCGATATAGCCCGGCAGCGCCGCAATGCGCCCGAGCCACCGGGCAAGAGCCGGATAGTCGCCCAGCTGGAAGCCGCCGTCCTCCGCCACGTGGGTATAGGCGTAGAGCGCGATGTCAGCGAGGCTTGCGGACGTTCCGACGAACCAGTCTTGTTTTTCAAGATGTTCGTCCATCAGCTTGAGCGCCACCTCGCCGCTCGCACGTTTCCCGGCGAGCTGGCTGCGCTGCATGGCGTTCAAATTGCCCTCGCCAACAAAAGCCAGCCAGAATCGCAGCGTCGCCACATTTGGCTCGTGGTTGTATTGTTCGAAAAACATCCAGCGCAGCATGTCGGCGCGGGCGAAACGATCTTGCGGGATCAGCGCCGAGCCTTCTGCAAGATACCAGCAGGCGGCGTTGCTTTCGGGCAGCAAGCGCACTTGTTGGCCGTCGGCGATTTGCAGCACCGGGATGCGGCCATTGGCATTAACATTGGCAAGGAATTCCGCCGTTCGGGTTTCGCCCTTCAGGATGTCATATTCGCGCCGCTCAAGCGTCAGGCCGAGCAAGGCGGCGGTCAGCCGGATCTTATAGCAATTGCCGCTGTCGGTGTATTCGTGGAGGGTCAGCTTTTCCACTTTCAAACCTTCAAGACAATCTTGCCGATATGCGCCCCAGCCTCCATCCGCGTGTGCGCCGCTGCGGCCTCAGCGAGCGGAAATGTCATGTCCATCACCGGACGCAACGCGCCTTCAGCGACCATCGGCCAGGCATTATCGAGCACCTCATTCACCAGCAGAGCCTTGAATTCGTTCGAACGCGGGCGCAGCGTTGATCCGCTGAGCGTCAGCCGCCGGACCATGACCACCGCCATGTTGATCTCAGCCTTCATCCCGCCCTGCACCGCGATGGTGACGTGGCGGCCGTCTTCGGCAAGGCAGCGCATATTGCGGGCGACATATTCGCCCGAAACCATATCGAGCACCACCTGCACCCCCACGCCGTCGGTGATGCGCTGCACCTCTGCAACGTAGTCCTGCGCCTTGTAATCAATCGCGTGCGCCGCGCCGATTTCCAGCGCGGCGGCGCATTTTTGCGGGGTCCCGCAAGTGACGATAACCGTGAGGCCAAACAGCTTGCCCAGCATGATCGCCATAGAACCGATGCCGCTGGTTCCGCCGTGGACAAGGATCGTTTCGCCGTCGCGGGCATAGGCGCGCTCAAAGATGTTGTGCCAGACGGTGAGCAAAGTCTCGGGCAACGCGGCCGCCTGATCGAGCGGCAGGCCCGGCGGCACCGGCAGGCAGTGCGCGGCCTGGGCCAGGCAATATTCGGCATAACCGCCGCCCGAAACCAGCGCGCAGACGCGGCGGCCAATCTTGTCGTTTTCGACGCCCGCGCCCAGCGCCACGACTTCCCCGGCAATCTCCAGCCCCGGAATCGGTGATGCACCCTTGGGTGGCGGATAGGATCCCTGCCGCTGCGCCACATCCGGGCGATTGACCCCGGCATAGGCAACCTTGATCAGAACTTCGCCCGGACCCGGCTGCGGAACGGGGAGAATCTGTGGCTTTAGCACCGCTGGTTCGCCGGGAGCATCAAAGCCAATCGCGGTCATGGTATCGGGCATGGTGTCTGGCATAGTTTCAGGCAGGCTCATCGATTCGGCACCCCCTTGTGGCATTCCGGCAACGCGTTACAGCGTCTTGTAGCGGGTGGTTGACTTGCAGCGCAACGCGTTCGATTCTGCATGCTGATGGATGATGACGATCTTCCCGCCCGCAAGGGTGACGCCGCGAGCCTTCTGGCAAAGGAAAGCCTCGATTCCTATTCGCGCGCCGAGCTTTATGCGCGGATCGAACAGCTCGAGAACGAGATCGCCAGGGTGCGCGCGCATAAGGGCAAGGCCGAGGCGCACCGCCTTGCCGCCGATGCCTTTTTCAAGCCGAAGAGTTGATAATCGTGCGCGCGCCAATACATTTGCGCTTATGCCTGCTTAACTGTTCCTGTTCATCGGCTGGATATGCACTCTCCGGCAGTCTCATCGTTCTACCCTCCCGCTCCAAGCGGGCTTTTGAAAGCCAAGCCTGATGCCCAGCTTTGCCCAAAGCCTCGAAAAAACGCTGCACAACGCGCTCGCTAACGCGGCTGAACGCGCGCACGAATATGCGACGCTGGAGCATCTTCTGCTCGCGCTGATCGCCGATCCCGAAGCCTCGCAGGTGATGACCGCCTGCGGGGTTGACCTGGTCGAGCTGACCGAGGTGGTGAAGCAGTACCTTGATCAGGAATACCAGTCGCTGAAGACCAGCGAGAAGGGCGATCCCGCCCCTACCGCCGGTTTCCAGCGGGTGATCCAGCGCGCGATCCTGCATGTGCAATCATCGGGCAAGGACACCGTGACCGGGGCCAACGTTCTGGTCGCGCTGTTCTCCGAGCGCGATTCCTACGCCGTCTATTTCCTCCAGCAGCAGGATATGAGCCGCCTCGATGCGGTGAGTTTCATCAGCCACGGCATCGGCAAGGGCGGAAAAAGGGTGGAAGAGCGCGCGCCAAAGGGGGCCGAGGATGTGCCGAATGCCCCCGCCACCGAAGAAAAGGCAGCGAGCAAGGACAGCAAGAAGGATTCGGCGCTCGATCAGTTCACTGTTAATCTCAACGAGAAAGCGCTCGCGGGCAAAGTCGATCCGCTAATTGGGCGCGGGCCGGAAGTTGACCGGACGATCCAGATCCTCTGCCGCCGCTCGAAGAACAACCCGCTCTATGTAGGCGATCCCGGCGTCGGCAAGACGGCGATTGCTGAAGGACTCGCGCGCAAGATCGTTGAGGGAGACGTGCCCGAAGTGCTGCTCCCGGCGGTGATCTATTCGCTCGATATGGGCGCGTTGCTGGCTGGCACGCGCTATCGTGGCGATTTTGAAGAGCGGCTCAAGCAGGTGGTCTCCGAGCTTGAGAAAATGCCCGACGCGGTGCTGTTTATCGATGAAATTCATACGGTAATCGGCGCAGGCGCAACCAGCGGCGGGGCGATGGATGCCTCCAACCTGCTCAAGCCCGCGCTAAGTGGCGGCACCATCCGCTGCATCGGATCGACCACCTACAAGGAATTTCGCAACCATTTCGAAAAGGACCGCGCGCTGCTTCGCCGGTTCCAGAAGATCGACGTCAACGAACCGACGATCCCCGATACGATCAAGATCCTCAAGGGCCTGCGCTCGGTGTTCGAAGACCATCACAAGGTCCGCTACACCCCCGATGCGATCAAGGTCGCGGTCGAGCTTTCGGCGCGCTACATCAATGATCGCAAGCTACCCGACAAGGCAATTGACGTAATCGACGAGGTTGGCGCGATGCAGATGTTGCTGCCGCCAAGCCGCCGAAAGAAGGTGATTACCGCGCGCGAAATCGAACAGGTGATCGCAACGATGGCGCGAATCCCGCCAAAATCTGTGTCGAGCGATGACAAGAAGGTGCTCGAGCACCTTGACCGTGATCTCAAGCGCGTCGTCTTCGGCCAGGATGCGGCAATCAGCCTGCTCTCAACCGCGATGAAACTCAGCCGTGCCGGCCTGCGCGATCCCGACAAGCCGATTGGCTCGTTCCTGTTTTCGGGGCCCACCGGTGTCGGCAAAACCGAGGTGGCAAAGCAGCTCGCCAGCATCATGGGCATCCCGATCCAGCGCTTCGACATGTCCGAATATATGGAGCGCCATTCGATCAGCCGCTTGATCGGCGCCCCCCCGGGCTATGTCGGCTTCGATCAGGGCGGGCTTCTGACAGACGCCATCGATCAGCAGCCGCACTGCGTGCTGCTGCTCGACGAAATCGAGAAGGCGCACCCCGATTTGTTCAACATCCTGCTGCAGGTGATGGATAATGGGCGGCTCACCGATCACCACGGCAAGACGGTCGATTTCCGCAATGTCGTGCTGATCATGACGACCAATGCCGGGGCCAGCGACATGGCGAGGCAAGGCATCGGCTTTGGCGATGTGTCAAAAGCTGACGCTGGCGACGAAGCAGTCAAGAAAACGTTCAGCCCCGAATTCCGCAACCGGCTCGATGCCATTGTGCCGTTCGCCTATCTCGGCACCGAGGTTATTGCCCGCGTGGTCGACAAGTTCATCCTCCAGTTGGAGCTGCAACTCGCCGAACAGAACGTCCACATCCAGTTCGATAGCGACGCCCGTCTGTGGCTGGGCAAGCGCGGCTATGACAAGCTCTATGGCGCACGGCCCATGGCGCGGCTGATTCAGGAAAAGGTCAAACAGCCGCTTGCTGAGGAACTGCTGTTCGGCAAGCTGGCGCATGGCGGCGAAGTGCAGGTTTCGATCAAGGACGATGCGCTCAATTTCGAGCTGACACCTGCGCCGCCGAAGCTGGTGAGGAGCAAGAAGAAGTCTCCACCGCCGCCGCCTGCGAAAAAGCCGAAATCAAAGAAGGCCGAGAGCGCTGGCGAGACGGATTGAGCGGGGTGCAAATCGGAGACAAATACGTTGCGCTGCGCGACTCTGTCGCTAGCCTTGGTCAGCCAGAGCGGCGCGGTGCATCTGCGCGTTGATCACATAGCTGCGCACCCCCGCTTGCATTTCTGCCAGTTGCATATCGTTCAGTTCGCGCATGAACACGGCGGGTCGCCCGCCCCAAAGCTGGCGCGAGGGGATGCGCTTGCCCGGGGTCATCATCGCGCCTGCCGCAAGCATCGAATCGCTCTCGAAATGGCAACCATCAAGGACAATTGTCCCGATGCCCACGAACGCGCGGTCTTCAAGCACCGATCCGTGGAGCATGACCATGTGGCCGATCAGGACATCGTCCCCTATGATCGTCGGCAGGCCTTCGGGCCGCTTCGGATTGGGGCTGTCAGCGTGGATCACCGAGCCATCCTGAATATTGGTCCGCGCGCCGATGATAATCCTGTTGGCATCGCCGCGCAGCACGCAATTGTACCAGACCGACGAATCCGCACCGATCTCGACATCGCCGATAATGTGGCAGCCCGGCGCGATCCACGCTGAATCGTGAATGCGCGGGGTCTTGCCGTTGAAGGCGGTGATCGTCACGCCCGGCCGAATTCCCTTGTCAAATGCACTCGTGCTCATTGTCTGGTTCCGAAAAAGTTGTGCCAGCGGACATAGGGCAGGATCGAGGCGTGGTCATCAGTCCAGATGCGCGCGGCAGACGGGGCGAGATCGCGCCATGCTTTGGCGGGGGCGAGCGCGGCGATCCGTTGCAACTGCGCCGGATCACGCGAGACCGCCACCCATGTTGAGGCGGTCAATTCGGTATCGCCCTCGGGCGTATCGTCACGCACCTGCGCAAACAGGTGCCGCGCGCGCAGTTCGGCAGCAAGCGGCGGTTCGAGCTCGATAAAACGGTTCGATATGTTGACCATCATGACGCCGTGCGGCGAAAGCGCGCGCAGATAGGTGCCGAAAGCCTCGTGCGTGAACAGGTGGAGCGGCACCGAATCCGACGAAAAAGCGTCAATCGCCAGCAGATCGAAGCTGCCCGGCGCGGCCGAGGCAATTGCCAGCCGTGCATCACCGATCCTAACGGGTGCGTGAGCTGCGCAGTGGCGAAGATAACTGAAGGTGCCGTCGCGCGACAGGCGCAGAACCAGCGGATCGATCTCGTAGAATGTCATCGCCCAGCCCGGCCGGTTGAAGCAGGCGAGCGTTCCGACGCCCAGCCCGAGCACGCCGACGCGGGGGCCGCCCGGAAACAGCACAGAACCATTGCCGAAGACAATGCCCGCACCTGCGCCGGGTCCGTAATAAGTGAGCGGTATTTGCATCGACGCCGGATCGGTCGACTGTTCGCCGTGGATCGTCGTACCATGCGCGAGCGAGCGGACATGCAAGGTGGGGTAATCGCGCACGGTGTAAACGCCGTAGTAAGACCGCGTGCGGATGTGATCGAGCGAATTGCCAATCGTCTCGAACCCGCCCTGAACCAGCATCAAAGCGAGCACAACCGCGGTACAAAGGCCCCGCCATGGCACCAAGGCCAGTCCGATCAGACCGGCGCAGCCGGCCCAGGTCCAGCGGTAGATTCCGGCATCGACATAAGCGTTGGTGTCGTAAAGCCGCCACAGGCAGAAAGTGGCGGTCAAAGTGAGCGTGACCATCCCTACGCGCGCCATTTCCGGCTCCAGCCCGGGCATCGCCCGCCAATCGAGCAGCTTCGCGCGCGGGAGTAGCAGCGCGGCAACGAGGACCAGCAGCGGGTGCTCCCAGACCCAGTCGAACAGCGCAGGTGCGACGAGCGCGGTGAACATGCCGCCAAGCGCACCGCCCGCTGCCATAACCAGATAGTACAGCGTCAGCCGCCCAGGCTCGGGCCGCAGATCATAGAGCCGGGCGTGGAGCGCGGTGCAGATAAGGAACAGCAGCAGCAGCGATGCCAGAACCGGGGCAAGCCCGCTCGATCCGCGCGATATCATCGCCATGCCGCCAGCGGTCAGCATCGCCACCCAAGCCAGAACCGACAGCACATTCGCCGCCCCGCGATGCTCGGCAAAGGCGGCGACAAAGCTCAGCAGATAGAGCCCCAGCGGCAGCACCCAGAGCATCGGCATGGCGAACAGGTCGGTTGTCAGGTGCGTGGTGGTAGAGAGCATCAGCCCCGAGGGAACCGCAGCCAGCGCGAGCCAGAGCAGGATCGTCCTGGTGGCGATCGGTGTTTTGGTTTGCGGCAGATCGGCAGCTGGCTGATCCGGCCCCCGCCAGCGCGCCCAAGCGCACAACGCCACAAGCCCAATCAACACAGCATAACCCAGCGTCCATGCCCAGCCTTGCTGGCGCAGCGACAGCAGCGGTTCGGCGATCAACGGATAGGCGATCAACCCGGAAAAGCTGCCGATATTCGATGCCGCATAGAGCGCCCACGGCGCGCCCGCTGTGGCATCGGCTGCGAACCAGCGCTGCATCAGCGGGGCTTGGGCTGACACTGCGAAAAACGTGGGCCCGATTGACAGTGTCAGCAGCAACGGGACCCAGATAACCTCGGTTCCGGGGCGCGGTGGCGGCAGGGCAGCCAGCCCAACCGGAAGCGTCAGCCCCGCAAGCAGCAACAGCCCGATATGCACCGCCGCCTGCGACCGTATCGTCAGCCGTGACAGCGCGTGGGCATAGGCATAGCCGCCGAGCAGCAGCGCCTGATAGACCAGCATCGCGCTGTTCCACACCGCCGAGGCCCCGCCCAGCCGCGGCAGTGCCATGCGTGCAACCATCGGCTGGACGAGGAACAACAGAAACGATCCGGTGAGGATTGTTGCTAAAAACAGCGCGCGACTTGCCGGTGGGCGGGTAATCACTGGCGCGCGATCCACATCTGCCGAGTAATTGCATAAACAATGATACGCCCGGTTTCCGGATCGAATTCGGCATTATCGAAATCGAGATCGGCACGTCGCACCATACCTAGGCGTTCCATCAGGCCCCAGCTTGGCGCGTTTCCTGCAACCGTCAGCGCCAGAACATGCGGCGCATCAAACGCGCCGAATGCGTGATCGAGCGTGGCAAGCGCTACGTCCCTGGCATAGCCCTGACCCCAGACATCCTGTCGAAGCCGCCAGCCCACTTCGAAATCGTCCTGCGGCCCGCCAGGCTGGTTTGACCGCTTGAGCCCGCAAAAGCCGATGATTGCGCCGTCATGCTTGCGCTCGACCGGCCAGAACGTGTGCCCGTAATCGGCTGCATAGCCTTCCAGCCGCGCGCGCTGGCGCGCCTTGCCCTCGGCATCCAGCACCCCGCCGAGCCAGCGCATGCCTTCAGGCGTGTTGGTGCCCTCAAAAAACGGGGCCCAATCTTCCTCGCGCCAATCGCGCAACACCAGCCGATCGGTCTCGATTCGCGTGCTAGCCATTCGCGAAAGCTTCTGCGTTGCGGACGATCCGGTAGACTGTTGTCGGGTTGTCTTCGGGCGGATAATCCGAATCAACGTAATCCAGCGTCGCGCACTGTTCAAATCCAAGGCGGGTCATCATCCGGGTGGAAGCATCGTTCGATGCGCTGGTTTGCGACCAGATAACCGGCAGGCCGAGAGCGCCAAAGGCGTAACCGATCACCGCCCGCGCAGCTTCGCTGGCGAAACCCTGGCCCCAGAAAGGTTCGGCAAAGGTCCAGCCAATTTGCGCAGCGCCCTGCATTTCAGCAGGGGCGGCAGGTGAATCGATTTTGCCAAGTCCGCATTTGCCAACTTGTGCGCCGGTCTCACGCTCTATCACCGTCCAGAACCCGAGTTCGCCCCGGATCAGTGCAACGCGGTTGCTTTCAAAACTCGCGGTAACCGAGGCTTCGCTGCGCGGCCCGCCAAGATGGCGCATGACGGCTTGTGTGTTGCAATGGGATAGGTTCCAACCGAGGTCTGCCGCTTCGGGTAGGCGCAAAATCAGGCGCGCGCTTTCAATCACGCGTCAAGTAACCGCGCCGCATGCGCTGCGTGGTAGGTCAGCACCCCCGAACAGCCCGCGCGTTTGAAGGCCATCAGCGTTTCGAGCACCAGTGCGTCTCGTTCGCCCGCACCCGCTGCAACAGCCGCTTCGATCATCGCGTATTCGCCGCTCACCTGATAGGCGAAGACCGGGATTTCGAAACGTTCCTTTACCCGGCGGACGATGTCTAGATAGGGCAGGCCGGGCTTGACCATCACGCTGTCCGCGCCCTCGGCAATGTCCATGGCAACTTCGCGCAAGGCTTCGTCGCCGTTGGCCGGGTCCATCTGGTAGGTTTTCTTGTCGCCTTTAAGGAGCCCCGCGCTGCCCACAGCATCGCGGAATGGCCCATAGAACGCCGAGGCGTATTTGGCGGCATAGCTCATGATCTGGACGTTGTGGTGGCCGCCCGCTTCAAGCGCCGCGCGGATCACGCCGATGCGGCCATCCATCATGTCGGACGGCGCGATGATATCCGCGCCGGCTGCGGCCTGATTAAGGCTCTGTCCCGTAAGCACAGCAACCGTGGCATCGTTGAGCACATAGCCTGCATCATCGATCAGGCCATCTTGCCCGTGGCTGGTATAAGGATCGAGCGCCACGTCGGTCAGCACGCCGATGCCATCGCCGCAGACATCGCGGATCGCCCGGATTGCGCGGCACATCAGGTTATCGGGGTTGAGGGCTTCTTTGCCGGTGGCATCGCGCAGGCCTGCCTGGGTATTGGGAAACAGCGCGATGCAAGGAATGCCCAGCGCCATTGCCTCCCTGGCGTGCATGGCGATCAGATCAGCCGACCAGCGCGAGATGCCGGGTAGCGAGGTGATCGGTTCTTCAACCCCGCTGCCATCAGTGACGAACAGCGGCCAGATCAGGTCTGCCGGGGTGAGCACGGTTTCACGGTGGAGCGCGCGGCTCCATGGCGCGGCGCGCGCGCGGCGCAGGCGCGTGGCGGGATAGCTGGGCGTGGTCATCGTGCGCCCTCCTGCCGCAAAGCGGCGCGCGCATCAATCGTTCAGCGCAAAACCGCGCTTGGCCCGCGCGCCATGGCAACGGTGCCGGGCGCCGCGCCGGGGCGGATCTTCTTCAATTGTTCAAGCTTTGCCTTGAAGGCAGCAACCTGCGCGGGATCGACCTTCTGCGTCACAGTCGAGCTCATCGCCATGTGCGATCCCAGCGGGTTGATAGTCCTCCCGTGATCATACATTTCGTAGTGCAGATGCGGCCCGGTCGAGAGCCCTGTTGATCCGACATAGCCGATCACCTGGCCTTCACGGACATGCTCGCCGTTCCACGCCACAATGGTGCTCATATGGCCATAACCCGTGCCCAGCCCGCCGCCGTGTTCAAGCCGGACATAGTTGCCGTGGCCGCCGTGCCGCCCGGCGAAAGTCACCACGCCATCAGCGCTGGCATGAATCGGTGATCCCCATGTAGCGCCGATATCCACCCCGGCATGCATCCGCGTATATCCGAGCACCGGATGGAACCGCATGCCGAAGTTCGAGGTGATGTGGCCAAGCACCGGCATCATCATGCCGCTGGTCTGGGTGGTGACAACCGGTTTGGTCAGCGCATCGGCGGCGTAAAAGTCCTTGCCAATGCCCCAGCGCATCAGTTCGGTTACCGGGCTGCCTGCACGGACCAGACCTGCGTAGAGCACATCGCCCGACTGGCCTTCGCCTGAACCTGCGCGCTTGTAATTCATGATCATGTCAAACGAATCGCCGGGCTGAATATCGCCTTCCAGGCTGAGATGGCCGTCGAGCGCCTGCAGATATTGCTGGATCGCACCAACCGATGCTCCTGCCGCACGCGCCGAGCGGTAGAGGCTGGGGCCGACAATGCCGCGAATGCGCAAAGGGGTGTTGTCGATGGCAATGGCACTGGTCGAAAGCGCGAAATCCTGTCCGCGCCGGGCGAGCGAAAGGTTCATGTCAAAACTTGCGCGCAGATCGACGCGTTGCAAGGCGCGTGGTGCACCGCCCGAAGGCCGGTCACCCAGCACAATATCAACCCGCGTTCCCGGCGCGATCTGGCCGAGCGGGACTTTGCTGGCGATCATTCCGGCAGCGCGCGCGGCATCGTCGCTCGAAACCCCGGCGCGTTCGAGCAGCCGCATGAAGCTGTCCCCGGCGGCAACGAAGGCGGTGAGGGTGACGCGCGAGCGTTCGGGCGCAGATGTCAGCGTGGCGACAGCCAGGCCCGCGCCCATATGCCGCCCGCTTTCGCCGCCAAGGCTCAGCGGCATGATCATCTGGCTGCGGAATTCGTCGCGCACCGCGCCGTCGCCATGAATGCCATTAGCCGCCTGCAATTCAAAGTTCGGCCAGAAGGCAAAGGCAGTAAGCATCAGGGCAGCGAGCGTAGCCAACCCCCGCAGCCAGCGGCGGCTGCCAATGTCCTCAGCAAGGTCGGGGGCCCAGTCAGCAAGGTGCCATTGAATCGCCGCGATTGGCTGACGCCATGACGGGGCGGGCTTGGCTGGTTCGGGCACAACAGCGCAGGCCGCTGGAAAAGCCGCATCAGCCTCCAGTGTTTCGAACTCGGCAACGCCGCAGATCTGCCCCTCGAACATGGGGCAAGTCCTGCACGATAAGGGTTAATCTTCGCCTAATCCCGGTGGATTTCGGCAGCGCTGGGGGAAATCTGCCATGCCCGCTTGCCGGGCTGCTGACGCGCTGCCACATTGGGCCACGCGATGGCCAAGCCCGCCCCTTTCCCCTCCCGCTCCGATCAGGACGGCAAGCTGGTTGCCGTGCTCGGGCCGACCAATACCGGCAAGACGCACCTTGCTATCGAGCGACTCTGCGCGCATTCCTCTGGCGCGATCGGCTTTCCGTTGCGGCTGCTGGCGCGCGAAGTTTATGACCGGGTTTGTGCAATCAAGGGTGCGGACCGGGTTGCATTGATCACCGGCGAGGAGCGGATCGAACCGCCCAATGCCCGCTGGCTGCTGTGCACGGCGGAGGCGATGCCGCTGCGGTCAAGCCGGCACGCCGGAAACGCCAACCAGGACTCGCGGGATCTGGCATTCGTTGCGCTCGATGAAGCGCAGCTTTGCGCCGATCGCGAACGCGGCCATATTTTCACCGACCGACTGCTCCACGCGCGCGGCCGAGAAGAGACAATGATCCTCGGCTCCGCGACGATGCAGCCGATGGTCCGTTCGTTGCTGCCGCGCGCCGAGATCAACAGCCGCCCGCGCTTTTCCACGCTGTCGCATTCGGGCGCGCGGAAACTTTCGCGCATTCCCCCGCGCAGCGCCATTGTCGCCTTCAGCGCCGAGCAGGTCTATGTTGTTGCCGAACTGCTGCGGCGGTTTCGTGGCGGCGCGGCGGTGGTGATGGGGGCGATGTCACCCGAAACACGCAACCGGCAGGTCGCGCTCTATCAGTCGGGCGAGGTTGACTATCTCGTCGCCACCGATGCCATTGGCATGGGGCTCAATCTCGATCTCAATCACGTCGCCTTTGCCGGCCTGTCAAAATACGATGGCCAGCGCCAGCGCCGCCTGACCCCGTCTGAAATGGCGCAGATCGCGGGGCGCGCTGGGCGGCATCACCGCGATGGAACTTTCGGCACGCTGGCAGGCTCGAAAGGTCATGACGCCGAATTCACCGATGATGAAGTCTATGCCATCGAGGAGAACCGTTTTGCGCCGATAACCCGGCTGTTCTGGCGCGATGCCGAACCGCGGCTTGATAGCCTCGAAACGCTTATCGCCGATCTTTCCGCTCCGCCTGATCGCCCCGAGCTCGCCCCCGCACCCGAAGCGATAGACCTCGCGGTGATGCGGCGCCTTGCCGAGGATCCCGATATCGCCGCAACCGTTCAGGGGCGCGCCGCTGTTTCGCGGTTCCGCGAGAGCTGCATGCTCCCCGATTTTCGTCAGCAGGGCGCCGAGGTTCATTCGCGCTTCGTCGCGCGGTTGTGGGAAGACCTTAGACGCGGATCGCTGCCCACAGACTATGTCGCGGCGCAGGTCGCCCATCTCGATAATCCATCGGGCGATATCGATACACTGCAAGGGCGGCTCGCGGCGATCCGCTCGTGGTCCTACATCGCCCAGCGGCCGGACTGGGTTTCCGCTCGCGAGGAAATGGCCGCACGCACCCGCGCAGTCGAAGCAAGGTTGTCTGACGCACTGCATGCACGGCTCACCGAACGCTTCGTTAACCGGCGGCTGTCAGTGTTAATCAGGCGGACGGGGGCCGACGCAGGCTTGCGCAGCGTCACGGTAAAGGGGGAAGACGTTTTGGTTGACGGGGAATCGATCGGAAAGCTGGAAGGATTCCGATTCAAGGTTGATCCGCAGGCAAGCCATGATGATCGCAAATTGCTGCTCGCGGCTGCCGAACGCCACTTGCCGCAGTTGCTCGCCGAACGCGCCAACGCGCTCGCGACGTTGATGAATGCCGAAGGCAAGCGCCCGGTTCTGAGCGGTGGCGCGATAATGCTTGGGTCCGATGTGCTTGCGAAACTTCAGGCGGGGCGCTCACCGCTTGCGCCGCAAATCAAACTTGACCCTGCGCTTGAGGCGATCCCGCTGGCCGAGCGCAGCATCTTGTCGCAACACCTCGACGCCTGGCTTGAAGCGCGGCTGGGGGCGCTTGCCCGCCTTGTGCAGATCGATCAGGCCAGCCGCGAGCCCGAAGGCGGGCCTGAACTGCGCGCACTGCTGATCCGGCTGGTTGAGGGCGGCGGCGTGATTGCCCGCGCCGGCTCTGGCCTTGATGCGCTCGAACCGTCACAGCGCCTGCTGCTGCGGCAACTGAATTTAACAATTGGCACGCTCGATTTGTTCGTACTGACAATGCTCAAGCCGATAGCGCGCGAATTGTGGCGCGAGCTTGCCGCGCTGCGCGGCCAGGCGCTGCCAATGGTCCCTGCGGGCATGCCGTCGGTCATTGCCGAAGGCCGCAGGCCGCCGCCCGGCTATCGGGGTGCGGGCAGCCAGGCAATCCGTGTGGATCTTGCCGAACGCCTGATTCGCGCCGCCCACGATAAACGCGTCGCCAACGGCCACCGCCCGTTTTTTATTGGCGAGGCGATGGCGATTTCAATGGGCCTGTCGTCCGAAAACACCAACGCGCTTTTGCGGCTGGCCGGTTTTCGCCCGAGGGAACCAAGGGCTTTGCCCGAAGGGGCTTTGGGGCCACCCTCCCCGTGCCTCTGGCTTTGGCAACCGCTGGCAAGACAAGCGCAGGGCGCTCGGTCGGCGAGCGCAGAGCCGCCCGTTCCAAATGCGGAAACACAGCAGAATTCTGCTGGTCCAGCAAAGGTGCTCCGCCGGCCGCCCCCGCCGCCGCCAAGAGCCGCTGGTGCCTTTGCTGCGCTGGCCGGGCTGATGTTGAAGGGCAAATAATGCGGCTCGACAAGGCGCTGTGGTTCTTGCGCTTTGCCGCCAGCCGCGGGCTCGCCCAGGAGTGGATTTTTGAAGGCCACATCCGCATCAACGGACGCCGCATCGAAAAGCCGTCTGCGCAGCTTGTCGTGGGCAACGTCATAACACTGCCGCTGCGAACCGGGGTCAAGGTAATCGAAGTTGTCATGCTTCCCGAACGCCGCGGCCCCGCCAGCGAAGCGCAAACATGCTACAGGGTGCTTGACGAGCGCGGGCCAATGCCGATAGCTGGAGGGTAACCGGGACCGCAAAACCATGCGTCCGAACAAAACCACGCGTCCGAGCAAGGGGAAGTACCACAATGACCTATGTCGTCACCGACGCCTGCATCAAGTGCAAGTATATGGACTGCGTAGAGGTCTGCCCGGTAGATTGCTTCTACGAAGGCGACAATATGCTGGTTATCAACCCCAGCGAGTGCATCGATTGCGGCGTTTGCGAGCCCGAGTGTCCGGCCGAGGCGATTCTGCCCGATACCGAGTCTGGCCTCGAACAGTGGCTCGAGCTCAACACCAAGTTTTCCGCCGAATGGCCGAACATCACCACCAAGAAAGACTCACCCGAAGATGCCGACGAGTTCAAGGGTGAAGAAGGCAAGTTCGATAAGTACTTCTCGGCCGATCCGGGTGAGGGTGACTGACGCTTTTCCTGGGGTGCACTGGCAAGGTTAGTTGCCAGTAACTATCTGTGCTAACATGATTTTCTTTTGTGAAGCCGGCCAGCAGTGGCGCTTTGTTCGCAACTGCAGCGCGTGCCTATGGTAATTTTGTTACAAGCGTGCTATTTAATGCTGCAAGTGGCCGGGCATTCGCCCTGGTCTGGCTCGCAATTTATGAAAGGCTTGGTTGCGGCGCGGGGTTGATCGGACTTGGGGTCCGACACGCCATTGGCGATGCATTGACGGAGCCATCCGTCTTTCATTCCTGCTCGTTTCCGGCTGGTGAAAGGATTCTGCATGTCCGCAAACGCGAACGCTTTTGTTGTCGGTGACTACGTCGTTTATCCCAAGCACGGGGTCGGCCGGGTGATCGAACTGCAAGATACTGAAATTGCCGGGATGAAGCTGGAACTCTATGTTCTCCGCTTCGAGAAAGAGCGGATGACACTCCGCGTGCCGATGAACAAGGTCGAAGCCATCGGCATGCGCAAGCTGTCTTCGGACAAGACCTTGCGTGAGGCACTCGACACGCTGACCGGCAAGCCCAAGGTCAAGCGCACGATGTGGTCACGCCGCGCGCAGGAATATGAAGCGAAAATCAATTCGGGCGATCTGGTTTCGATTGCCGAAGTGACCCGCGACCTGTTCCGCGCTGACGATCAGCCCGAGCAGTCCTATTCAGAACGGCAAATCTTCGAAGCCGCTTCCTCGCGCCTCGCGCGCGAATTGGCAGCGATGGAAAAGACCGACGAGCCGACCGCGCTCAAGAAGATCCTCGCGATCCTCAACGAGCATGCGCCGAAGTATTATGAAGTTGCCGCTGCGGCGGTTTAACCCCGGGTTTTTCAGCCTGTTTTCGAAAAGGCCGCCTCCCGCAAGGACGCGGCCTTTTTGTTTTTTTGCGCAGAGGCTCTTGAATCCCTCGATTTGAGGTGTATTAATATAACAATACACAACGCCGAGGATATTCCCCATGCGCATCGATGTCGGATCAATCTGCAAGGCCTTCGCCCCGCTCGCCGCTCTCGCCATGACCGCCTCACTGTCAGGCTGCGATTCAACGATTACGGTTGACGGCACAGAGGGGAAGAAACTTTCCGAGCTTGATCTGACAGGCGAAGCGCCGACCAAGCTGGTGCTCGCCGGGCCCGATCACGTTAAAATCACCGAAGGCGCGAAGCTGGCGATCACTGTCGAAGGCGATGCCAATGTCGCTGACAAGCTGCGTTTTACCCTCACGGGTGGAACGCTTGGGATTCTGCGAACAAAGTCATGGAAGAACGGCGGCGCGGTGATTGTAAATGTCACGATGCCTGCGCCGCAGGACGTAACGCTGGCGGGTTCGGGCACCATCGACGCCGCGCAACTGGGTAAAGACGCGAAGGTCACCGTCGCCGGTTCGGGCGAAGTTCACGCGGGGACCATTTCAGGCGATTCGTTCAAGCTGACTGTTGCCGGATCGGGAACGATGCACGGCGGCGGGGCGATCAAGAACCTCGATATGACCATCGCCGGATCGGGCAGCGCCGATCTCGCCGCCTTGCGTGCCGATCACGCCAAGGTGACGATCGCCGGATCGGGCAATGCCACGATAACCTCCGACGGCGACGTTTCGGCGTCGATTTTCGGCTCGGGCATGGTCACGGTCAAGGGCCGCGCGACCTGCAAGGTGAGTTCGATGGGCTCGGGCAAGCTGGTTTGCGAAAGCGGCGAACCCACCAGGGACGATGCGCCAGATGCGCCCGATGCTGATGAAAGTAACGCCAACTAGGGCGCGGCGGCGCGGCGCAAACGGTCGTTGATCGCCGCGCCAATTCCTACCTCGGGCACCCGAGCAACGGCGATTCGCGGTGGCGGAGCGGCGGCGGCAAGGTGCAGGCAGGCGTAGAGGCGGGATGCGGCCTCGGCGCAGTCGCCCGTGGCCGATAGCGTGACATCGCCTGATACTGCGCCAAAGCCGATGTGGAATTCCTCGGGCCCGGCCTCGCGCGCATTCAACCGCACCGGTTTGCCGGGTGAATAGTGGCTGGCAAGTTGGCCTGGTGCCTCAATCGCACCAGACGAGGACGTCACAGCGTCAGCGACATCACCCACAATTTCAGCAAGTTGATCATGCGTAACCGGCCCGGGACGCAACAAGGCCCAGCCAAGCGGCCGCAGCGCGACAATGGTTGATTCGATCCCCTGTTCGCTATCTCCGCCATCGAGGATCAGTTCCACGGCATCGCCCAAACTCGCCGCCACATGGCCTGCGCTGGTCGGGCTTACGCCGCCGCTGCGATTCGCCGATGGCGCTGCGAGCGGCAGGCCCGTTGCCTTCAGAACCGCCTGCATCACCCGATGCGCCGGGCAGCGCAGCGCAATTGTCGGCAAGCCAGCGGTCACCGCTGGGGCAATGCCCGCGCCCTCGCGCAGCGGGAGAACCATGGTCAGCGCACCGGGCCAGAATCGCGCCGCCAAAGCCCGTGCGCGGTGGTCGAACTCGGCCAGCGCCTCGGCCTGCGCCAGCGAGGTAACGTGGACAATCAGCGGATTGAAATCCGGGCGGCCTTTGGCGCGGTAGATTGCCGCGACTGCCGATTCGCTGTCCGCCCGCGCGGCGAGACCGTAAACCGTCTCGGTTGGCAGCGCGACCAGCCCGTTCGCGCGCAGGCGCGCTGCCGCCGCGCGGCATGCCGTAGCGTCAGCCATCAGGATCAGGGGTGCGCTCTTGCCGCTCATGCCGCTGCGCTATAGGCAGGCGCGCGCAGTTGCCAAGAAAAAGAGCCGAGCCCACGCATGACCTACACCCCGCCCACCGCCGAACAGGTCTTCGCCCTCCGGGTCAGCGCCGGGATCGACGAGCTTGCCACGCATGCGCGGTTTGCCGCCGCCAGCCCCGACATGGTCGAGGCGATTGTCGATGGCGTGGGGCAGTTTGCTGCGGGCAAATGGGCGCCCTTGTCACGCATCGGCGATAGCCAGGGTGCGCGGCTGATCGACGGAAAAGTGCAGCTTCCCGAGGGATACGCCGAAGCCTATCGCGCCTATGTCGAGCAAGGCTGGAATGCGATTTCGGGCCCCGAGCACTTCGGTGGGCAGGGCCTGCCGTTCAGCCTCGCCGTCTGTGTGCTCGAGAACCTCGGCGCGGCAAACATGGGTTTTTCGCTGCTGCCGATGCTGACTGTCGGGGCGATCGAGGCGATCGAGCAGCATGGCAGCGAGGACCAGAAGGCGACCTATCTCGCCAAGCTGATCAGCGGCGAATGGCCGGGGACGATGAATCTTACCGAGCCCCAGGCGGGGTCTGATGTCGGGGCTTTGCGCACCAGCGCCACGCCGATCACCGCAGGCGAAAACGCTGGCAAATATCTGATCAAGGGCACCAAAATCTTCATTACCTGGGGCGAGCACGAACTGGCGGACAATATCGTCCACCTCGTTCTGGCGCGGACGCCGGGCGCGCCAGCGGGAACCCGCGGGATTTCTCTGTTCATCGTGCCGCGTTTTCACGTCAGTGCCGATGGCACCCCTGGCGCGCACAATGATTGCCGCGCAGTCAGCCTTGAACACAAGCTGGGAATCCACGCATCGCCCACCTGTGTGATGAGCTATGGGGACAACGATCAGTGCATCGGCGAGCTGATCGGCGGCGAGAACAACGGCATCAAATGCATGTTCACGATGATGAACTCGGCGCGGATCAATGTCGGCGCGCAAGGCGTGCAAGTCGCCGAAGCGGCGCTGCAAAAAGCCGCCAGGTTCGCCCGCGAACGGGTGCAATCGTCGCGGGCCGGATCGGCGGACAAGACGCCGGTGGCGATCATCGAACATCCTGACGTGCGGCGCATGCTGCTGCGCATGCGGGCGCTGACCGAAGCGGCGCGAGCGCTGGTCTATTATGCCTGCGGGCAGGTTGATCGCGGCGCGCTGGGCGATGATGCCGCCGAAATGCGCGGTGACCTGCTGGTGCCACTGGTCAAGGCCTGGGGCACTGACATTGGCTGTGAAGTCGCCAGTCTGGGGCTTCAAATCCACGGCGGCATGGGGTTTATCGAAGAAACCGGCGCGGCGCAGTTCTATCGCGATGCCAGGATTGCGCCAATTTACGAAGGCACCAACGGCATTCAGGCGGCGGATCTCGTCACGCGCAAGCTGGGGCTCGACGGGGGCAAGGTTCTGGCGGCGCTGATGGCTGATATTGCCCGTGAAGCTGTCGACGAGCCGGCGCTGTTAGCGCTGGCAAAAGACTGCGCCGGGATCGGTGAATGGATGGCGCGCGACGCCAGCCTTGATGACAGGCTTGCAGGCTCGGTGCCTTTCCTCACCATGTGTGCGGCGGCGGTAGCGGGCTGGCAACTGCTGCGGCAAGCACGCGCGGCGGCGGCGGCCGAAGATGGGCTGATTGCCAAAAGCAAACCGGTTGTGGCGCGATTTTTCATCGATTCGCTGGTGCCCGAGGCCGCCGGATTGAAGGCCGCAGCCATGGCGGGGGCTGGGCTGCTCTATGCACTCGATGCCGAGGCGCTGGCAGGGTGAGCACTGGCGACGAATCACCGCTATTGCGGATTGCCGATGCGCTTGATCGGCTCGCTCCTGCCCTAGCCGTGCAAGCCGACTGGCAGGCACATCCCGCCTATCTCTGGCAGGGCGATTCAGCGCGCGCGGTTCCCGCGCTCCACGCCCCCAGGCTCGATCTGCTGCGCGGTATTGACCAGCAGAAGGCCGTGGTGGTTGGCAATGTCCAGCGTCACGCTGAGGGCCATGCTGCGCACGATATGCTGCTATGGGGCGCGCGCGGGATGGGCAAATCGGCGCTACTGCGTTCGGCAGTTATTGCCGCGCAGCAGGCGCGCCCCGATGCCATCGCCATGGTGCAGGTCGCACCCGAAGCGCTATCCGGGATTGCCGCATTGTTCGCCGCGCTTGGCGAAGCCGGGCGCCAGTTTCTCGTCTATATTGACGACCTGGGCTTTGAGGACGGTGACAGCACCGGCCCGCGCCAGCTGCGATCGTGGCTCGAAGGCGGGATCGAGGCGCGCCCCGCCAATGTCCGTCTTGCCGTCACCGCCAATCGCCGTGCCATTGTCTCGCGGCACATGAGCGAGCAGGATGATCCGATCAATCTGCGCGATGTCGTCGATGATCGGTTGGCGCTGGCAGACCGGTTCGGACTTTCAGTGGGCTTCCACGCCTGTGATCAGGATGATTATCTGGCGATTATCGCGGGCTATGCCGGCGATCTCGGCCTGCATTTCGAGCAGACCGACGCATTGGAATGGTCTCGCCGCCGTGGCGCGCGATCCGGACGCGTTGCCTGGCATTATGTAACTGAACTCGCTGGGCGAGCCGGGCGGAAGTTGTAGCGGCCCCTACTTCCCCTTCTGCATCATTTCCTCAAACTTTCGGCGGAAGTCGGCTTCGGTGGCGCCGTTGATTTCAGTGCGGATCGGCATGTGATCGGTAACCACCGGCTTCACGCCCGGCGACGGCGGCGCACCGGGAACGATTACCCGCCAGATAATCCCGGCAGTGTCGTCGCTGATGAGCAGACCGCCGGTGCGGTCAAAGCCCACCCATGTGGGCCGCCCGCGGACGTGGGTCTGGTCCTTGATAAAGCCCGTCAGCACGGGAATCGGCATGCCGAGCGGATTGCCGTGATCGTCAAACTTCACAAACACCACATCATAACCCGAAATCGGGTTGCGATTCCATGATCCGTGGCGGGCAATGAACGCGCCACTGCCAAAGTCAGGCCCCAGCCGCAGCCCTGCTTGGGCAAATCGCATGCCTAGCGTCGCGGTATGTGCGCCGAGAGCGAATTCAGGCTTGCGGATATATTCGTTGAGGTAAATCGGCATCGGCACATCGACCCGTTCGTCCAGCTTGTCCTTCCAGTAATACCACGGCCAGCCATATTGTGCGCCGATCGGCACATTGCTGAGATAATCAGGCACCAGATCAGGCCCCAGCTGATCGCGCTCGAGCACCGTTGCCCAAAGCTCGCCGCTCGCCGGGTTCCAGTCCATCCCGTTGGGATTGCGCATGCCGCTGGCGAACTGGCGCGGGCGGCCAGAGGCGAGATCGATCTCCCAGATCGCCGCGCGTCCCTTTTCCACGTCCATGCCGTTTTCGGCGATATTGCTCGATGATCCCACGGCGACATAGAGCTTCTTGCCATCGGGGCTCAACAACAGGTTTCGCATCCAGTGATTGCCGCCGCCGGGTAGATCCATCAGCTTGGTTGGTGCGCCGGTGAGCGTAGTCGCACCGGGGGTGTAATCAAAGGCGAGCACTGCGTTATGGTTGGCAACATAGAGTTTGCCATTGCCCCAGGCCATCCCAGAGGGCGAATCGAGCCCGTCAGTGCGAAGGGTAAAGCGTTGTTCAGCGCTGCCGTTGCCATCAGCATCGCGCAGCAGAATGATCGCATTGGGCGAGCCTAGGTTGGCGCCGGCTTGCTTGTAAAGCTGCTTGGCAACCCGGTCCTTCAGCCCGTTGGGCTTTTCCGAGGGATGATCGGCCTCGGCCACCAGAACATCACCATTGGGCAAGGTCAACATCACGCGCGGATGGTCGAGTCCTGCAGCGAAGCGGCTGACTTGCATTCCCGGCGCGCCCTGCGGCGCTTCAGTCTGGCCCCAGCCGATGATGTCGGGGATCACCACAGAAGGTATCTTCTGCACGTCCGGATCGACCAGAGTGATGTCTTTGCCCTCGGTCGCGCTGATCGACTTGTCGCTGCTGTGGCCATATTTGGCGTAAAGCCAGAAGCCCATCACCACGAGGACGAAACAGACGAGCGCTACGAGGAGCTTGCGGAGCAATTTCATGGGGCGAGAGATAAGCGTTGTC
Source organism: Novosphingobium sp. (assembly GCA_031366845.1). Lineage (GTDB taxonomy): Bacteria > Pseudomonadota > Alphaproteobacteria > Sphingomonadales > Sphingomonadaceae > Novosphingobium. The sequence goes on along the minus strand of JANLOZ010000257.1, from coordinate 19,429 downwards.
GGCGCTTGCGGCAATGGTCCTATCGGCTAGACCGGGCGCGCCATGTACGAATTTGCCCCCAGCTCCTCTGCGCCAAAGCCTGAATTGTATCGTGAGCTCAGCGCCGCCGCTGCCGCCTTGATCGACGGTGAAAGCGACGCGGTAGCCAACATGGCCAATGTCGCGGCGCTGATCTGGCAATTTGTCCCCGATCTCAACTGGGCAGGATTTTACCGGATGGTGGATCGCGGGCTGGTGCTCGGACCGTTCATCGGCAAGCCCGCTTGCATCCGCATTGCCCTGGGTGAGGGCGTCTGCGGCGCAGCGGCAGCAAGCGGCGAAGTGCAGTTGGTGGCTGATGTCCATGCTTTTCCCGGCCACATCGCCTGCGATGCTGCGAGCAAGTCTGAACTGGTGGTGCCGGTGCTGCGCGGCGGCGCGGTTATCGCAGTGATTGACCTCGACAGCCCGCGCGCCGCACGATTCGATGCAGAGGATGCAGCGGGGATTTCTGCGCTTGCCCTGCTGATTGCTTCGGCAATCTGACCTTTCCGCATTGCTCCGTTTCGGGACAGCACGGCAGTCTGTTCGGGCGAGGTCTTGGTTTTCCGCGCGTTACGATGCTAAATTCCAGGTTAACAGGCGGGACTCGGCGTTCTGCCTGACCATTTGAGGGGTTTGCCATGCGCCATCGTGCCATAGCCAGTATCGCCGCCGCCGCCGTCATGGCGGCATCTGCTCCCGCATTCGCTCATGATGGGCGCGGTTCCATGCCGCCTGGTGACGGTCCCGGCGGCTGGCACGGCGAGCATCAAGGATCGTACCAGGGCGGCTACCAGAACCAGGGCGATTACGACCAGCAGCGCGATATGTGGCTGGCGGAATGCCGCCACCGGATGAGCAGCAACGGCGTGACCGGCGCGGTCATCGGCGGAGTTCTCGGCGGCCTGGCCGGGCACGAGATCGCCGGGCGGGACGACCGCCTGCTCGGCACCGTCGCCGGCGGCGTGATCGGCGCAGTTGCTGGCCGGGCGATTGAAAAGGCCGGCGATCGTGGCCGCGCCAATGATCGCTGCGAGGCCATGCTTCAGGGTTACGGCCAGCAGAATTATGGGTATCAGGGCGGCGGCTACGGCAATCAGGGCTATGGCAATCAGGGCTACGGCTATGCTCAGGCCTATGCGGTGCCCATGATGATGGTTCCGGTGATGATGGTTCCGGCAATGGCGCAACCAGCGTCGAGCCGCGACTGCAAGGAAGTGGTGACCACCGAATATGTCACGACTTATGAAACCGTCCGCCGCCGGGTGATGGTGCGCCGGCCCGTGACCCATTACAAGCGCGTTCCGGTCTATGTTCCCGAAAAGCGCATACGCACGGTTCCAGACAAGCGGATCATGGGTAGCTGATCGCGCATTTAGTCTTTTAATTCAACAATAAACAGGGCCGGGAAGTTGCATCGCGCAACTTTCCGGCTCGTCGTTTCAGATCCCGCCGCCGGTCAGCCGCTGGCACACCAGATCGAGCTGATCGAGCGTTGTGTAGCGGATCGTCACCGAACCGGATCGCGGATCTGCATCGGCCTTTATCCGCACGGCAAGCCCGAGAAATTCCTCAAGGTGCGCCTGAACCGCGCTGATATCGGCGTCTTCTGGCCCTTTGCGCGATTCGCGCGCGCGGCGCGGTGTGGCATCGCCGCGCGCGCGCATCCGCACGACATTCTCCACTTCGCGCACCGACATCCGACGCTCAATCGCCGCGCGGGCAATCAACACCGCATCGTCCGCGCCGATCAAGGCCCGCGCGTGGCCCATCGCCAACTTGCCCTCTTCGACCAGATCGAGCACCTCACCAGGCAAGGCCAGCAAGCGCTGAAGGTTGGCGACATGACTGCGTGACTTATCGACCAGCCTGCCGATCTCGGTCTGCGTCAGCCCTTGCACCTCGGCGAGTCGCTGATAGGCACGGGCTTCCTCAACCGGGTTGAGATCTTCGCGCTGAAGGTTTTCAATCAGCGCCAATGCTGTGACATCGGCTTCCGAAAGGTCGCGGATTAGTGCAGGAATTTCATGGAGTTGGGCGCGTTGGGCGGCCCGCCAGCGGCGTTCTCCGGCAACCAGCTGATAGCGCCCCTGCCCCAGCGGACGGACGATGATCGGCTGGATCACCCCGCGCGTGGCAATCGATGCCGCCAGTTCCTCGAGCGCCGCCTCGTCAAAGCGACGACGCGGTTGATCGGGGTGGGCCTCGATCGCGGCCACTGCCAGTTGCGCGAGGCCTGAAGCGACTGCACTGCCCGAAGCGCTCGCCACAAGCGGCTCCTCGCGGCGGCTTTCACCCATCAACGCGCCGAGCCCGCGCCCGAGCGCCGGGATTTTGCGCCTGGGCTGCGCCGCAGTCTCTGGTGGGTTCACCGAAATCCGCGCTATGGTATCGTCGCTCATGCGGCTTTCCTCTCCCTCGGCAGGCGGCCGATCAACTCGCGCGCAAGCGCCATATAGGCGCGGCTGCCCGAGCAGTTCTGATCATAGACCAGCGCCGGCAGCCCATGGCTCGGCGCCTCGGACAGACGCACATTGCGCGGAATCACCGTATCGAACACCAGCCCGCCAAGGCACGAGCGGACATCGTCGGAAACCTGATCCGTCAGCCGGTTGCGCCGGTCAAACATCGTCAAAGCCACGCCAAGAATCGACAGATCGGCATTGAAACGCTGCTGAACCAATTCAACCGTCTTGAGCAGCTGGCTCAGCCCCTCGAGCGCAAAAAATTCGCACTGCAGCGGCACCAGCAGCGTATCGGCCGCGACCAGTGCATTGAGCGTCAGCAGTCCGAGTGACGGCGGACAGTCGATAAAGGCGATGTCATGCCCTTTGTGCTGTGCCAAGGCTTGCGACAGCCGGTAGGTGCGCTGTTCCACCGCGACGAGTTCAACTTCAGCCCCCGACAGGTCAACCGTTGCGGGAACCAGATCGAGGCCGGGGATTCGCGTGGCTGTAACACATTTTGACAGCGGCGTTTCTTCAACCAGCACATCATAAGTCGAAGCTCTGCGATCGGGTGCGGCGAGACCGAGGCCGGTCGAGGCATTGCCCTGCGGATCAAGGTCAATAAGCAAGGTTTTCCACCCAGTTGCCGCCATTGCCGTAGCAATGTTGATCGCCGTAGTGGTCTTGCCCACTCCGCCCTTTTGATTGGCAACCGCTACTGTAATCACGGCTTTCGCCCCCTTTTGGCTGCTTTGCCCGATACCGAACCGACGATAATTCCGCCTTCGGGATCGGTGAGCGATTGTTCCACGTGAAACGCGTGATGCCAACCGGCAAGTTCAGCCAGTTCGTGCCGTGCCGACCGCCCCTTCGGCAACAGCCATGTCGTCGCACTTGTGGAGAAACGTGCGGATAGATCGAGTAATTTGCCCAGAGGTGCGAAGGCGCGTGCCGAAATGACGCTGAATTGGCGCGTGGGAACCAGCTCAAGGCGCGATCCCACCACCTCAACTTGCGCGAGATCGAGAAATTCCGCTGCGCGTCGCAGCCAGGTGATTCGTTTTGCCCGCGATTCGACGAGTTGCACTGGCTTTGCCGGAGCGATGCAGGCGATCACCAGACCGGGGAAGCCGGCCCCGGTCCCGAGATCGAGCCACGCCGCGTCACGTGTTTCACGTGGAACATGGAGGAGTAGTTGCGCGGAATCGGCGATATGCCGTTGCCAAACTGCTTCAAGGCTCGCCGCCGAAACGAGGTTCTGCTGGCTGTTTTCCTCGACCAGCATCGCCGCAAGCTGGTCAAGCCGGTCCATCGCCGCGTCGTCGGCCTGCGGCAGCGCCGCCACCCAGGTCCGCGCTTCAGCCTCACTGGTGATCACGCCGCGCGCCGCCGGGCATGGACTAGCAGCGCAGCGAGCGCGGCGGGGGTAATGCCGGGAATCCGCCCTGCTGCCGCCAGCGTCGCCGGTCGCGCGCGGTTCAGCCGTTCAACCATCTCGCGCGAAAGTCCTGGCGTGTCGATGTAAGGAAAGTGATCGCCAAGCGAAAGCGCCTCACTCGCGCGAAGGTCCCGCAGTTCGCTTTCCTGCCGCGCGACGTAAGGCGCATAGACGGCATCCTCGGCGACTTCGGCGGCCAGATCAGCACTGTCGGGCATCTGTTCGCCCAGCCACGGTGCCAGCGCCTCCAGATCAATCCCGCCAAACCGCAGCCATTCGCGCATCGATAGACGGCCTGTGTCGGTGCGAACCGGAAGGCCGGCACGGGCAAGGTCAGCCGCGCCAATCTCGGTTTCCAGCGCTGCATCGACGCGTGCCCGCTCGCCTTCACGCAGTTTGAACCATTCCTGCCGCGCTTGCCCGACCATGCCCGCCGTAATCCCCAAGGGTGTCAGCCGGGTCGCGGCATTGTTCGCCCGCAGCCGCAGCCGATATTCGGCGCGGGCGGTGAGCATGCGGTAGGGTTCGGAAACCCCGTGCAGCGTCAGATCGTCGATCATCACCGCCATATAGCTGTTCGCCCGGTCGAGCGGCGCCACCTCGCGTCCGAGCACGGCAGCGGCGGCGTTCATTCCCGCAACCAGCCCTTGCGCGGCGGCTTCCTCATAACCGGTGGTGCCGTTGATCTGCCCTGCGCAATAGAGCCCCGGAATGTCGCGCAGTTCCAAACTGGGCCGCAACGCGCGCGGATCGATGTGGTCGTACTCCACTGCATAGCCAGGCACCACCATCTTGACCTCGCGCAGCCCTGCCATGGTTCGCAGCATGGTTTGCTGGACATCGGTGGGGAGCGAAGTGGAGATGCCATTGGGGTAGACCAGATGGGTATCAAGCCCCTCAGGCTCGAGGAAAACCTGATGGCCATCGCGGTCGGCAAAGCGGTGGATCTTGTCCTCAATCGACGGGCAATAGCGCGGGCCTGCCGCACCGATCGCGCCGGAAAACAGCGGCGAGCGGTAAAGGTTGGCGCGGATGACATCGTGGCTCGCGGCGTTGGTGCGGGTGATTGCGCAGGCCACTTGCGGAAGGATTCGCTTGCCGCCGCCCATTGCCGACATCGACCACAGCTCGGTGTCAGATGCCTGCTCATCGAGCTGCGCCCAATCAATCGTCCGGCCATCAAGTCGTGGTGGCGTCCCGGTCTTGAGCCGTGCCATCGGCAGCCCTGCCCCGCGCATTTGCTCGGCGAGTACTTTGGCCGAAGCCTCGCCAATCCGCCCGCCGGTCAATCGTTCCTCGCCGCGAAACAGTGTGCCGCCGAGGAATGTGCCGGTGCAGAGCACCACGGCGGGAGCGCCCAGCGCGGTGCCATCGGCAAGATCCATTCCGGTCACCCGCCCGCCGGTCAGCCGCAGCGCCGCCGCTTCCCCGGCGATCAGCGTCAGGTCGCCTTGCTGCGCCAGGATTGCCTGCACCGCCGCCTTGAACCGCTTGCGGTCTGCCTGCACCCGCGGCCCCTGAACCGCTGACCCCTTTGAACGGTTGAGCATCCGATAGTGAATCGCCCCCGCATCCGCCGCGCGGGCAATAACCCCATCGAGCGCATCGACCTCGCGCACCAGATGACCCTTGCCGAGCCCGCCGATCGCCGGATTGCAGCTCATCGCCCCAATGGTGGCAAGGTCAAAGGTCACCAGCGCCACCCGCGCGCCCATGCGCGCGGCGACGGCGGCGGCCTCCACCCCTGCGTGGCCTCCGCCGACAACGATGACATCAAATGCGCGCATAGGGGGGCCTTTAGCCGCGCTGCAAGGCCGGGTCAAAGCGTGGATGTTTCACGTGGAACGTTTCAGAGCGACTTTGCGAAAAACCTGCACCGTCATCCCGCCGCAGGCCGGGACCCAGACCTCACTTCCCGATACAAAATCGCCCAAACAGCGCATCGAGCATATCCTCGGTCGTGGTTCGCCCCAGCAGCGCATCAAAGGCCACCCGGCCCACGCGCAGGTTCTCGCCGATCAGCAGCGGATCGCGTTCGTGCCCCGCCTCACCCAACACGTGCGCCGCGCGCGTGAGTAACTGGTGCTGCCGCTCGTTCAGCGCCACGTCTCCCGGCCGCGGCATGGAGCCGCGCGCGGCGGTGACGAGGTCCTGGCGAAGCGCGTCCATGCCCGCAAACGTCACCGCTGAAACATTGTGCCGCGCGTTCGGCTTGGGTTCTATGCCTGCGCGGTCGATCTGCGAAGCGATGTCCCATGATCCCTGCGGGCCCTGCCCTTGCGGCCCGAGCCACAGCACCAGATCAGCCCGGTCAAGCGCTTCGAGCGCGCGTTCGATGCCGATGGCCTCGACTTCATCGTCGACAAAATCGTGCAAGCCTGCGGTGTCGGCGAAAAGGAAGGGAATCCCTTCAAGCGCCACAGGGCGGGTCAGGACATCGCGGGTGGTGCCGGGGATCGGCGTTGCAATCGCCGCGTCATCTTCAATCAAAGCATTGAAAAGGGTGCTCTTTCCCGTATTCGGTGGGCCAGCGATGACCACGCGGTAACCCTCGCGCAGTTTTTCGGCGCGTGGTCGGGCAAGCCATCCGGCGATCTCCCTGTGCAGGCCATCGCGCTTTTGTGCGAAATTGGCTGGCAGCAGCGCGACATCATCCTCGTCGGCGAAATCGAGCGCCGCCTCAAGACCGGCGGACAGGTCGAGCAGGCTCCCCCGCCACGCTTCAACCTGCCGCGAGAACGCCCCGCCCGCCATCGCCTGCGCAGAGCGGCGCTGCAGCTCGGTTTCTGCGTTCAGCAGATCGGCGAGGCCCTCGGCTTCGGCCAGATCGATCCGGCCGTTGGCAAAGGCGCGGCGAGTGAACTCGCCGGGATCAGCGCGGCGCAGGCCGGGCATTGTCTCCAGAACCTGTTCCAGCCCGCTTACGACAGCCCGGCCGCCGTGGAGATGGAATTCGGCGACATCTTCCCCCGTAACTGTTCGCGGACCCGGCAGCCACAGCACCAGTGCGCGGTCAATCACTTCGCCATCGGTGTCGATCAAATCGCAAGTGCCGGCGCGGCGGGGCTCAGGCAGATGGCCCGCAAGAATCCGCATCACATCGCCAGCGTGCGGCCCGCTTACGCGCACCACGGCTATCGCGGCGGGTGGTGAGCCGCTTGACAGGGCGAAAATGGTGTCGGTCATCAAACGGGATTGCGCCCTATTCCGCCTTCTTGGACTTGGCCAGCCCGCCCTCAATGAACTGCTGGAACATTTTCAACCCGATCTCGCCCATCGGCGCGACCTGTTTGGCCAGGACCTGAAGCTGGTCGATCGAACCCACCCCCTTCATCGCTTTGGCCACCGCATCGACATAGACATCGTTAGCCTTGGAAACATCGGGCAGGCCGAGGAAGCGGCGGGCCTCTTCGGGGCTGCAATCGATCTCGACATTAACTTTCATGCGCAGGCACCTCGCAGGCGGGTTAGGCAATAGATATGGTGCTGGCACAGCCCCCTTGCAATGTCCATGCAGCGCGGCAAAGACGGTACGAACGCACAGTTCCGAGGAGAAAGACCGTGGCCAGGACCGTCAGCATTACCACCTACGATGGCAGCGGGTCGTTTCCCGCCTATGTAGTCGAACCTGCGCAATCGCCAAAGGGGGCGGTGATCGTGGTGCAGGAAGTTTTCGGCGTGAACCCCGGCATCCGCAAGAAGGCCGAGCACTGGGCCGCGCTCGGTTATCTCGCGGTGGCGCCCGAAGTGTTCTGGCGGCAGGGTCTCGGTATCGATCTCGATGCGGATATTCCTGAACAATTTCAGCAGGCTATCACGCACATGATGGCGCACGATTTTGATCTTGGCATTCAGGATATCGAGGCGACGATCCACTGGATCCGCCGTGAAGCGGCTGTGCCCAAGGTTGGCATCGTCGGCTACTGCATGGGCGGCAAGGTTGCCTATCAGGCGGCAACGCGCACCGATATCGATGCTTCGGTTGGTTATTACGGCGTTGGCATCGACCAGATGCTGGGCGAATCGCGCGCCATTGCCCGCCCGCTGATGCTCCACATCCCCACCGCCGATCACTTTGTCGGGGCCGAAGCGCAAGCGGCGATTCATGCCGGGCTTGATGGCAATGCCCACGTGACGATTCACGATTACGACGGCCTCGATCACGGCTTTGCGGCGGAACATGGCTTGCGGCGTGATGCGGTGGCGGCGGACCTGGCAGACGGACGGACCGAAGCGTTTTTCGCCGCGAACCTGGGTTGAGATCAGGCGCTCAATCCAGCCCAAAGCTTTCAATCGCCTGAAATATCCGCGAAATTGCTGCACGATCTTCAGGTGGGATTTCGGGACGCCAGATTTCAAAAAGCAGGATGACGCGTTCTTCGGTTCCGCCGTTACGCGCTTCGTGCTCGACCGAATCGTCGAATACCAGTGCTTTGGAGGCCTCCCAGCCGCGCGTTTCGTTGCCGACACGCAGCGAGCAATTTGGCGCAGTGACAATCGGCACATGGCAAATCAGCCGGGTGTTGAGCAGGCCATTGTGCGGGGTGATGTGCGCGCCGGGGAGCAGCCGTGAGAACAGCGCGTTGGGCGCGCGGCCTGGAATACGCGGCATCGGCGCATGGCCCAGCGCCGCCATCACAGCTGGCATGGCAGCGGCATTGGCTTCCACAACCTCGCCCTCCTGCCAGAAATATAGCGCCGACCACGCCATATCGCCGAGCAGCGGATTGTTCGGCGCGGGCCGATCTGGCCGCGCGGTAACATAGGGCGCAAAGCCGCTCGCGCCGCCAGCGCGCAGTTCCTCAGCCATGCGCGGTGCCAGCGCCAGCATCGGCGCGAGCCAGGGAAAATCGCCGCTATCGTAGAACCACTTCTGCGGCAGGCCGGGATAGTAAAACGCCGTGGGCTCCTGCAGGTAGACCTGACTCTGCCCGGTGAGCAGGTCAATCGCCTCACGCATTGTCGGCGAAAGGTCATTGCCAACAACTTCGCGCAGGTGCGCCGCATAATCGCCCTGCGCACTGGCGATGAAGCGCCGGGCGTGGGCGAGCAGATCAGTCAGCCCCGGCGGCACCGCTCCGTTAACAGCAGCCTGCCCCACAGCCATCTGATAAAAACTCGTGCCCCCGCGCGAATCGCCCTGCCGTTCGCGCAAGTGACCCTTGAGCAGCAGGGCCCCGACATCACGGCTGGTGAGCTGCAACTGCCGATCAATCGCCGCCTCTGCCGCGTCCAGGTGCCCCAGGGCAAGCTCGGCGTTACCGAGCGCGAGCCAGGGCATTTCGTGCGTGGGGAGGGCCGAGGCTGCCTCTCGAAGCAATTGCGCCGCTTGCGCATGGTTGCGCGCCTGAAGCGCGGCGAGCCCCTTCGCGACGATTCCGCCGGGATCGGATGGAGCCGCCACGCCCCCTCGCCCTACTGATTCATCGTTGCGAAGAAGTCTTCGTTGCTCTTGGAATCCTTCATCTTGTCGAGCAGGAATTCCATCGCGTCGATCGTGCCCATCTGCATCAGGATGCGGCGAAGGACCCACATTTTTGCCAGCTGATCCTTGGGAACCAGCAGCTCTTCCTTGCGGGTGCCGGACTTGCCGACGTCGAGAGCGGGGAAGATGCGCTTGTCGGAAACCTTGCGATCGAGCACGATTTCAGAGTTGCCGGTGCCCTTGAATTCTTCGAAAATCACCTCGTCCATGCGGCTGCCGGTATCGATCAGCGCGGTGGCAATGATGGATAGCGATCCACCCTCTTCGATGTTTCGCGCCGCACCGAAAAAGCGCTTCGGGCGTTGCAGCGCATTGGCATCGACGCCGCCGGTGAGCACCTTGCCCGAGCTTGGTACCACCGTGTTATAGGCACGGCCGAGACGCGTGATCGAATCGAGCAGGATGACGACATCCTTCTTGTGCTCAACCAGACGTTTGGCTTTTTCAATCACCATTTCAGCAACCTGGACGTGGCGCGTGGCGGGCTCGTCAAAGGTGGACGAGATCACCTCGCCGCGCACCGAGCGCTGCATGTCGGTGACTTCCTCGGGCCGCTCATCAACCAGCAGGACGATCAGGAACACTTCGGGATGGTTGTCGGTAATGGCCTTGGCGATGTTCTGCAGCAGCACGGTTTTGCCGGTACGCGGCGGCGCGACGATGAGCGCGCGCTGGCCTTTGCCTTGCGGTGAGATCAGATCGATCACGCGCGCGGACTTGTCCTTGACCGTCGGGTCGCTCGAATCAAGATTGAGCCGCTGATCGGGATAGAGCGGGGTCAGGTTATCGAAATTGACCCGGTGGCGCACGGCTTCGGGATCATCAAAATTGACCGAGGTCAGCTTGTTGATCGCAAAATATCGCTCGCCATCTTTGGGCGCGCGGATTTCGCCTTCAACCGTGTCGCCGGTGCGCAGGCCCCATTTGCGGACCTGGTTCGGCGAGACATAAATATCATCGGGGCCGGCAAGGTAGTTCGATTCCGGGCTGCGCAGAAAGCCGAAGCCGTCCTGCATCACCTCGATCGTGCCGAGCCCCATAATCTCTTCGCCATCTTCGGCCTCTTCCTTGAGGATGGCGAACATCAGATCCTGCCGCAGCATGGTTGACGCGCCCTCAACACCCAGCTCTTCGGCCATCGCGACCAGCTCGGCAGGTTTCTTTTTCTTCAGTTCTTTCAAATGCATTTTGGTATTTCCGTTATGATTTTTGGCTGGCCGGTGGGTCTAAAGGGCTTGGAGAAAGCAGACCGGGTCGCGCAAAGCGACCAGATACCCGACGGGCCGCAGAATATGCGCGGGGGTTGGGGAAGTCAACAAGCGTCATCGCCGCAAAATGCGCGGATCGCTGGCTGTACTACCCTGACCTTGAGCTGAGAGGCCATCGATCCCGGGTCAAGCCAGCGATGACGCAATTCAAAACGGCTTGATCACCACCAGCACCACAATCAGCGCCGCCGCAACGCCCGGAACCTCGTTAAGCAGGCGCAAGTTCCGGCCGGTCAGTCGCCGCTCACCACTCGCGAGGGCTCTGGCATAGCCCGCCAGCCACACGTGATAACCGCTCAGCGCCAGAACCAGTGCCAGCTTGGCATGGAACCAGCCCTGGCTGAACGCGCCAATGCTTAACGCCAGGGCCAGCCCGAGAACCCATACCATGACCATTGATGGCCACAGGATGATCTTGAGCAGCTTGGCCTCCCGCGCAATCCAGCGCGCGTTTTCAGGCGATCCGGGCTCGGATTCCTGATGATAAACAAAATAGCGCGGCAGCATGAACAGCCCGGCCATCCAGAAGATGACGAAAACGATGTGTCCGGCTTTCAGCCAGTAATAGGTCATCGAAAGTATCCACTGCATCGGTCTGATCTAGGCGGTCACTAGCCGCATTTCCAGCCGCATTTCTAACCTTTGTGCCAGCCTCTGACCACAGCCAACAACCGTTCGACATGTTCTACGGGCGTGAACTGGCCGATACCATGGCCAAGATTGAACACATGCGGACGCGCAGCGAAGGCATCGAGAATGCGCAGCGTCTGCTTTTCGAGCGCGTCGGTGCCCGCCTCAAGCAGTAAGGGGTCGAGGTTCCCCTGCACGGGCAGACCCGCTGGCAAGGCAGCGGCCGCCCACAGCGGATCGACGGTCTCATCGAGCGCCACGGCATGCACCCCGGTCTCGCGCACATAGGCCGGCAATTTCGCACCAGCGCCCTTGGGGAAGCCGATCACCGTCAGCCCGGGGCAGCGCTGCCGCAGCGCCGCAACGATTCCCGCATTGGGCGCGATCACCCAGCGCTCGAACTCAGCCGGAGCCAGACTGCCTGACCACGAATCGAATAACTGCACCGCCTCGGCCCCTGCCGCTGCCTGCCGGGCGAGGTAATCGACGGTCGCCTCGACAATGGCATCAATGATCGCCTGAAACGCTCCCGGATCGCGATAGGCAAAAGCGCGCGTCTCGTGCTGATCGCGGCTGCCTTCGCCGGCCACCATGTAGGTCGCCACGGTCCACGGGCTGCCAGCAAAGCCGAGCAGCGTGCGATCAGGCCCCAGCCCGGCGCGCACCCGCTTCACCGTTTCATAGATCGGATCGAGCCGCGATGGCACCCGCGCGAGCGAGGCCAGCGTGGCATCGATCAGCCGGGGTGAAAGCCGCGGACCTTCGCCCGCCAGAAACTCGAGATCCTGCCCCATCGCGTGCGGCACGATCAGGATGTCCGAAAACAGGATCGCACCATCAAACCCGAACCGCCGGATCGGTTGCAGGGTAATCTCAGCCGCGGCTTCACTATCGTAAACCAGCGCCAGAAAACCGCCTTTTTCTGCGCGTAAGGCTCTGTATTCGGGTAGATATCGCCCCGCCTGGCGCATGAGCCAGATTGGCCGCTGGCCGCCATTGGAACCGCGCAAGGTATCGAGAAGAAGTCCGGGCATCGCGCCTCTCAAGCTAATAAATAAAAAGATTTATATAAGGATGTTGATAGTTGTTGGTCTGTGGATAGCGGGGATGACGCGCCCTTGCCTGAATTGTCCCGCGATGAACAGGGGGGCGCGGTGCCCGACTCCGTGGGGCTGCGCGTCAAGCAAGACTTATCCCCGCAACCTCGGGCCTGTGGAAATCGTTGTCCCCATGTCGACAAGGCTTGCAGCATTATACTGGCAGCGGGGGTGGAATCGGCGGCCAAAGTTGTCACCGGGCTTGTCCCGTGGTTTATGCGGATGCCTATCCACAGGATCGACCCGCCCCGCTCATGACCCGCCTTCACCTCCACATGCTGTCGGATTCGACCGGCGAGACGCTCGAGATGATCGCCAAGGCTGCGCTTGCCCAGTTCGAAGGCGCAGATGTCCACCGCCATTTTTGGCCAATGGTGCGATCGCAGCAACACCTCGACCGGGTGCTGGGCGAAATCGCCGCGCATCCGGGGCTGGTGCTGTTCACGCTGGTCAACGCCGATATCCGCACGCGGCTCGAGGAACGTTGCCGCGCTCTGGCGCTGCCGATGGTCGATGCGCTCGATGCGGTGACCGTGGTGCTCGAGGATCTGCTCGGGGTGACGGCAAAGGCTCGCCCCGGCCGCCAGCACATGATGGACGAGGCCTATTTCAAGCGCGTCGATGCGATTCACTTCACCATTGCGCACGATGATGGCGTAGCCTGGGAAGATTGGGAGGAGGCGGACATCGTGCTTGCCGGGGTCTCGCGCACGTCAAAAACCCCGACCTCGATCTATCTCGCCAACCGTGGGTACAAGGTGGCGAACATTCCGATCGTCCCCCTAAGCCCGCCGCCGCCCCTGCTGTTTGGACTCAAGCAACCGTTTATCGTTGGGCTGACAACGGCTGCCGACCGGCTGATTCAGGTGCGGCGCAACCGGCTGCTGTCACTCAATCAGGCGCCTGAGACCGCCTATGTCGATTCGGGCGAGGTGGCGCAGGAACTGCAATATGCCCGCCGCATGTTCGCCGATAATGACTGGCCGGTGATCGACGTCACCCGCCGCTCGATCGAAGAGACGGCGGCGGCGGTGATAAATTTGTATAACGAGGCGCGCGGGACATCGGGGGGGGAAGCGGGCTGATGCTGGTGCTCGCCTCGCAGAGCGCTTCGCGCAAGGCGATGCTCGAGGCGGCGGGGGTGGCGTTTGTTGCGCGGCCTGCCAAGGTTGATGAGCGCGCGATCGAGGCGGCGATGAATGGTGCTGCTGCTGGGGAAATTGCCCTGGCCTTGGCGGCGGCAAAGGCGCTTGCGGTGAGCGCGCAAAGTCCCGGTTCGCTGGTGCTGGGGAGCGACAGTGTGGTTGAGGTTGATGGCCGCCGCTTTGACAAGCCCGCCAGCCGCGACGACGCCGCCGACCACCTGCGGTTCTTTTCGGGCAAGACGATGCACCTTCATTCAGCGGCGGCGCTGGCGCGTGATGGCGCGGTGCTGTGGCAGCAAGGCGATTTGGCGGCGTTGCGGGTGCGCAGCTTGAGCGAGACTTTCCTTGCCGATTACCTCGCGCACGAATGGCCTGCCGTGGGGGCTTGCGTCGGGGTTTTCCGGATCGAGGCGCGCGGGGTGCAATTGTTCGAAGCGATCGATGGCGACCAATTCACCGTACTGGGAATGCCCTTGCTGTCTGTGCTCGCCGCGCTGCGCGAACTTGGAGGATTGCCGCAATGAGCAGACCCCTGCGGCAAGGCTCAGGAAAAGCCTATGCAGAAGTAATCGGCGATCCCATTGCCCAGTCGAAATCGCCGCTGATCCACAATTTCTGGCTGGGCAAGCTCGGGATTGATGCCGAATACCGCGCCACCCACATTCGCCCGGAGGAACTGGCCGATTATTTCGCGCAGCGACGCACAGATGCGCAGTGGCGGGGGTGCAATGTCACCATGCCGCACAAACAAGCGGTGATGCCGCTGCTCGATGCAACCGATCCGCTCGCATTGCGGATTGCTGCGGTAAATACGGTGGTGTGCGGCGAAGCGGGATTGCTTGCGGGGCATAATACCGACGCTGGCGGGTTTATCGAACCGCTGTCAGACGTGCTCGGCCAGCCCAGCCTCTATCGCATGGCGCGCATATTCGGGGCTGGCGGCGCGGCGCGGGCCATCGTCGTGGCGCTGGCGGATGCCGGGTTTACCCTGGTGCTGGCAGCAAGGGATCCCACCAAGGCGCAGGCGCTGCTTGATGAACTGGTGCCGGGGCGAGAGGATCATGCAATATCGCTCGCCCATTTTGCCAGCGCCACCGACTTCGTGTTTGATGATCGTCAAGGCATAATTGACCTGATCGTCAACGCCAGCCCGCTCGGAATGGCGGGGCAGCCGCCGCTGGCACTCGATTTCAGCCACGTTCCTCCAGGCAGTGTTTTTTATGACATTGTCACCCACCCAGCCGAAACGCCGATGCTGGCAGAAGCCCGCCGCCGCGGCTTTGCAGTCATAGACGGATACGCCATGCTGGTCGGCCAGGCAGCAAAGGCGTTCGCGAAATTCTTTGGCGCACCTGCGCCGCGCCAGCACGACGCCGAACTGCGCGCGCTGCTTAACCCATGACCAAGCCCTTCATCCTGGGGTTAACCGGCTCGATCGGCATGGGAAAATCGGCAGTCGCGGCGATGTTTGGCGATCTCGGCGTGCCGGTGTTCGATGCCGATGCTGCGGTGCATGTTTTGCAGGGTCCGGGCGGTGCACTGCTGCGTGAAATCGAAGCGGTGTTTCCCGGCACCACCAGCAAAAAAGGTGTTGATCGGCCCAGGCTGGGAGCGGCGGTGTTTGGCGACAAGGCCAAGCTCGCCAAGCTCGAAGCGATTGTTCATCCCGCAGTCGCAGCGATGCGCAAGCAATTCCTCGCCGACAATTCAGGCGCACCGCTTGTCGTTTTTGACATCCCGCTGCTGTTCGAAAAGGGCGGCCAAGCCGGGGTTGATGCGGTTGTCGTGGTCTCGGCGGGCGCCGAGGCACAGCGCGCGCGGGTGCTCGCGCGGCCCGGCATGAGCGCGGAAAAATTCGCGCAGATCCTCGCGCTGCAGGTTCCCGACGCCGAGAAACGCGCGCGCGCCGACCACGTGATCGATACCGGCAGCGCGCTCGCTGAAACCGCCCAGGCAGTGGCGCGCCTTGTGCGCGAGATTGCCCAAAACAAATAAACCGCGAACCCCCTTGCGCGGCGGCGGTGAGAGGCAGATATCATCGGGACAATGCGCGAAATTATCTTCGACACCGAAACCACCGGACTCGATCCGAACAGCGGTGATCGGATGGTTGAAATTGGCTGTATCGAGATGGTCAACCGGGTTTCGACCGGCGAAACTTTTCACGCCTATTTCAACCCCGAACGCGATATGCCGCCGCAGGCGGAGGCGGTGCACGGGCTTTCGGCAACGTTCCTGTCGGACAAACCGAAGTTTGTTGAACTGGTCGATCAATTCCTCGAATTCATCGGCGATTCGCCTTTGGTGGCGCACAATGCCGGGTTTGATCTCGGCTTCCTCAACATGGAGCTCGGCAATTGCGGGCTCGATGCGCTGCCGCGCGAGCGCACGATTGATACTGTGGCAATGGCGCGAATGCGGCACCCGGGGGCCAAGAATTCGCTCGATGCGCTGTGCACGCGTTACGGGATTGATCGCAGCCACCGAACCAAACATGGGGCGCTGCTCGATGCCGAATTGCTCGCGCAGGTTTACGTCGAGCTCACCGGCGGCCGCCAGATCGGCCTCGAACTTGCAGCTAACCGGAACGAAAGTGTGATCTCAGTCGTTTCAACCCTGATCCGCACTCGCCCATTGCGTCCCGCTCGTCCGCACAGGGCGAGCGCGGAAGAACTGGCCGCCCACGCCGAATTTGTGGGCAAAATCGCTTCGCCGCTATGGGGTAACACCTGAAGGCAAGCGCCTAGCACAGGAGAAGTACTGCATGGATATCCGCGTCTCAGGTCATCAGATGGCAACCGGCGAAGCCCTTCAGACCCATGCTAACGAGCGACTCAGCGGCATTGTCGGAAAATATTTCAGCAACGCCCTCTCCAGCCACGTGACCTTTGGCAAAGCGCCTGCCGGCGCCTTCAGCTGCGATATCGTCACCCATGTGATGCACGGACTTATCCTCAAAGGCGCGGCAAGTGCCAGCGATGCCCACATCGCGCTCGATCAGGCTTCGGAAAAAATCGACAAGCAGCTGCGCCGTTACAAGCGCCGGCTGAAAGATCGCAAGGAAGCCTCGGCGCACGCCCGGCAAGAGGAAGACGCAGCCTATGTCGTCTTTGCCGAGCCCGAGCCCGAAGCCGATGAGATCGCCGCCGACGCGCCGCTGGTGATCGCCGAAACCCGGGTCGATGTGCCCACCGCGACGGTTTCCGATGCCGTGATGATGCTCGATCTGCGCAACACCAATGCCTTGCTGTTCAAAAACGCTGGCACTGGGAAACATAATATGGTTTACCGCCGCGGCGATGGATCGATCGGCTGGGTCGAACCATCCTGATGTGCAAAATATTGCGCTTTTCCAAAATGTTGGAGGCATTGGGTTAAGGCGTGATTCGCTGCGGGCTTGGGTTGTTGGCCGGGCCGCGGAATTAAAGGGCGGGCAATAGTCGATACCATGAACCCCAATTTTGTCCTTTTGCCCGAAGCGGTCGGGATCGGTGCGGTCACCTCCAAGGCGGCGATCCTTGATCTGCTCGCCGAGCGGTTCAGCGGTGCCTATGGGCTCGACGCGGCGCATGTTCTGGAACGGATTGAGGAACGTGAGCGGCTGGGCAGCACCGGGTTTGGCCGCGGTGTTGCCATTCCGCATGCGCGCATCGAAGGTCTTTCGCGGCCGGTCGCAGCAATTCTGCGGCTCGATGCGCCAGTCGCTTTCGATTCGGCAGACGGCATGCCGGTTGATCTGGTGTTTGGCCTGCTTTCGCCTGAATCGGCTGGCGCGGCGCATTTGCAGGCACTGGCGGCAATATCGCGGCTGATGCGTGATGAGGCGATGCAGCAGTCGCTGCGCCAGGCTCCCGGAAGCGAGGCAATTTTCGGCCTGCTCAGCAATGTCATTGATCGCGACGCTGCCTGAAGCGCTGGCTGGCGGGGCCAATGGCGATGCCGGTGCGTCGCTGCACTGGCGCGCGCTTGAATCGCTTTACAAGTCGGCGCCGATCAACGCGCTTTTCTCCTCGCAGCTGACAATTATTGACGAGGGCCACGCGCGGATCGCCTTCGATGTTGATCCGCGCCACTATCACGCCGCCGGTGCGGCGCATGGAACGATCTATTTCAAGATGCTCGACGATGCCGCGTTTTATGCGGCGAACACCCTGGTGACGGACAAGTTCCTGCTGACCACTTCGTTCAACATGCATTTCGTCCGCCCGGTAAAGAAGGGGCGGATCACGGCTGAAGGCAAATGGGTCTCTGGCCGCCGCCGGGTGCTGGTGGCGGAAAGCCGGTTGATCGATGCCGATGGCGAGGAAATCGGCCGCGGCACCGGCACTTTCATGCGCTCACGCATCGCGCTGTCGGGCCTCGCTGGCTACCGTGCGGTATGAGCGAAGCGCGGCTGCCCGCCCACATTGAGGTTTCAGGCCTCGTCCGCCGGGTAAATGCGCAAGGCGGATTCGCCACGGTGCTCGCCAAGGGCGAGGCAGACGCCGGTACAATAATGGTCATAACCTCTTCCAAAGGCGCGAATTTTCACGCCTATGAGCGCATGCCGCAGGCCAATGGCGAGCGGCAATGGGAGCCTGTGCGCGGTTGCGAAGATGGCCGATCAGACCAGTGGCGCGATTGGCTGGCGCGCCGCCAGAGCCAGGATTCTGACTTGTGGATAGTCGAACTGGACGTCCCGGAGGCGGAACGGTTCATCGGATTGACAGGTTCTACGGGTTGACTTTGCCGCGCTGCACAACCAATTGGCCGCCAACTTGATGCGCAGGCAGGCCATTCAAAGCACTTAGGCTTTGGGACCTGCACGCAGACGGGGGGCAGTCGGCGGGTTTTTCCGGTATCTGCGATTGTGGGGCAACCGGCCCGTAATCGTAAACACCAAGCCCCGTGCGGACGCGCTCACCGCACTCGAAATGATGAATAATGAGCCGCAAACTTGATATCGCCGGGACCATCGCCCTGGCAGCCACATTGTCACTAACACTTTTCTCGACCCAAGGTTCCCCCGCTGCCGCCAAGGCCAGCGCGCCCCATATGTCGCAAGTCGCAGCCGCTGCGCAGACCGTTGGCCCGGACTTTCTATACGGCTCAACCCCCAGCCAGAATTCCCCTGAACCGGCCGACCCTGCCGCGCAGCCCGGCCCCGCGCTATCAGACCCCTCGCAATCAGATGAGGCCGCTGCAATTGCGCCGTCTGACCCCCCGCTATCTGCCGCTTCGCTTGCCGATCTCGTTTCGCAGAAATCAATCTCAGCGCCGCTGTCGCGCGAGTTGAACTGCCTGGCAGGTGCGATCTAT
This sequence comes from Novosphingobium sp., assembly GCA_031366845.1. GTDB lineage: Bacteria > Pseudomonadota > Alphaproteobacteria > Sphingomonadales > Sphingomonadaceae > Novosphingobium. Next base: position 600 of record JANLOZ010000257.1, on the reverse strand, counting down.
TTCGAATCGAAAAGCGAGCCGCTGAATGGCCAACTCGCGGTTGGCCGCGTGGTTGTCGCGCGTTCGCGTTCGGGCCGTTTCCCCAATTCCTATTGCGGCGTGGTTTACCAGCCGTCGCAGTTTTCTTTCGTGCGCGGAAGCGCGATGCCGGCCATCAACACAGGCTCGCGCGGCTGGAAAAACGCCGTCGCCATTGCCCAGATCGCGCATGACGGATCGTGGCACAGCCCGGTTGAAGGCGCGCTGTTCTTCCACGCTGCGCGCGTTTCCCCCCGCTGGCACGCCGCGCGCATTGCCCAGGTTGGCAATCACGTTTTCTATCGTTGATATTGGGTAGGGGGCTCCGGGCGAGCGGCCCGGCCCCTATCCTCAACTATATCAGCCCACCAATGCCTTGAGATCAGCCTCAGGCCGTGCGCCGTAGTGCGAGAGAAGCTCGGCGGCGCAGATCGCGCCGATGCGCAGGCACTCGGCCAGCGGCTTGCCGCGCACATGGCCGAACAGGAAGCCCGCGGCAAACAGATCGCCCGCGCCGGTGGTATCGACGATTTTGCTCACCGGCTCGGCAGGCACTTCGGCGGTTTCGCCCGAACAGCAAGC
>JANLOZ010000250.1:0-9154 GCA_031366845.1 Novosphingobium sp. | reverse complement strand
GGACCACATCCTTGATGTTTTCGATGACAACAAGCTGGCCCGTGAAATCGAAAACCGGTTCAACGATGACGAGGAAGCGATCGAAGTAAGTCTGGACGACCTTGTATAGGTTGAAGTTCAATAAGCGTGCATGGAAGGAATGGAGCGAGCTTGACAAGTCGGTTCAGCGCCAGTTCCAGAAGAAGCTCGATAAGGTTCTGATCAATCCGCATATTCCGTCGATGCGGCTGAGCGGCTTCGCAAAATCCTATCGAATCAAGCTCCGCAAGGCAGGCTATCGGCTGGGTTACAAGGTCATCGACGAGCAGGTGGTTGTCTATGTGATCGCGGTCGGTTTGCGGGACAAGGACGAGATCTACAAGGATTTTGATCTGCGCTACAACGAGGGCATATGACCACCCTCACCGAAGCCGATGCCGCCAACGAACTCATGCGTCTTGCACGGCAGATCGCGCATCATAACCGGCTGTATCACGCGAGCGATGCTCCGGAGATTTCCGATGGCGACTATGATGCGCTGGTGCGGCGGAATGGGGAGCTTGAGGCGGCGTTTCCGCATCTGATCCGCGATGATTCACCGAGCAAGATGGTCGGGCATGAGGTGGCGGCCTCGCCGCTTTCGAAGGTGGCGCATGAGGTTCGGATGATGAGCCTCGACAATGTGTTTTCGGATGAGGAGGCGGGCGAATTTGTCGCGCGGGTGCGGCGGTTTTTGAACCTCGCCGAGGACGCCGAAGTGGTGATGACGGCGGAGGACAAAATCGACGGGCTGTCCTGTTCGCTGCGTTATGAGAACGGAAAGCTGGTGCGCGCGGCGACACGCGGCGATGGCATGGTGGGCGAGGATGTGACGGCGAATGTCGGCCATATAGCTGATATTCCGCAAGTTCTTAAACCCCTCCCCTTCAGGCGAAGGGCTGGGGGTGGGGCCGGTCACGATGGCTCAACCGATATCGACAGCACCCACCCCCCGACCCCCTCCCCTGAAGGGGAGGGGGGGATTCCAAATGTCTTCGAAATTCGCGGCGAAGTTTATATGTCCAAGGCCGACTTTGCCGCGCTCAATCTGCGGCAGGCGGAAGCGGGGGAGAAGATTTTTGCCAATCCGCGCAATGCCGCTGCCGGGTCGCTGCGCCAGAAGGATGCGAACGTAACGGCGGCGCGGCCCTTGCGATTTCTCGCGCATGGCTGGGGTGCAGCGTCACAGGTTCCGGCGGCCGGCCAGTATGCCATGATGCAGCAAATCGCCGCCTGGGGCGTGCCGGTTTCACCCATGCTCACGCGGTGCAACGATGTTGCAACGATGCTGCAATGCTACCGCAAGATCGAGCATAACCGCGCCGATCTGCCCTATGATATCGACGGCGTGGTCTACAAGGTTGACCGGCTTGATCTGCAGGCGCGGCTGGGTTTTGTCGCCAAGGCACCGCGCTGGGGCATGGCGCACAAATTTCCCGCCGAACGCGCGGAGACCACACTTGAGGCCATCGACATTCAGGTTGGCCGCACCGGCAAGCTGACCCCGGTGGGAAGGCTGAGACCAGTGACCGTCGGCGGGGTGGTTGTCTCCAATGTTACGCTGCACAACCGCGATGAAATCGCGCGGCTGGGGGTGCGGGTGGGTGACCGGGTGGTGCTCCAGCGCGCAGGCGACGTGATCCCGCAAGTGGTTGAGAACCTGAGCCGCGGTGCGCCGCGCGCGGCCTATCATTTCCCCGATCATTGCCCCGAATGCCAATCGGAAGCCGTTGCCGAGGAGGGCGAGGTTGATGTCCGCTGCACCGGCGGGCTGATCTGTCCGGCGCAGCGTACCGAGCGGCTCAAGCATTTCGTCTCTCGCGCCGCGCTCGATATCGAAGGGCTGGGCGAGAAGACGATTGATGAATTCTTCGGGCTCGGCTGGCTGGAAAGCCCGGCGGATATTTTCCGGCTGAAAGCGCGCCGTGCCGAGATTCTGGGCCGCGGGGGCTGGAAGGAGAAGTCGGTCGATAATCTGCTCGCGGCGATTGAGACCAAACGCGCGCCCGATGCGGCGCGGTTGTTGTTCGGGCTTGGTATCCGGCATGTTGGCGCGGTGACGGCGCGCGATCTGCTGAAGCGGTTCGTCACGGCGGGCAAGGTGCGTGAGGCAGCTGCACAGGCGCGCGGCGGAAACGCGGACGCCCTTGCCGAACTCACCGCGATCGATGGCATCGGCCCCGCCGTGATCGAGGCGCTGGGTGATTTTTTCCATGAGGCGCACAACCTTGCGGTGTGGGATGATCTGCTGTCCGAAGTCTCCCCGCCCGACTATATCGTCAAGACCAAGGACAGTGCAGTTGCAGGCAAAACCGTGGTGTTCACCGGCAAACTCGAAACCATGAGCCGCGATGAGGCCAAGGCGCAGGCTGAGCGGCTGGGGGCCAAGGCAGCAGGATCGGTCAGCGCCAAGACCGATCTGGTGGTCGCCGGGCCGGGCGCAGGGTCAAAGCTCAAGCAGGCCGCCGCGCTCGGCATCGAAGTGATCGACGAAGCCGACTGGGCCGGGATCGTGCGCGCGGCGGGATAGGACGCTGGGCCAATCGCGTAATTGGCAGAGACATTTCAGGCGGCGCGATGATGCGGCGTTCGGTCGTCATCGTTGACCGGCGGTTTGGCTTGCGCCCGCTCAGCCACGCTGCGCCTGCGCCGGGCAGCCTGCGGCCGCCTGAAAACCCTGGCAGCGCGCGATTTTCGCAAGGTTAGCGCCACACGCGCCCCGCGCGCCATCGCCGCGAGCCCGGCGCTGGCAATCAGCGCGTCGGCATAGAGCGAAAGGTCCAGCGCATAGGCGAACAGCAGGTCTGCTGACCCGAGCATCGCCACCAGTTCGCCAGCCGTCAGCAACAACCCGACAACGATCACGGCATAGATGATGTGGCGGCGCGATAACCCGTCCAGCCACTGACAAAATCGCGCGACGACGGCGTTCTGCAAATAGCGCGCCATGGGTGCCTCAGGGCAGCAGCGTAGCAGCACCGTTACGGCGAGCAAAAACGCACAGAACATCGATGCCATCCAGCCTCAACTCCACCCTATTTTCAACTACGCAATGATAGCCAGGGCTGCGTGCGATACAAGTCTGCGCGGCTGGCCAAAATCAGGACAGGGGGATTGCAATTTATCTGTCGCCTGCGTGAAAGAATCGCTATGTGCTGCATATCGCAGAAAAAGTGACCATCGCAGGTGGTGAAAAACATAAGGTCGATTGGTTGTCCGTTCAAGTTATTGCCCTCGCGGTAGCGATGGCTGGCGCGCCCGCGCCCAAAGCCTTTCCTGAACTGCCGACGCCAGAAATTGCGGCCTATTCCTATGCGCCTGGCGATGCCGCCCATTCGCCGCCCGCTGCATCTCCCGCTTCTGACAAGACCGAGGTCAAGACCGACGACCAGGGCGCAATCGTGGTTTCCGCGCGCGGCAAGCCGCCGCCCGATGATCCGCTGCAGGAGTTCAATCTCAAGACCTTTGCCGTAGTGCAGAAAGTTGACGAGCTGATTGTTGCGCCTGCCGCCTATGGTTACGAACGCCGCGTGCCCGAACCGATCCGCGACGGCGTGACCAACGTGCTCACCTTGCTCGAAGAGCCGACGATTTTCGTCAACTATCTGCTCCAGCACAATATCGGCAAGGCCGCCGAAACGCTGGCGCGCACCGTGATCAACCTGACACTGGGGATCGGCGGGCTGTTCGATGTTGCCAAGGGCAAGGCGTTCAAGCTGCCGCACCGGCCCAATGGCTTTGCCGATACGATGGGTTTCTATGGCGTGGGGATCGGGCCTTATCTCTACCTGCCGCTGTTCGGTGGGACCTCGGCGCGCGATCTGGTCGGGCGACTGCTCGATCTGAACCTGCTGCCGACCGCGATCGGCAAGCCCTTCACCGGGCTTGCCTATTCACTGATCCACGGCACGCTAAGCTCGATTCAGGATCGCATCGACATCGACGAAGCGGTGAAGATCGCGCGCGAAAAAAGCCCCGATGCCTATATCGCGCTGAAGAACTACTACCTCAACAAGCGCCAGCGGGAAATTGACGGGCTCAAGGGGATTTTCCCGCCGAAGGTGCCTGCGGTAATGCCCGAAGTACAGGTGCCCGCGCCAGTGTTCAGGCCCTGATGCTGCGATCAGGCCTGATGGCGTTTGCGCAGCCACAGAATTGACCAGTCACCGTTCACCGCCCGCACCGCGAGGCGCATTCCGGCGCGGCGGCAGGCGGCGCGGACCTGGGCCTCCTGCGTCTCGAGCAGTCCGGCGAGCAGCAGGTGGCCGCCGGGGGTGAGTGCATGCGCGAAATCGGGGGCGAGGCTGATCAGCGGCCCCGCGAGGATATTGGCGATCACCAGATCGTACGGCCCGCGCGCGCCCAGCAGCGGGTGTTCCATGCCATCGGCGACCAGCATGGTCAGCGCGCCCGGCCGCGCCCCCAGCGCCACGCCGTTCGCTTTGGCATTGTCTGCCACCACCGACGTGCAAACCGCATCAATATCGCTCGCCGTCGCCAGCGCGCGCGGCCACAGATGGAGCGCCGCAAAAGCCAGCAGGCCGGTGCCGGTGCCGATGTCCGCCAGATTGCGCACGACAAATCCTTGGCGCTTCATGTGGCTGAGCATGGCAAGACAGCCTGCGGTGGTTGCGTGCTGACCGGTGCCGAAGGCTTGGCTCGCGGGGATCACGAAGTCGCGAATGGCGGGGTCGGCATGCTTTGGATGGTGGGGCGTGTGGACGTAAAACCGCCCCGCCATGATCGGCTCCAGTCCTTGCTGGCTCTGCGTCAGCCAATCGACATCGGGGAGTTTCTCTATCGCGAAGGCTGGCGGCGCGCCCGCGAACAGCCCGGCAATCGCCGCGCGGTCAACCTTCGATGGCTTGCGCGGCATCCACGCCTCAAGCTGCCAGTCCTCAGGCTTGTCCTCGGCAACCTCGCTGCCGGAAAGGACAATCGCGGGATCCCAGTCCCACGCGTCCTCGTGCGCCAGCAGCGCGGCTTCGATGATCGGACGCGGGGCGAAGGCGGATATTTTCCAGGTCACTTGCCCGGTTTTTCCTTCACCAGCCGCTTTTCCAACTGGGCAAGCCCGGCGGCGGAATAGGTCTTGCAGGCATCGGCATCAACCAGCGCCGCCTTGCCCGAAAGCCGGGCAAAGTTGTTGACCTTCGACGGGTGCGGGGAAAGGATGATGTCACAGGGCAGGGCGCTCACTTTGTCGAGCCCGGCGCGCATTGATGCGACGCGCGCCGGATGGTCGGTAAAGCGATATTCGTCGGCTGAAACCACGTTGACGCTGTCCGCCAGAGCAATCGTCAGACACTTGCCCTGCTCGCAACTGCGCCAGGTCCAGCTGGTCGAGCCGGGCGAATGGGCGGGGGTGGAATGCGCGGTGAAAGCCTTGCCGCCAAGTGTCACCGCGCCGCCGTCAGCCAGCACGCGATCAACCCGTGCGGGCAGCATCATCGTTGTCAGCAGGGTGAACTGCGGATCATCGGGATAGGGCTTGCCGGTGCTGAGCGCCCCTGCGGCGAACGGCCCCGCCGCGAGCCGAGCGCCTGTCACCTTTTCCAGCACGGCAATTCCGCCGCCATGGTCGAAATGCTCGTGGGTCGAAAATATCCACTTGATCCTCGTCGGATCGAACCCCAGCGCGCGGACATTGGCGAGCACCAGCGGCGCAGCTTCCTTCGGTCCGCTGTCAAACAGCGCCAGACCAGCTTTGGTGTTCACCAGCACCACAGTGATCCCGCAGGTGCCGACATACCAGGTCTGGCCGTGAACATGCATTGGCGGGGCTGGATCGGACCAGCCATCGCGGCCCGCGCACGCCATAGCAAGGTCAGGCATCTCGGGAGATTTTGCCGGCGGTGAAGGCGCAGCGCCGATCAGAGCTAACCCCGCAATCACCCCAGATGCCGCCGCTAGCAACCTAGCGAACATAACTCGCCCCATTGGCATCGAGCGTCGCCCCGGTCATCGATCCCGGCGCATCGAGCGCGCAGAACACCACCATCGCGGCGATTTCCTCCGGTGTTGCCACCCGGCCGAGCGGAATATCCGCGAGCAAACCCTCGCCGCCGCGGCTGGCGAGATAGTCTCCCGCCATGTCGGTATTGGTGAAGCCCGGCGCGACGGCAAAGCTCAGAACGCCATCGTGGGCATAGGCCCGGGCAATCGTTTTGTGCAGCGCCAGCATCCCGCCCTTGGATGCCGCATAGTGCCAGTGATCGGGCGAATCGCCCCTGTGTCCGGCGCGGCTGGCGACATGAACAATCCGGCCCCCGGTCCCTTCCGAAAGCCAGTGCCGCACGGCAAAACGCGATAGCTGCGCGGCGCTGGTCAGGTTGATCCGCAGGGTATCCTCCCACGAATCGAGCCACTGAATGTCCGAGACATCGAGCGGGTTTGCCTCGAACAGCCCGGCGTTGTTGATCAGCACATCGATATGCCCGCCGGCGCGTGTCAGCGCTTCTTCCCACACCTCCTGCGGGGCGGGGGGATCGGCAAAGTCTGCGGCAATCGTATCGCCATCGATCTCGCGCGTCGCCTGGCCGATGACCGCAACCCCGCGCGCCCGCAAAGCCCGCGCAATCGCCGCGCCAATCCCGCGCGATGATCCGGTGACGAGGGCAGTGACTTGGGTCATGGGGCGATGGTAGAGCCAGATCGCAATCTAGCCAAGCGGCGGATGTCAAATGGTCGCGCCGAATTGCTGTTGTTTAAGCTTGAATGGTGGGAATTGCGCTAAAGGCGGGCGTTACTTCGTCGAATTGCGATTCCTGAAAGCAGATATCCAATTGGTCCCGTGTCCTCAGAATTTGTCGTCACAGAATTTACGAGTTGGCCTGTCGCCACGCTTTCCAATCGACCCGATGGGCCGAAATCGTCCGGACTTCTTCAAGATCAATGGCATCAAGAAACAGGATGATATTTTGACAATCCCACCGGGCGGAGGGCGCAATAAGACCGTCGAAGCCAAGGAAGGCGGCTGCGGCCGCGATCTCTTGCGTACGTGTGTAGAGCAGTTCACGGTAGCGAGCATCCTCAACCCCTAAACGCCTAAGCTGATCCATGTCTGCCAGCACCAGCGTCTCCCGCGCCCTGACCGAAAGCTCATACAAATCATGCCGCATTCGTGAGGGAAAAACAGATTCCCCCCGGTGCAGGTGAAAGTGGATTTCAGCAACGGCACCATCAGGATCTGCAGCACCATATAGGACCGACATATCCGAAGTGTTCCACCGTCCCGAGCCGCGCGATCCATCCAGCACGTCACGACCCTGGCGAACCACTCGCCACATCGGCCCATCAAATGCTTGCCCCTCGATCCCGCCAACGAGATCGAGCAACCTGTCGTCGAGCCCACGGCGACGATCCACCTAGAGATAAACTCCGCTGTCCAGCCGCTCGATCACCTCAAGCACCTCTGCTGTCCGCCCATCTACGATCAGGTCATAGGGCCTTAAGCCTTCCAATTGTGGATGCGGTGATTGCAACCAAAGCCTTACTTCGTCTGGCTCATAAAAATCCGCCAGTCGGGCTGCGACCCAGCGGAGCTGGGCCATGGCCGTTTGCTTGTCAATCGTAGGGTCCGCCTCGCCCTTGCTCCAACGGGAGACTGTTGGCGGGGAGACACCGAGCATATTGGCCAGATCGCGGCCCTTTAGGCCGCCAATAGCCTTGAGCTCTCCGACAAGCCGGGAGACCGCTGTTTCGCGTGGAAGTGCTACAGTGTTCATGATGATCTTTCCTGAAAATTCAGTTCGGATTGCCGCGATCCGCTGCGAAACTTGGCTTCGGCAGGAAACGCGATAATTCCGGCGCGGTCGTGTAGCCGCGACAATGCCTCATATGCGAGTTCGAGCCTCTTGGCTTACTTACCATGAAGATAGATATCGTTGTCGTTCATCGCAATCAGCCTCCCTGTGATTTGTTACGAAATCATTTCAAAATTGTCAACACTGAAATATTTATGGAACTTAGGATGCAAGACTAAATTGGCTGGACGTCGTCTTTCGCGCCTCCATCCCAAAATCCCACCCAACCCCCACACCCGCAAAAACCCACCCAGCAGAACCCAACCCACACACCCCAACCCACACCCGCTTGCACCCCAAGGCATTTTGGCTAAGGGGAAAGCAACGCGGCTGTCCGGCCGTTCCACAATCTTGCAAGGAAACCTGCGCCGATGGCCAGTGCCAGCAACCGCCCGCTTTCACCGCACCTCCAGATTTGGAAATGGGGCCCGGCGATGGCGATCTCGATTCTGCACCGGGTCACCGGCAATGGCCTCGCGACAGTTGGCCTGGGGGTGATGCTGTGGTGGCTGGGGGCGGTGGCCAGCGGGCCGGAAGCCTATGCAACGTTCCAGCATCTCGCCTCGGCCTGGTATGGCAAGGTGGTGCTGATCGGGCTGACCTGGTCCTTTTTCCAGCACATGCTTTCAGGCCTGCGCCACTTCGTGATGGATGTCGGCGCAGGCTATGAGCTCAAGGCCAACAACCGGTGGTCGATCCTGCTGCCGCTGCTTGCCATAGCGCTCACCACCGGCTTCTGGGCCGTGATCCTGCTGCACCGTTGAGGAACTGATAAAATGGGTAACGGAACTTCGATTGGCACTGTGCGCGGGCTGGGTTCGGCGCATCACGGCGCGCATCACTGGCTGCTGCAACGTTATACGGCGGTGGCGAACCTGCTGCTGATGGCCTATCTGCTGACCTCGTTTCTGCTGTTGCCGGACTATGGCTTCACCACGATGCACGATTGGCTTTCGCGGCCGGTTCCCGCGATTGCAGTGGCGATGCTGGTGATCAGCCTGTTCTGGCACGCCCGGCTGGGGATGCAGGTGATGCTTGAGGACTATGTCCACACCTCGGCCAACAAGTTCGCCGCTTTCACCGCGCTCAACCTCGCTGCCTTTGGCGGCGCGGGCTTCGGCGTGTTTTCCATCATTCGCATAGCCCTCGGAGCTGCCTGACATGGCCGAAGCTGCTTCTGCTGCCCCCGCTTACAAGATCATCGATCATACATACGACACGGTGGTTGTCGGCGCGGGCGGATCGGGCCTGCGCGCCACGATGGGCAGCGCTGAGGCGGGGCTCAAAACCGCCTGCATCACCAAGGTGTTCCCCACCCGCAGCCACACCGT
>JANLOZ010000241.1:0-9703 GCA_031366845.1 Novosphingobium sp. | reverse complement strand
AGGCGCAGGAATATCCATATATTTCAAGACTTCTCGACGCTGCGAGAGGCCATTTTGGCCAAATCCTGAAAGGACGTCGGAATGGCTTCCATCTCGAACCGAAATCCGCTTGGAAGGGCAATAAGCCTTCCCGGCGCGAATATCCGTCCGATATGTTCGCCATTCCCACGCCTCGAAGGTGCGGTTAGTAGGTCCTGACCCTAGACAGGGCAGCAGCCACTGTGCTGCCGCCCGGTATTGGCATCAATTCAAAAACACCCCCTTGCCCGCCGCCTGCCTGTCGAATGCCTTGTAGGCCTCATCCGCCTGATCGAGTGTCCAGTGGTCGGTGAAAAGCTTGTCCACTTCCAGCCCGTGATCGGCGATGAAACGCAGGCAGTCTGGCACCATTGCGCTGTTAAGCGTCCATGAGCCGACCAGGGTCAATTGCTTTCGGATGATGTCGGCGCTGACGTTCAGCGTCACCTCGCCGCCTTCGCCGACAAGGCAGACGGTGCCCCAGGCGCTAGCGCCTCGCACCGCCGCCGCCCGGCCCGCTGCTGCACCCGAGGTGTCCAGCGCCTTGCCGACGCCTTTGCCGCCCGTCAGCGCCATGATCGCCTCGACGGGGTCTACCGCGCTGGCATCGATGATGTGAGCAGCGCCGAAGTCCTTTGCCCGGTTGGCGCGTTCGGCGCTGACGTCTACCGCGATCACCCGCGCGCCCATCGCAGCGGCGAACTGGGTTGCCGATTGCCCCACCGGACCCTGACCAAAGATGGCTACCGTGTCTCTTGCCGATACATTCAGGCGTAACAGCGCGCCAAAAGCGGTGCCAGTGCCGCATGAAACTGCCGCACCGGTGCTGAACGAGAGCTCGTCCGGCAAGGCGACCACGGTTTCAACGGCGGCGCGCATATAGGGCGCGTGGCCGCCGTGCCCGGTCACGCCATAGACGACGGCGGTGCGGTCGCACATCTGGGTCCAGCCGGTGCGGCACTGCGGGCAGTTCCAGCAGCCCTGATAGTGGTGCAGGGTCACGCGGTCTCCCACCCTGACGATCCGGGGATCGACATCCCGGCCCACTTCGGCGACCACGCCGCAGGGTTCGTGCCCGGCGATGACCGGCACGCCGGTGTCTTTCAGGCCGACTGCCGCCAGGGCAGCGCCCGCAGGCGGGCGGTAGAGCTTGAGGTCGCTACCGCACATACCCGATGCCTTGATCTCCAGCACCACGTCGCGCGGGCCGGGGGTGGGATCCGGAAACTCCATCAGTTCCAGAGTGCTGTCGCCGGTAAATACAACTGCTTTCATTGCTTCTCTCCCCTCGCTTGTTTTGTCCCTCAGCGCCCGGTGAAAACCGGCGGACGCTTCTGCATGAAGGCGCGCGGGCCTTCCTTTGCATCCTCGGTTGCCGCATTGTCCTTGGTGCATTGCGTTTCAATCGCGAAAGCTTGGTCGAATGGCAGCCCGTTGGAGCGCACCATCGCCTCCTTGGTTTTTGACAAGGCCATCGGCGCACCCAGGCTGATCCGGCGGGCTAGATCCTCAGCGACCAGGAGCACTTGATCTGGCGGTACGACGCGGTTGACCAGGCCCATGGCCAGCGCCGCTTCCGCGCTCACAGCTTCGCCGACAAGTGCCAGTTCCATCGCCATCGCCCACGGCACCTGCCGCGCCAGCCGCACCAGCGATCCGCCACCCGCGATCAGCCCGCGCCGGACTTCGGTGACGCCGATGGTCGCTTCGCTCGACATGACACGAATGTCGGTGGCGAGGGCAAATTCTGCGCCTCCCGCCAAGGCATGGCCGTTGATCGCCACGACAACCGGCTTGAAGAAGTCCGCCCCGCGCAAGATCGCACGGTAGAGCTGCTTGCGGTCCTTTGAGAAACGCTCCTCCCACTCGCCCGCCGGCTCACGCGTGCGCATCATCAGCGGAATCGTGCTGCCCATATCGCCGCCAGCCGAAAATACCTTGTCGCCCGCACCGGTAAGCAGTGCGACGCGAATGTCGCGGTCTTCGGCCACATCGCGCCAAATGTCGCACAGACGAACCAGCATCTCCGGCGAGAAAGCATTGCGCTTTTCGGGCCGGTTGAGCGTCACATAGGCGATGCCGTCGCGCTTTTCGAAAAGGACATGCGGCTCGGGTTCGATCATGCTGTCTTCTCCGTTTCGCGCTGTTCCAGCCAGGCAACCACGCGCGCGGTGACGCCGGGACGGTCGGCCTTGCCATTTGGTCCCCGTCCCAGCGAGTCAACCACCATCACCGCCCGAGGAATCTTATGCCCGGCCATCCGCCCGCGCAGATGATCGAGCAATGCGTTTTCATCCGGGGCAACTAACTCCGCCCATTCCACCGCTGCCGCGACCATCTGGCCGAAGCGCGGATGCGGAACGCCGACGACCAGCGCATCTGTGACGCCGTCGTGCGATTTGATCGCGTCCTCGACTTCCTCGGGAAAGACCTTCTCCCCACCTGTGTTGATGCAGGTGGAACCGCGTCCGAGCAATGTGATGTTACCATCTTCATCGACCGTCGCAAGATCGCCGGGAATCGAATAGCGTATCCCGTCGATCACCGGAAAGGTAGCCGCCGTCTTTTCGGGATCCTTGTAATAGCCGAGCGGCAGATGGCCGCGCACAGCCACCCGGCCCGCCTGACCGCTACCCCTGGCAAGCGGTCGGCCCTTCTCGTCGATGACGCAGGCGTTCTTGCCCAGCTGGAAACGCGCTGCACCCGCCGCCTTCTTTGCAGAGGTGAGTGCACGGCCCATGCCGCTCGCCTCGCTGGAGTTGAGGAAATCGATCAGCAGTGCCCCCGGGGCGTGCACCAGCAAGCGCTCCTTGATACTGGCGCTCCATGCCATGCCCGAAGAAGAGACAACGCGAAGCCGCGAGAGGTTCCAGCGTTCCGGCTCAAGTTCGAGCGCATCGACGATGGGCCGGCAAAAGGCATCGCCAACGATACAGATGTCCGTAACGCTCTCATCTGACATCGTATCGAGCAACTGCGCAACATTGAACGACTTGCCCGGCAACGTGACGACCGTGCCGCCCCGGTTGAGGATCGTTGCGGCGAAGACGAAACCGGTGCCGTGCATCAGCGGGGCGGCGGGCAGGCCAACCGGCGACATAGCGCCGCCAAGCCGCCTGCGAATATGATCGTGGTCGGCGATCTCGGAATCGTTGGTGGTGTTGGACGCCATGAACATATCGTGCTGGCGCCACATCACCCCGCGCGGCATGCCGGTGGTGCCGCCCGTATAAATCAAAATCTGGTCATCGCCGCTGCGACCTTGCGCCAGGGCGGTCCGACCCACTGGCGATTGTGCCGCTGCTTCATAAGGGGCAGCCCACCCCGGGCATAGGGCCTCGCCGTCGTCAACAAACAACCAGACCTTCACATCAGGGCAGCGCGCGCGCACCTCCCCGGCCTGCGCCGCAAATGCACCATGAAAGATCACTGCGACTGCATCAGCGTCAGTCCATAGCTGGACCAGCTCGTCGCCGGTATAGCGATAGTTGGTGTTGACCGGCACCAGACTCGCCTTCAGCGCGGCAAACACGCTTTCCATATAGGCGGGGGCATTGTGCAGATAGAGCGCCACCTTGTCTTGGCGGTCCAGCCCGGCGGCCAGCAAGGCAGCCGCAATTCCGTCGGCCCGGTTGTCGAAGTCGCGCCAGGTTACACGCTGATCGCCGTGGGCCAGCGCAATCCGGTCAGGAACTGCATCGGCAACCGTCTCCCAAACGTCGGCGAAGGTCCATTCGGACGATGGCGCTGGATCCCGGATCTTGTTCGCTTGCACGTCCAACGCCTCGCTTGACCATTACTCGCTATGGTCCTACAATAGGATATTCAAGAAAGCTAGAGGGTGAAAATGCGAAATTCAAGCGCTTCCGACCCTATGATTGGCAGCGCTACCTTCGCTCCCCTCACAGGCATCCGGATCGTTGATTTCTCCACGAACATGGCGGGTCCTTATGCCACGATGATTCTTGCCCAACTGGGTGCGGACGTTGTGAAGGTCGAGGCGCCCTCCGGCGACGACGCCCGCGCATGGGCGCCCGAAGTGGACGGGGCCAGCATCGTTCATCGCCACATGAACGCCGGCAAGCGGGGAGTGGTGCTTGATCTTGGGACCGCCGCAGGTCGCAAGGCCGCGTTGGCGATTGCGGCGCGCTCCGATGTCCTCTTGCAAAGCATGCGGCCGGGTGTCGCCGAGCGGATCGGCATCGGCGAAGATGCTGTGCGCGCAGTGAACCCAGACATCCTGTATTACGCGCTCAGCGCCTTCGGTGCGGGGCCGGTCGGCCGCGACTTACCGGGTTACGATCCGCTGGTGCAGGCGTTCACCGGGATCATGCGAATGAACGGCCATGACGGAGCGCCGCCGGTACGCTGCGCGCCTTCGGTCATCGATCTTGGCACGGGTCAATGGATCGCGATGGGTGTGCTGGCGGCGATGCTGGCGAAAGGGCGCGGCCAGCCGGTCCACTCGATGGAGACTGCACTGGTCGATACGGCGTTCAGCCTTGTCGCCTATCAGGCGACGGCAGCCCGCATGACTGGCCAACGGCCCAAGCGCGCTGGTTCGGGAAACCCGATTGCGGCACCCTATGAGGTCTATCCCGCCCGCGACGGGGACCTGATGATTGCCGCGCCGAACCAGCGGCTATGGGAGCGGGTTGCCGAGGTATTGGGGATAACGGATCTGGTTGTCGATGCGCGCTTCCTGACCGTCGCTGACCGCAGCCGGAACAACAGCGAACTGACGCCAGCTATAGCGGCTGCGCTCGCGGGCGAGGATGCCGCCGTATGGGTCGCGCGGTTGAGGGCCGCCGGGGTTCCAGTCACACCGGTTACCGGGCTTGAGCAGGCGGTTGTCGCCGACGCCGCGGCTGAGCGGAGGACCTTCGCCGAGCTGGACGGCGTGCCGCATGTCCGACTGCCCTGGATCGCGGATGGAGAACCCATGCATTTGGTCCGGCGAGCGCCGAGGCTGGGAGAGCATACGAGCCAGGTGTTGCATGAATGCGGCTTCGACCAAGCCGCGATTGACGCCATGCTGCGCGATGGCGCGGCAGTTGCGGAGGCACCCCGATGAGCGGCGCGAACGGCACACCGCTGCGCGTGGTGGAAATCAGCAGCGGCATCGCAGGTGCCTATTGCGGATGGCTGCTGCAACAAATGGGCGCGGAGGTAATTCGCGTCGGCACGGCGGACATTGCCACGGATCCGATTTCATTGGCGATGGCATATTATGCGGAGGAAAAGCAGACACTTTCTGCCGACAAGGCGGGTGATGCCATCGCGGATGCTGATCTGGTCATCACAGACGACGCTCCGCTCGTCGCTATGATTACCGGTCGCCCGATTGCCGGTTGGGCAGCTCGCCAGCCCAATACGGTCTTTGGCGTCACCTCCGTATTCGGACTGACCGGTCCTCTGGCAGATGTGCCCGCGGCGGCCATCGACGCGCAGGCCGAAGCGGGCGTCGCCTGGGCGCTCGGTGATCAGGGTCGGCCGCCGCTCACCATCCCGCCCGGTGTGCTCGAATGCCAGGCCGGCGCGCATCTCGCCGCCGCCTGCCTGATGGCGCGGATCGCGGGGCCAGCGTCCGATGGCGGACAGCTAGCTGGCGGACGAATCGTCGATATCGCGCTGACCGATGTGCTGGCGCATTATGTCGGGGTCAATTGCCGCTTCTATATCCATCACGGGATGCGCTGGCGGCGTGCGGGCCGACGGGCGTCCGATTCGGGCGGTGCCTATCCCTTCGTGATCCTGCCCTGCGCCGACGGTGCCGTGTGTCTTTCGGGCCGCACGCGTGCCGAGTGGCAGCGTTTTGTGGAGGCAATGGGGACGCCGGCCTGGTCGCAAGAGCCGCGCTACCAGAAGCTGCGGGCGATGGGACAGCAGTATCCCGAGGAAGTCGACGCGCTGGTCGCGCCTTGGCTCGCCGAGCGCACCAAAGCCGAGATTGAAGAGATCGCCGATCGCTTCCGCCTGACCATCGCGCCGCTGCGCGACCTGAGCGACGTGCTCGCAACCCATCAATTCGCCGAGCGTGAATTTCTGAGTCCTTGGACTGTCGAAGGTCGCCAACTTGTCGGCCCCGGATTGCCCTATCGTGCTGCGGAAGCGCGTGGTGACTCGCAGGCGCCCAATCTGGCAGGCACGTTACTGGCACAGGCTGGCGGCCCGCGAAGCGCCAAAGGAACTGGCCCGCTAGCCGGGCTGCGCGTGCTCGATCTGGGCTGGGTTTGGGCCGCACCTCAAGTGGGCAGTATCCTTGCCCAACTGGGGGCGGAGGTCATCAAGGTCGAGCACCGCGCGCGGCCCGACAATTCGCGCCTGTCCGGCATTATAATTCGCGACGGCCAGCGGATCGAAGGTGATACAGTCGACATGTCGCCGATGTTCCACCAGATCAACAAGGGCAAGATGGGGATCACGCTGAACCTGAAAGAACCGGCGGGTGTTGAATTGGCAAAGCAGCTGGCGATGACCAGCGATATTGTTTTGGAGAACATGTCGGCAGGTTCGGTTGAGCGGTCCGGCATGGGCTATGACGCGCTTAGCGCAATTAACCCTCGGCTGGTTATGGTGGCGATGTCAGGTGCCGGGCAGTTCGGGCCGCTGGCCGACATGCGGACCTATGCCCCGACAATGTCGAGCTTCGCAGGTTTGGAATCGCTGGTGGGTTACCCGGGCGAGCTGCCGACTGGCGCGCTCAACTTCGCGATTGGCGATCCGAATGCCGCAGCCCACGGCCTGGTTGCCTTGTTCGCCGCGCTTGCCCGCCGCGAGTCGACCGGACGGGGATGCTATATCGATCTCTCGCAGACCGAGGCGCTGTTCGCGACACTGACGCCTTATGCTTTGCAGGCCCAGTTGGAGGAGCACCAGCCGCCGACCATTGGCAACGCGCATCCGGCGATGGCACCGCATGGCATTTTCCCAGCTGCCGGCGACGATAACTGGTTGACAATCGCGGTGCGTAACGACGCTGACTGGGCAGCGCTGGTGCGTTTGGCAGGTGATCAGCCTTGGACGCGCGATGGGCAATTCGCCGACAGCGCAAGCCGAATCGCCAAGCGGGAGGTGCTGGATGCCGAGCTCTCCGCCTGGACCGCAGCCCGGGACCGCGATACACTCGTCGCCGAGCTGCGCGCGGCAGGCGTTCCAGCCTCGCCGGTCAACGACATCGACGGACTGTGGCAAAACCGCCAGATCGCGGGCCGTGGTTTGGCTGATAGAGTCGAGATACCCGGTCTGGGCACCGAGACGCTGTTCCGGGCACCCTGGAACGTCAGCGGTATCACGATTGGGACCGGCACACGCGGGCCGATCGTGGGTGAACACAACGAACGTGTGCTGTGTGGCACGCTCGGCCTGTCAGCCGAAGAGTTTGAACGACTGACCGCCGAGGGCGTGATCTCCTGACGGCAACCACACTCGCAAGCGGTCAGGCGGTAACCTAGGCCATTTCGTGGCTGCGAATTTCAAAGCCCTCGTAATCGTTCTTGGCGACATCCGCACAAACGTCGGCATAGGTATGCATGCCGCTAAAATAGGCGGTGAAGACGCGTGGCTTTCCTGGGAGGTTGGTGTTCATGTACCAGGAGTCGACTGACGGGAGCAGTGTTTGCTCCGCCACTTCGGAGATGTCCTCCACCCAGCGAGACTCAGCCTCGGACGTGGCCTCGATTTCACGCGCGCTTGTTTCGCGCATCTGAACCATCACGTCGGTGATCCAGTCAACGTTCTGCTCGATGCAGCCAGGGAAGTTGGTCAGGATCCCCGGGCTGCCCGGCCCCGTGATCATGAACAGATTGGGGAAGCCCGCTGAGCAAAGTCCAAGATAGGCGAGCGGCCCATCCTTCCATTTTTCCGCCAGTGACTGGCCACCCCTGCCGCGAAGGTTCAGCTTGTTTAGCGTACCGGTGACGGTGTCGAAGCCGGTCGCAAACACGATGGCGTCGAGCTGGTGGCGGTCGCCGTTTTCCATGATCAGGCCGCCCTCCGTCACCTCGCGGATCGGGTTGGTCCGGATGCTGACGATGGATACGTTATCCCGATTGAAAGTCTCATAATAATTGGTGTCGATCGGCGGCCGCTTGGTTCCGACCGGGTGATTGAATTCACACAGCACGTCAGCTTTTACCGGATCGTGGACGGTGTCGCGGATCTTCGCTTCGATATAACCGGCGACGGTAGCGTTTGCTTTCAGGTCCAGGATAATATCGTTGTAGCTGGTAAACATGAAACGGAAGCTGCCGATCTCCCACAACCTGTCAAGCGTCGCCTTTCGCTCCTCGTCCGATACTTCGAGCGCCGATTTTTGCGGTATTTCGAACGGCATTCCTATCGGGGACGCCAGGACCAGGCGCCGCATTTCCTCATAATTCTCTTCGAACTCGCGCCGCATTTCGTCGGTCAGGTCGTGGTTGCGCGCGGGAACGCTGTAATTTGCCGTGCGCTGGAAGACCGTCAGGTGATCGGCTTGCCCGGCAATCATCGGCGTGCTCTGGATGCCGCTCGACCCGGTGCCGATCAGTCCGACACGCTTGCCGGTGAAATCGACCTTCTCGTGCGGCCAAAGCGCGGTGTGATAGGTCTGGCCAGCAAATGCCTCGAGTCCGGGGAGGTTCGGGGCTGCGGGTGTTGAGGTATTGCCGACCGCAGTGATCAGAAAGCGGGCGCGGATCGTCTCGCCCTTGTCAGTTTCAACCAGCCAGCTGTGCGCCTGTTCGTCGAAGCTGCCAGCGGTTACTCGCGTGCCGAAATCGATGTCCTTTTTCAGGTCCAGCTTATCGGCAACGAAATTGAGATAGCCGAGAATCTCTGGCTGGGCAGGATAGCGGCAGCTCCATTGCCACTCTTTACGAATCTCGTCGGAGAACGAATAGCAATAGTAATGGCTCTCCGAATCGCAGCGCGCACCGGGGTAGCGATTCCAGTACCAGGTGCCGCCAACGCCATCGGCAGCTTCGATCAAACGCGTAGTGAACCCGAGCCCTCGCAGGCGGTGGAGCATGTAAAGCCCTGAAAACCCTGCCCCGACGATCACTGCGTCAACGTCGTTCGCACGCACCGTTTGCATCTGAATCACCAATCCAGCTCCTCTGCTTTTTCCGCCTTGACCTTATGCAATAGGCTTAAATATGTCAATTGTCAGACCGTAGAAAAATCCGCATCACGGCGAAGCAAAAAACCTACGGTCCTACAATTGACAAATCAGATTGTTTGGACAAGAATGGGGCGACAAAATTTGAGAAGGGGAGCTGTCATGAGGATTCTACGCAACGCATTCCATGGGATTGGTAGCATCGCGCTGGCTGCCGGTCTTGCCAGTGCTGCACATGCGCAAGCCGCGAGCCAGACGTCGGCAGCTGCCGAAAGCGGGACGGATGCGAACGACATCGTCGTCACCGCCAACAAGCGCGAGCAGAACCTCAACGACGTTGGCCTCACGGTGACTGCGATCAGCGGCGAGACGCTGGCGGAACGCCGGATCACCTCGGTTCAGGACATCGCTGCGGCGGTGCCCGGGCTGAAATTTGCGGAGAGCGGCACTGGCACGCCGATTTACACCTTGCGCGGCATCGGCTTCAACGAAGAAAGCCTTGGCGTCTATCCCTCGGTCAGTGTCTATACAGACGAAGTCCCGCTGCCATTTCCGGTGCTGACCTTGCGGGCAGCCTTTGACCTT
>JANLOZ010000225.1:0-8600 GCA_031366845.1 Novosphingobium sp. | reverse complement strand
GTTGTGAAATAGCGTCGCAATTGCGGTGGCGGCGCGAAGAAGCGGACGTGAACCTGTAATTCTTGCGATGCCGGTGAAACCATGTTGCCACGATCATGGCCGAAATTGCCCTATCCGCGCAACCGCTTTGACGGCAATCTTGACCATATAAAAAGCAAGGGCGCGGAAAGCCGTGCTTCCCGCGCCCCTTAAAATTTCCTTTTTCGCTCGGGCGATTAGGTGTTGGAGCTGTCTAAGCTAGGGCAGCCTTGGCCTGGGCGATCACCGCCGAGAACACGCCGCCTTCGTTCATCGCCAGATCGGCCATCACCTTGCGGTCAAGCGTGATGCCTGCCAGCTTGGTGCCGTGGATGAACTGCGAATAGGACAGTCCCTCGGCGCGAACTGCAGCGTTGATGCGCTGGATCCACAGACCGCGGAATGACCGCTTCTTAACCTTGCGATCGCGATAGGCATATTGACCGGCCTTTTCGACCGCCTGCCGCGCGATGCGGATGGTGTTCTTGCGGCGGCCGCGGTAACCCTTGGCCTGCTCGAGAATATTCTTGTGTTTGGCGCGGGTGGTAACACCCCTTTTGACGCGTGCCATAGTTCAGTACCTCCTTCAGTTAAGCCCGTAGGGCGCCCACTTTTTGATCACCTTTGCATCGGCATCGGAAATCACGTCGGTGCCGCGGTTCTGGCGGATGTACTTGGCATTATGGCTTATCAGACGGTGGCGCTTGCCGGCAACGCCGTGCTTTACCTTGCCTGTCGCGGTGAGGCGAAATCGCTTCTTCACGCCGCTCTTGGTCTTCATTTTGGGCATTTTCGTCTCCTTGATCGAGACACGACATGCTCGCCCTGGCAGCCCTTTCAGCCAGGCGAGCACCGATGCTTCATTCGTAAAAATGAGGCATTCCGTGTCAATGAAGTGCGGGCCGCTAGACGAGGAAGGGCGTAAAGGCAAGCGATAGAGTCGTTGAGCGCTGCTGCGCGAAGTCGGCACCAGCCCGCGTCAGCGGCAAAAGACTCACGCAGCGCCCGTATCCATCCGCCCGTTGCGCTCCAGCTTGCCCCAGCCCACATGGCGGCCCCTCAGCGCGGCGCTGATCGAGCGCAGGACGATGCCGTACATGATCTGCCGGTAATAGAACCGCTGCATCACCATCAGCAGCGCCGGGAATCGCTGGCGCACCGGATCAAGGCGATAGGCAATCCAGCCTGCCAGCAGATCGATCCCGACGAACACCGCCCAATAGGTCAGCATCCGCAACGAATCGCTCTGCGTCTGGGCCCAGCCGTGCTGGTAGATGCGCAGCGAGGTGGCAACCACGGATATGCCGAGCGCGAGGTCGATCACCGGAGAGATCGCGGCGAAGATGATCTGGAATAGCCAGGCCTGCGGCATACCGAACCATGCGAGCCCGCGCGGGCGTCCTTCGCGCAGCACCGAACGATGCTTCCACAGGCATTGCAGCGTACCGAACGACCAGCGGAAGCGCTGTTTACCGAGCGCCTTGAAAGTCTCGGGCGCTTCGGTCAGGGCAACCGCCTCAACGTCATAGGCAACCCGCCAGCCGAGCCGCTGGATGGCGATGGTCAGGTCCTGATCCTCTGCCAGCGTGTCTTCAGGATAGCCGCCGACCGCATCGAGCGCCGCGCGCCGCCAAGCGCCGACCGCGCCGGGTACCACGGTGATCGCGCGCATCGCATCGAGCGCGCGGCGTTCAACATTCTGCGCGGTGACATATTCGATGGCCTGCCAACGGGTGGCGAGGTTGACCTGATTGCCCACCCGCGCGTTTCCCGCCACCGCGCCGATCTTCGGATCAGCGAACCAGCGCTCGAGCCTGCGAATCGTATCGGCAAGGAACAGCGTGTCGGCATCGAGCGAGATGATGATCTCGCCGCTTGCATGTTCGAGCGCACGGTTGATCGCGCTCGCCTTTCCGCCATTAGGCATCGTCAGCAGTTTAACGCGCGGATCATTGCCGAAATGCTCTGCAACCAGGGCGCTGGTGGCATCGGCTGAACCATCATCGGCGATAATCAGTTCGAGCGCCGGATAGTCACTCGCCAGCACGCGGGTTACCGAAGCAACGATCACCCGCGCCTCATTATAGGCGGGGATGATCACCGAGACCCTGCGCTGCGGCGAATCGCTCGGCAGTGCCTTGGCCGAATTGCGGTTCATCAGCGCCAGCGCCGTCATCACCACCGCGCGGGCAATCCCCAGAGAAATCGCAAAGAAGAACAGCCATTTGATCGCATAACCAATGCCTGCGAGCGTCAGGAACATGCCGACATCGGCACCGACCGCCAGCCGGTCTGCGGCCTTGAGCTGCGGCATTACGGCGGCGTGCGAAAGCCCGGCAAGCTGGGCGACGCTGACGATCGAATAGCCATCGGCGCGCAACCGGTCGATGATCCGGGGCAGCGCCGCCACCGTCTGTTCACGGTTGCCGCCGCCATCGTGGAGCAGCACGACATTGGCGCTGCGCCCGTCGGCGTCTGGCCCGGTCGCGCCCTCAATCTGGCTGATCGTCTGTTCGACAATCTTGTCAGCACCCGGCGTCTTCCAGTCACCCGGATCGACGTGCAATCCGACAATTGTATAGCCGCGTTGCTGGGCAAGTTCTGCCGGTCGTAGTTCGTCTGCGGTGGTCGGCTCCGCATCGCCGAAATAGGGCGCGCGAAACAGCCGCATCGAAATGCCGGTGTAGGATTCAATCAGCCTTTGCGTGGCATTGAGCTCGAGCCGCGTACCGAAATCAGATACCAGCGCGAGGTTGGGGTGGGTGTAGGAATGATTGCCGAGCTCGAACCCGTCCGCGACGATCCGGCGCAGGATGACCGGATGCTGAAGCGCGTTTTCGCCGATGACGAAGAATGTTCCCGGCGCGTGTTTCGCCTCGAGAATATCGAGCACCTGGGGCGTCCATTGCGGATCAGGTCCATCATCAAAAGTCAGTGCAATCTGCTTGGGGTCATCGCCGCCGGTGCGGCGCACAACATAGGGGGTCGGCAGGGTATTGTAGGTTTCACCGGCAATCATCCCGGTTGCGGACCAAGTGATCGTGCGGTGGCCGGGGGCGGGTTTGGCGGCGATGCGCAGGATTTCGCCATTGCCCTCGATATCGGTGCCCTTTGATGGCGGGATATCATCAAGCGATGGACGCTGGCCCTTGCGCGAAGCGGCCCAGGCATCCCACCACGCCGGATCCTCGCTGCCGAGCCGCCACAGCGCAATGCCTTTGACCGCGCCCGCAGCCGCGAGCTGGTTCCAGTTGGTTGCGGCGTCCATCATCCACACGGTGTGGACCTTGCCGTCTTCCTCGAAGGCGAAGCCGCTGTTGCCGCTTGCCGGATCGAAGCGCGGCATGGCGTCACTGTCATGCGCTTCCTGCCAGGCTTCCTCGATGGTCAGGGCATCGGCGGTGCCGCCGCTCCAGTCATAAGCGTAAGAGCCGATCGCGAGGATCAGCTTATCGGCCGGAATGGCCTTGCGGGCGAGCGCTAGCTGCTCGGTGAACCACGCCTGCCCGGCAATCGGCCCCGGCTCACCACCCTGCCAGTGGTCGTCGTAGTCCATGAAGATGACATCATCGACAGCGCTGGAGAACTTGCGCAGATCCCAGTCGGGCTCTCCCGCAGGGGCGGTGATTACCAGCTTCAATCCGGCGGCGGCAAACCTGGCATGGGCCCGGCCCAGCATCGCCGCATAGGGAGCGAGCGCGGCAGTCGGCATATTTTCGATATCAAACACGGCGCCCTGCCACCCGGCCTTTTGCACCGTGGCGATCACGCTGTCGGCGAGCGCGTCGCTCTTTTTGTGGTCAGCGAGCACGCGCGCCATGCCATCGCCATCCCACTTTTCGTGCGCGATATTCTGCACCATCAGCAGGAAACCGGGCTGGTGGAGCTGGCCCGAAGCCAGCGCGCGCAGGCGCGGGTCGTCCTGATAGGCGAGGGTTCCCGACGGCATCACCACCTGCGATTGCGCGGTAATCACCCAATCGAGATCGTTGTAGTGATTGCGCAGCGAAGTGGCGCTGTCCGGGTCCCACGGAACATAAAAACCGATCCGCAGCGACCGGGCCGATGCCGCGGGAATCACGACACCGGGCAACTGGTGCCGAAGTCGGGCAACATGGGTAACGAACGGCAGCGGCTGCGCGCGTTCGCGCCCCAGCGGCAGTGGCGATTCGGCAGGAACCGCCACGAGCGTCGCGGCGAACACCGCAGCGCTCAGCACGATGAAACCGAGAAACAGCGCGACGATGCGGCCGACCAGCCTGCGCCGGTTGCCCGTTTCATCAAAAAAGACCGGCGAAGTCATCGCTGCTTTCCAGCTTTCTCGATCAGACTTTCATGCGCGGTGTGCCAAGGAAGTCGCGCCGCTGCCTCTAGGCCGTTCGGACGCCCAGGCACAAGCGATCATGTGGTGCTGGGTTTTTCTGCTCGATGTCCGGCAAACGGAGCCTCGCCGCGTGCGGTAATCCATTGGCGAAAATCGCCCGAGAGGATTGCGCAGGAGCCGGGAGGCAGCGGCTGGTTGTACAGGTAAACCTCAGCCATAACCGCTGCGTCCTGTGCATCAGTTACCTGCATCGCCGCGCGCAGGTAAAGCGATGCAGCCGGATTGAGCGGATCGTATTCTTCATAGGCATCGAGGCGGGCGAGCCGTGCGGGTGATAGTGCGCTCGTAGCTTCATAAAGCCCGCCATGCACCGCCCCTTCGCCGGCGATCAGTGCGGGGAACCAGCCTTGCGGATCGGGCACCGCAAACAGGTTCCCGCGTACCGTTGCCGCGCCAAGACGGCTTACCAGGCGATGCACTTCGCGGGCCATCGCGTTGTCGCTGCCATCAAGCAGGGTGCCGTAGAAAAACAGGTGCATATATTTGCCGTTTCGGTGAGACTGAAACAGAAGCGGACTGGTGCCGCTTCCACGTCAGTTGAACTAACAAAATCTAATGCGCGCAGGCCAGTGCTGCGATCACCTCTTCGAGCCGCGCCGGATCGCCCAGCGCCAGCACATGGCCATCAGAGCCAGCATGCAGCGGATCGCCGTTCCAGTCGCACATTGTCCCGCCCGCGCCTTCGATCACCGGCACCAGTGCCGCCCAGTCATGCAGTTTGAGCCCCGCCTCGCAAACCACGTCCAGATGGCCTGAGGCGAGCATCGCATAGTTATAGCAATCACCGCCCATCACCATGCGCTTGTGATCGGTCCGCGCGGCGAGCGCCATGAAGTGGCCGCCATCGTGATCGTCAAAGTAATGCGGGCCGGTGGTGGCGAGCGTTGCTTCCGCCAGCGAGCGGCAGGCGCGGGTGCGGGCCGGCTGGCCATTGAACGTCGTCGGCCTCCCGCTCGCGCCGACCCAGCGCTCCTTCAGGATCGGCTGATCGATCACCCCGAGCACCGGCCAGCCTTCGACCACCAGCGCGATCAGTGTGCCGAACATTGCCCGCCCCGCAAGGAACCCGGCGGTGCCATCGATCGGATCAAGCACCCACGAGCGGCCTGATGTGCCTGCCTTTGCGCCAAACTCCTCGCCAATTACCGTGTCATGCGGCGCTTCTGCGGCAAGTATGCAGCGCATTGCCGTCTCTGCGGCGCGATCAGCCTCGGTCACCGGGGTGGCATCGCCCTTGCGCTCGACATCGATGGCCGTGCGAAACCACGGGCGGATAGCCTCCCCCGCCGCATCGGCAAGACGGTGGGCCAAAGCGATTTCTGCGTCGAGCTTCATCAATCTTCGAGGGCACGTTGCTGAACTGCGGCAAGCAAGCTTGCCCTGAACTGCTTTCGCTCGTCCGCACTCAATTCTTCGCCATGAACCTGCTTTGCCAGCCCAAGTGAAGGGCGATCAAAATCAGCAGGTAACTGATTCTGGTTGGCGTCGGCGAACGCAATGATTTCGCGTGCCTGTCCCTGCGTAATTGCTGTAGTCCGCAAGGAGATGACATGCCGGGACCAATCCTCGGCAATATTAGCGCCAGGTTCGATCGGACCGGCTTCGGGTGATACCGTAAGCCAGCGCTCGACCTTGTTGCGGCCCCACTCTTCGGTCGTGTCTGCTTCAGCCATGAGATCAGGAGATTGCGAACCCTTTGCTGGCTGAATTCCCAGAAGATGGACACGAATGCCATAAGTCTGGGCTACTTGTACACCGACCCTGATGTCTTCATCGCCCGCGAATACCACAGCATCAGAAATCGCATGGCCGCGCGCCAGATCGATCATGTCCGTCACGATCAAAGAGTCCACGCCTTTTTGTTGGCGGTAGCTGTTTATCGTTCCGAAGCGACATTTGACGTTGGCAGCTTCGGCGAGTAGTTTCTGATCTTGGTTAGGCTGCCCGCCACGGGGAAGGCCGTCATACCAATAAATACGCAGCAAGCGGCCATTCGCCTCGAGCCGCGCAGCCTCTGCTTTGAGGTCATCGACAATCATCGGCACATTCAACCGCATTCTTTGCCGTGGTGTTTTGGGGTGGCCAATACACGTTGCGCCTTGCGCATAAACGTAACCGGCATCGACGAAAATCGCCGTTTGTAACATAATGATTTCCAAGTATAAATAGAAGGGTGGGGTCCCCGAAGGGACCCCTAAGTAATACTTCCGCATGTAGCTAAGCCGCGGGAGTGCCTGTTAATTAGGCAGCGGACTTCAAAAAGTCAACTGATTTCAATCAAACAGCGAGCTGACCGAACTCTCATCGGCAATCCGCCTGATCGCCTCGCCCACCAGCGGCGCTATCGACAGCAAGCGGATGCGGTCTGAAGATAGGGCGGCTTCGGTTGGCTGGATGGTGTCGGTGATCACCAGTTCTTTCAGCGCAGACTTGTTGACCCGCGCCACCGCGCCGCCCGAAAGCACGCCGTGGGTGATATAGGCGGTAACGCTCGTCGCGCCCGCATCGAGCAGTGCCTCGGCGGCGTTGCACAGTGTGCCGCCCGAATCGATGATATCATCGATCAGAATGCAGGCGCGGCCGCGCACGTCGCCGATGATGTTCATCACCTCGGACTGTCCCGGCTTGTCACGCCGCTTGTCGACGATGGCGAGCGGGGCATTATCGAGCCGCCGCGCCAGCTGTCGCGCGCGGACCACGCCGCCAACGTCGGGTGAAACCACCATCAGCGATTCCCCCGCATAACGCGCCTGAATGTCCGCCGCCATCACCGGTGCGGCATAGAGGTTGTCGGTCGGGATATCGAAAAAGCCCTGGATCTGCCCGGCGTGGAGATCAACCGCCAGCACCCGGTCGGCGCCGGCCTGGGTGATAAGATTGGCCACCAGCTTGGCCGAAATCGGCGTACGCGGGCCGGGCTTGCGGTCTTGCCGGGCATAGCCAAAATAGGGAACCACGGCGGTGATCCGGTGGGCTGAGGACCGGCGCAGCGCGTCGATGCAGATCAGCAGTTCCATCAGGTTGTCGTTCGCCGGGAAGCTGGTCGACTGGACAACAAACACATCCTCGCCACGCACGTTCTCGTGGATTTCGACGAAAACCTCTTCATCGGCAAAGCGGCGGACCGAGGCATTGGTCAGCGGCACCTCGAGGTAGCGCGCGATAGCCTGCGCGAGCGGCAGATTGGAATTGCCAGTTAGGATTTTCATGCTCTGATCCCTCCGGCACTCGGCACTCGGCACCTGACGCGAGCCTTTAGCCGCTGGGCGCGGGATTGCAATAATCGTTGAAGGGCGGACCGGGGATTGAAACTATTGTGCGTTTGCTGGCATTCGCCGAGCGCTGGCGTGATCCCGTCGCAGGCTGTAACAAAGGGCATTATCTGCGCAGGATTTCTGCGCACAGGAGGTTTGGTTGATGCCAATCGAAGCACAAGTGAATGGTAAACCGGTGTCGCTCAATGCCGAAGGCGACACGCCCTTGCTGTGGGTACTGCGCGAGGAACTGGGGCTGACAGGCACCAAATTCGGCTGCGGAATTCAGGCGTGCGGGGCCTGTTCGGTGCATATCGATGGCGCAGTGGCGCGCGCGTGCGGGGTGCCGGTGAGCGACATTGCCGGCAAGACCATCACAACGATTGAAGGGCTGCGCAATGATCAGGCGCTGCATCCGCTTCAGGCCGCGTGGATCAAGCATCAGGTGCCGCAATGCGGCTATTGCCAATCGGGTCAGCTTATGGCGGCGGCGGCGCTGCTTAAAGTCTCGGCGAGCCCCAGCGACGATCAGATCGACGCGGCGATGACCAACATTTGCCGCTGCGGCACCTATCCGCGCATCCGCGAGGCGATTCATGCGGTTGCGGCTGGTCACGCGGTCGCAGATGGGGAGTCAGCGACATGAAGGTCCGGCGCAGAAACTTCCTCATCGGCGGGGTAGCAGTCGTCGGCGCAGGGCTGTTCGGGGTCAAGGCGGCGGACATGCATCAGGGCTCACGCGCCGCGAACCTGACCACCAGGGCGGGTGAGCACAGCTTCGCCACCTGGCTCAAGATCGGCAGCGATGACGCGATCACGCTCTATTCGCCGCACATCGATTTCGGCCAGGGTTCGCACACCGCGCTGGCGCAGATGCTGGCCGATGAACTTGATGCCGACTGGAGTCATGTGCGGGTTGAGCAGGCCCCAGCAGACAGCGCCTT
>JANLOZ010000237.1:0-5120 GCA_031366845.1 Novosphingobium sp. | reverse complement strand
GGCCGGCGTGATCTATGCGGTGATCGCCGGGCTGACGATGACACTTCATCCACCACCACCGCCGCCGTTGCTGACCACGCACGATGTGAAGATCAAGCCGCCTGCGCCGACCCCGACGCCGACTGCGGCGAGCAGCCCGATCGTCCAGCCAACGGTGACGCCAACGCTTGCTCCGCTCCAGCCAACCGCCGGGCCGACGACCATACCAAGCCCCGGTCCGACCGGCGAAACGGGGCCCTACACCGGCCCGACGATCACGCCGACCGCCGATCCTGCGCCAAAATTCGATGCCAAGGCCCCGCGCCCGCGTGGTCGCCAGGGTGAATGGGTAACGCCCAATGACTACCCGGCACAGGATCTGCGCGAAGGCAATCAGGGGCTCGTGCGGGTAAGACTGGCGGTCAGCGTGGGCGGCGTGACGACCGGCTGCACGGTAACCACATCGAGCGGTTTCCCCCGGCTCGACGCGGCTGCCTGCAACAAGCTGGTCTCACGCTCGCATTTCGACCCGGCTACCGACAACGGTGGCGACAAGACCGCCGGCGTGTTCAATACCTCGGTGCGCTGGACTATCCCGAACAACGCCAACTGAAGCAGCGACCACCCAACTCGCCCTGCCCGGTCAAAACGGGCGGGGCGCTTTTTGCTTTGAATTGGCAACCACGCCGCTAGTCTCCTGCACTTGCCGGGAGGAAACCATTCATGAAATTACACCTGATCATCACCGCCGCACTGGCGGCGCTTGCTGCGCCAGCCTTCGGCGAAACCACCGATTACCGCGTGATCGTGCAGGAGCATGACGTCGGCCACTACACCGTCACCCGCGATGGCCCGAAAGTTTCGGTCGATTACGATTACAAGAATAACGGCCGCGGCCCGACGATCAAGGAAGAGCTGAGGCTCGATGCCGACGGCGCGCCTCTCGACTGGACGATTGCCGGGCGCACCACCTTCGGCAATGCCGTGGCCGAATCGTTCCACCGCAATGCCAGGGGCATCAGCTGGCGCGATCTTTCGGGGCCAGGCGCGATCAAAGGCAAGGATGCGCCGCGCTGGTATGCCACGCAGAACGGATCGCCGATGGATGTGTCGCTGCTGGCCAAGGCGCTGCTCGCTGCGCCCGGCCACAGCCTGGCGGTGGCGCCCGGCGGCATGGCAAAACTCACCGAGAAGGATCGCCGCACGGTTGATGGCACTGGCGGCAAGCTGGAGGTGGTGACCTATGAGCTTTCGGGGCTTTCAATCTCCCCCAGCTACATCACGCTCGATGCCAGGGGTGATCTGTTCTCGCTTGAATCGGCGGACTTTATCCTTGCGCGCAGCGGCTATGAAAAGCTCGCCGACGTGCCGATGCGCGCGCTGGCGGAGAAACTTTCGTCAGAGCGCCTGGGCGAAATTCAGGCGCAGGGCGCGCACCGCTGGGATGGGCCGGTGCGGCTGCGCAATGTCAGGGTGTTCGATCCGGTGGCCAAGGCGCTCACGCCCCCGCGCGATGTCGTTTGGTATCACGGACGGATCAGCGAAGTGGTGCCAGCCGGCTCGATTTCCTCACCGGGAGAAACCGTGATCGAAGGCAATCTCGGCACGCTGATCCCCGGGCTGACCGATACCCACGCGCATCTGGCGCAGGAAGACGCGCTGCTGAACGTGCTCGCGGGCGTCACCTCGGTGCGCGATATGGGCAACAACAACGCGGTGCTCGACAAGCTGATTGACCGCATCGCCAAGGGCGAAGTGGCGGGTCCGCGCGTGACCCGCAGCGGGTTTATCGAAGGCAAGAGCCCGTTTTCGGCGCGCAATGGCATCCTCGCCGCAACCGAAACCGAGGCGGTGGACGCGGTGCGCTGGTATGCGGCGCGCGGATACTGGCAGATCAAGATATACAATTCGATGAACCCGGCCTGGGTCCCGGCGATGACCGCCGAGGCGCACCGCGACGGGCTGCGGGTGGCGGGGCACGTCCCTGCCTTCACCAATGCCGATGCGATGATCGCGGCGGGCTACAACGAAATCACCCATGTCAACCAGCTGATGCTCGGCTGGGTGCTCAATCCCGGCGAGGACACCCGCACGCTGTTCCGTTTCACCGCGATGCGGCGCTTCCCGGGCATTGATGTGCATGGCCCCAAGGTTACGGCAACGCTCGACAGCATGGTGGCGAAACACATCGCTCACGAACCAACCATCGGCATCCACGAACTCGGCCTGACGGCGCTTGACGGCCAGCCCAATCCCGGCGCGCTTGACTATATCGATCATATGCCGCCGTCCGAGCAGCGCAGCATGAAACAGGCGCTGTTCGGCGCGGATACGCCTGCGCAGCGCGCCGAATATGTCGCCGCCTATGCCAAGATCATCGAGACGCTCACCGAGATGCACCGACGCGGGATCATGCTGATGCCGGGGACCGACACCGGCGGCGCCTTTACCCTCCACCGCGAGCTCGAACTGTTCGGCAAGCTGGGGATGAGCCCGGCCGAAGTGCTGGCGCGCGATACCATAGAGGTGGCGCGCTATCTTGGGCAGGATCAGCTTCTCGGCTCGATCGAGCGCGGCAAATACGCCGATTTCTTCCTCGTGCCGGGCGATCCGACCAAGGACCTCAAGGCGATCAAATCGATTGCCATGGTGGTGCGCGGCGGGACAGGCTATTTCCCTTCCGAGATCTATCCCAGGTTCGGGATCAGGCCGTTTGCCGATGCACCCAAAGTGAGCGCGGCGAAATAGGGATCAGCGGACCCCGCGCTTCATCGCGCGCCTGCGGTTTCATCGGGCGTCTCCTGGGTATTTGGACGGAGGGGCAATTCAAAAACTGTTGATCAGGTTTTCGCACCATTCCTGCCGCCCGGACTTTGGCTCGGGCGCGGAATTGGATTGGATGGCATGATCGGCGATCGAACCGAGGCTTGCCTCCGCAGCGTGGAAGGACTTGCCCAGTTCGCCTTGCCAACCGGCATAGCGATTGCTGCGGAAGGCATCGAGCCGTCCATCTTCGATGATCGCGGCAGCGATCGGGCTGGGCTCTTCGGTGCAACGGCGGCGGCAGAAAGCGCTGGCGGGGGTGCGGTAAAGTGGGCAATTAGGGACTGGCACTGTAATTAGTATTGTGTCCCCGGACTTCGTACTAGTCGCGCCTTCGAAGCAATCTCTCAATTGTCTCGTTGCGCTTTCCAGTTGCAGCCCACGCCAGAACTGCCAGCCAAGCAACCCAACTTATAAGCGCGAGGATATACGCTACCGCGACGATGCGCTTGTTTGGGTGGCGTCGAACAATGGCAACCAAGATCGGAGCAAAGGCAATGAAAATTGCAATCAGTACGATGACTGTGATCGATCCTGCTCCCTCCGACTTAATTTTCGATTGCAAGCCGGTCCACGCTGAAATCATCAACCCCTCACCAAAACTTCAAAATACGCAATAGTAGCATGCGCCCAGCAGCAACAGTCCGAAGGCGAAGTTCATGACGCGACCAGCCACAGGGCTGAAACATATTCCGAAGCGAATAAGAGCAAGATCCTGCCGATTGTCATCATCCTGCGCAGGCATCAACGCGAATAGGAAGCAGGATAACGAAATAGGCAGAATGCCAATAGCATAGAGATCAAGTCGTGAGCCGCGATATATCAACCAAACGACAAAAATCCCGAAAAGCCCGGCATACATCGGGCCATATACGACGGCGTAGCGCAGCGAGCGAGCAGAGTGATTCACTGAATTCATTTCGACCTTGCCTGAATGCAATTCGTAGCAGCGCTGCACTGACGTGACCCCCAACCTATTCGCCTCACCTCACCGTCGGACGGGGACACGCAATCCTTCAACAAGCTCAGGATAGCCGGATTTCCATGGGACCCCGGACGCTTGGTGACCGACCCTAACTCTCCAGCTCGACATCCCAGTACAGCCAATCGCGCCAGGTTTCGTGCAAGTGCCCCGGCGGGAACGCCTTGCCGCGTTCCTGCAGCTGCCAGTTGGTCGGGCGGATCGGCGCGACGAGCAGCGGCATGTGGGCCTGCGCCGGGGTGCGCCCGCCCTTGCGGAAGTTGCACGGGGCGCAGGCGGTTGCCACGTTTTCCCACGATGTCCGCCCACCAAGCCGCCTCGGGATCACATGATCAAAGGTAAGCCCATGCGGGCTGCCGCAATATTGACACGAGAACCGGTCACGCAGGAACAGGTTGAAGCGGGTGAAGGCCGGAAATTCGCTCGGGCGGACATATTGCCGAAGCGCGATCACCGAGGGGATTTTCATCTGCCAGCTTGGCGAATGCACCTCGCGCTCATAGCTCGCGACAATCGCCACCCGGTCAAGAAACACCGCCTTGATCGCGGTTTGCCATGGCCACAGGCTGAGCGGATAATAGGACAGCGGGGTGTAATCGGCGTTGAGCACCAGCGCTGGACAATCGCTCAGACTACGGGCGGGATCACCCTCGGCGCTACGGAACCGGGCCGCGCGCTCGATCAGCTCCGCCTTGAACATGGCTCCCTGTGGCAGGCTGGCGTTGCGGTATATTGACGGTGCATGGGCGCAATGAACATGCCGCGCTTGCCGCCGTCAAGCCTTGCGCGAAGGCACAATCCACAGGAAGAACGATTTGCCATGATCCGCACCCGCTTCGCCCCCAGCCCCAATGGTCCGCTCCACCTTGGCCACGCCTATGCGGCCGTGGTCGCGCACGATCTTGCGCGGGCGCGTGGCGGCGCGTTTTTGCTGCGGATTGAGGATATCGACGGTGCGCGCAGCCGCGACGCGCTGGTTGGCGAATTTCTGGCTGACCTGCGCTGGCTGGGTTTGGAATGGGATGGGGAGGTGGCTTTCCAGTCCCAGCGTCTTTCAACATATGCCGATGCCGCCGCGCGGCTGATTGCCATGGGCCTGCTCTATCCCTGCACTTGCACCCGTAGCGAAATTGCGCGGGCCGCGCGCGGGCAAGGGCCAGACGGGCCAATCTATCCAGGGACATGCCGGGGCACCATGGCAAGGCTGGGCGATCAACATGCCTGGCGGCTCGATATAGCAAAGGCGAATGCGCGTGCCGGGCCGCTGGTCTGGACCGATGAGCTGGCAGGCCCGCAAAAGGCCACGCCTGAAATATTCGGCGATGTCATCGTGCTG
>JANLOZ010000162.1:0-7652 GCA_031366845.1 Novosphingobium sp. | reverse complement strand
AGGCGCAGGAATATCCATATATTTCAAGACTTCTCGACGCTGCGAGAGGCCATTTTGGCCAAATCCTGAAAGGACGTCGGAATGGCTTCCATCTCGAACCGAAATCCGCTTGGAAGGGCAATAAGCCTTCCCGGCGCGAATTTCCGTCCGATATGTTCGCCATTCCGACGCCTCGAAGGCGCGGTTAGTAGGTCCTGACCCTAGCATCGCTTCCCGCTCTGGCCGATCAGAAGATGGCCGGGTCCGCATCGGCAGCGATGGTGCTGGCGGCCATAACCGGAACCAGCCACGCCTCGATCAGCGGCAGTTCGCTTTCGAAGAACCAGCGGCAGGCAGTGACTTTGCCCGCAGCGAAACTGGCATCCGCTGTTCCAAGCAACTTCGCCGCGCGCGCCTGATCAAGCCACTGCCATCCGACCACCAGATGGCCAAAGGCAAACAAGAACGCGGTGGCATTGTCGAGCGCTGCGCTGCCGCCAATTGCGCGCAGTCTTTCGGCGGCGGCGGTGATCTGCTCCGCCGCGCGGGCAAGATCGTCGGCAAGCGGCGCGAGATCGGCATCGCTGGTTGCCGCGGCGATGGTCGCATCAATGCGGCGCTCGAGCAGGGCATAGGCATTGTCGGGATCGCGCAAAATCTTGCGCCCCACCAGATCCATCCCCTGAATGCCGGTCGTGCCTTCATGGATCGGGTTGAGCCGGTTATCGCGGTAAAGCTGCTCGACATCAAAATCGCGGGTGTAGCCGTATCCGCCATGAATCTGGATAGCTATGTCATTGGCGGCAAGGCCATAGTGCGAGGGCCAGGTTTTGGCGACCGGCGTGAGCAAGGCGAGCAAGGCGGCGGCATCCGCGTCCGCCACATCATCATCAACCAGTCGCGCGCAATAGAGGCACAGCGCCAGCGCCCCTTCGACATAGGCCTTTTGCTGGAGCAACATTCGCCGCACATCGGGATGGCTGATGATCGCCATCAGCGCGCCGCCACGCATGCCGGGAGCCCGGCCCTGCAGCCGCTCCTGCGCATAGGCAAGCGACAGCCGGTATCCGCGATAGCCGAGGCAGGCCGCGCCGATGCCGACGCCGATCCGCGCCTCGTTCATCATCTGGAACATCTGGCGCAGGCCAAGCCCGGGCTCACCCACCATCCAGCCGGTTGCGCCGCCGTTCTCGCCAAAATTGAGCAGGCAATTCGCCGTGCCGCGATAGCCCATCTTGTGGTTGAGCCCCGCCACCGCGAGATCATTGCGGCTGCCGTCGGCCAGCAGCTTCGGCACGATGAACAGCGACAGGCCTTCGGTGCCCTCGGGCAATGCGCCGTCATCCAGCGGAACCTTGGCGAGCACCAGATGGACGATGTTTTCCGAAACATCCTGATCGCCGCCCGAAATCCACATCTTGTTGCCGGTAAGGCGATAGCGCACCCCGTGTTCATCCTCGCCATCATGCACCGCGCGCGTGCGGATATCGGCGAGGCTTGATCCGGCCTGCGGTTCGGACAGACACATCGTCCCGAACCAGCGCCCGGCGATCTGCGGCGCGGCAAAGCCCTCGATCTGCGCCGCGCTGCCGAAGGCAACGATCAGCCGCGCATTGGCTGCGGTGAGCATCGGATAGGCGGCGGCCGCGACATTGGCCGACGCAAAGCAAGCGAACGAGGCCGAGCTTAACAAATAGGGCAGCCCCATTCCGCCGAGTTCCGTCGAAAATCCCGCCGCGAACAGCCCGAGTTCGGCATATTGCCGCAGTGCCTCGCCAATTGCCGGCAAGATGTGCACGCCATCGACATCGAGCCGGGGTTCGTGAACGTCCGCCGCTTTGTAATGCGGCAGGAAGGCATCAAGCGCGAGCTGGCGGGAAAGATCGACAATCGCGTCCATCGTCGCGCGGTCGAGATCGGCGAAGCGGTGTTGCGCGGTGACGGTTTCGATTTTCAGCCAGTCATGCAGCAGGAAATCGAGGTCTCGGCGGGGGATGAGCGAATCAGTCATGGTGGTTCAGATGTTCGCGGTTTCGCCGTCAAGAGCAAGCACATGGCGGTTGATTTGGTTTTCCAACGCGCGTTGCGGATTTCGGCGCAGCTATTATGCTTGGCGCCGGTTTGCCCCAGACCTTGTTTCGGGCGTGGTTTGGTTTCATCTCTGCCGCACCGCCCCCAAACAAACCAAAAGGACGCGCATGACCCGCCATTCTGACTATCCGGTCGAACCGCTGTTTCTCGACCGCTGGTCGCCGCGCGCCTTCGATGCTTCGGTGATGCCCGAGGCAGACCTGATGACGCTGTTCGAGGCGGCGCGCTGGGCTCCTTCCTCGTTCAATTACCAGCCTTGGCGGTTCCTTTACGCAAACCGCGACAGCGCCGATTTCGCGCGCTTTCTGGGGCTGCTGTTGCCGTTCAACCAGGCCTGGGTCATCCACGCCTCGGTGCTGATTTTTGCGGTTTCGGATCGCATGATGAAAACCGGGCCCGAGCCCAAGCCTTCGCACAGCCACACCTTCGATACCGGTGCCGCCTGGGTGCAACTGGCGCTTGAGGCCACCCGGCTGGGCTATCAGGCCCATGGCATGACCGGGGTTGATTTTGATCGCGCCGCCGCTGAACTGCAAGTCCCCGATGACTTCCGGATCGAAGCGGCAATCGCCGTTGGACGGCAGGCAGACCCGGCTATTCTGCCCGAGAAGCTGCGCGAACGCGAATTTCCGAGCGACCGCAAACCACTGGCGGAAATCATCATGGCGGGCAATTTCAAGGCCTCTGATCGGGCCGGCTGATCGATTTTTATTCCTGCACATGAAGGTGCCGAATGGGCCATTTTCGCCGCTTCGCCCGGATCGGCTTGTGCGGCGATCAGCCATTGCTGCGCCGCATTTCGCCGGTGCGGAAGGTCTGCGGATTGCCCGCGCCAAAGCTGATCAGCACTGTGCCATTGAGCACATGGCCGCCAAGCTCGGGCGTTTTGCCCGCGCGCAGATCGACGCTGAAGCGCGCGGCAGAGCCCGCGCCCTGCACCCGGGCATCGCCTTCATTGGCAAGGTGAACGACTTCTCTAAAAGTGGCCCTGACTGAGTAGCCCAGAATCACTTCGGCCCGGCCAGCCCTTAGGAGGATGCTGACCGGGCCGAAGCTTCTCGCCGTTTTGGCGACTGTTAGAACTTCTTGCTGAAGCCGAGCTTGATCACCCGGCCCAGAGTAAAGTTCGCGTAGGTAAGGATGTTGGTCGCACTACGCGGCGTAACTTGCGGCTTGGCTTCGAGCAGGTTGTCGATCGTCAGGCGCAGCGAGGTGCCGGAAATTGCTCCTGCCGATTCGCCCCACTCATACCCGAGGTTCAGGTTCACCGTGCTGAACGGATTGATATCACCGAAGAGCCCGCCAACGTCTGGCGACGAATCGTGGTACATGCCAGTATAGTTCCAGGTCAGCTTGGTGGAGAAGCCGCCCGCCCTGTATCCGGCGAAGGTCGAGAAGGTGAGTGGAGCACCACCATTGCCAAGTTCGTTGGTCTGGACACCGAAGTTGGCAATCGACTTGGTGGTCTTCGTTCCAACAAGCCCGACTGACAGAGCGCCGTTTCCAACCTGGGCATCGTAGTAGATATGGAAGTCAACGCCCTCGAGCGTGGCTTTGCCGATGTTTGCGGTGCGGCGGTCAACGTAGAGAGCGATGGCGCTTGCGGGTTGCTGGGCAGCCAGAGCCGCGCCATTGGTCAGCAGAGCGAGTTGCCCCGCATAATTAGCCGACGTGCTTCCCACGAGCGTGGAGTTGTAGATATAGAGATCAGCGTTGGTGATGTAGGTATTGAGGTTCTGTGGGTTGACCGCTCCAAGAACGTTCTTGAATTTGATCGAGTAGAACTCGCCGCCGATCCGAAGCCCCGAAACAGGCGTCAATTCCATGCCCGCTGCCCAGCTTTCAGCAGTCTGAGGCTTGATTCCGGCCTTAACACCTTCCGAAATCATCGCGCAGGTGCCAGCGCCGTTATCCTTCGCTGGGGTGTATGGGTCGTATGGGCGCGATGCAGAACCCACACCCGGGACATATATGCCGCAAGCGAAGCGGCCAACCGCGATGCCCAAACCATCAACCGCAGTCGGTGCGTTGAACGAGGTATTCCAGTGGCCGAAAATCTTCAGCCATTCGGTCGGCTTAAAGGTTGCGCCGAGGTTCGGGTTTGTCGTCGAACCGAAATCATTATAGTGGTCGTAACGCAGCGAGGCCGAGAGATCGAGCATATCGAACACTGGCAGCGACAGTTCACCGAACACCGAGTAGGCGTGGCGGCCATAGCTCCTATAAGGCAGGCTATTGATCGCACCGACCCTGCCCCCGAGCAGACGGCTTTGGGCCCGGTTATCCTGGTATTCGGCACCGATCGCGATCTTTGCATCGCCGCCCGGCAAAGCAAACAGCGAACCGTCAGCAACTGTACGGACTACGAACAGCTGCTGCTTGGTTTCCTGATCGTTCGAGTAGTCAATCAGGTCCTTGATGACCGTAGCGCTGGCCGCAGCAACGTTCAACGGGTTGAGCTGGCCAGCGGTGATGTAGTTCTGCGCCAGCACGGTGTTGATGCCGGGGAAGTACTGGTAGTTGCTGGACCGGCCGTAGTGGGCGCTGGTGCGAAGCTGCCAGTCACCACCAAGCTTGACGGTGAGTTCTGGAGAAACGCCCCAGGTTTCGAACCCGAGCTTGTTCGGCGTGTTGACATAGGCCGCATTGGGCGCAAGCGAAAAGCCGATACCCTCGGTCACTGCGAACAGGCTACCTGGTGAAATTGCCAGAGCTGCCGGGAAAGCCGCTGTGAGCTGGCCTGCGGTGGTGATGCCGCTGCCCGCGGACGTCACGCCGCGCGGGAAGATGCCAAGGGTCTGATCGCGCTTGGTGTAGTAGCCAGTCATGCGCAACGAAACCGTGTCGCTGAACTCGTTCGTAATCTGCGCGAAAACATTATAGCGCTTCTGCCCGGCGAGATAAGATCCCTGCCCGACGTTGTCGCAAGCCGTGCCAACCGCGAAGGTACCCGCACCCGGTGCCGCAGGGTTGTTCGTGAAACTCGTGACACCGGTGCCGAAACGGAACCAGCGGGTTTCAGTTCCGACCGGAGCATTGCACAGCGTGCCGGTGAAACGCGGGACCATCGCGGCGCTGTAGATTTCGCCAGTCGCCCAGGTTGTTTCATTGTTCAGCACATTGTCACGGCTGGAATAACCGCCCGAGATGTAGGCGTTGCCGGTGGACCAGCTCTTGCCCAAGGTCAGCTGCGCATCCCATTGGGAGAAATGCTTGAGCGTTGTGCCGAAGCCGTAGTTCGCATCGACCTTGATGCCTTCGAACTTGCGCAGGGTGCGGAAGTTGATGACGCCCGCGACAGCATCCGCGCCATAGAGCGAGGAGCCACCATCGGTCACCACGTCCAGGCCAGCAAGCACCGCAGCAGGGATGATGTCCACGTCAACTGAAGACTGGTTGACGCCGACCGGCGTGAAGCGGAAGCCGTCCATCAAGACCAGAGTCGTGCCGCCAGAGCTGGAGTTCGCGCCGGGAAGGCCGCGCAGGTTGGGCTTGGTAATCGAAATGCCCGCACCCACACCGCGCGGATCGCCTTCGAAGCGGCCGTTGAAGGTGTTCGTGATTTGCGGAACCAGCGAGAGCAGCTCGTTGGTCGAGTTGGCGCCCTTGTCGACAATTGCTTGGGAGGATACGCTCAAGGTCTGAGCGCCGTTGACCGCGGTGCCGCGGATCAGCGTGCCGGTAACGACGATTTCCTTGTCGGCATCAGCCGCCTTGGCATCGGCGGCAGCATCAGCCGCGTGGGCGACGCCTGGCATCATCATGGCCACTGACAGGGCAACGCCCGCGGCACCGGTGCGCAGCGCGCTCGCACGGAAAGTTCTGCTGTTCCTCATTCGTCTTCTCCCAAGGTTGCCATTCCGGTTTTTTCCGGACAGGCCTTCAAATTGCTTCGCCGCCCTATTTTCACCGGCCTGTCCAGTCAAATGTTATGTATGAGAATTGGCATCGCCGACGCGATTGCTGAACTAGTGTTACATTTACTCAACAGTTCAAATGCCGCCGCTGCGAGCGAAGCCATTGGCACCGCAAGGGATTCTTTCGAGCGCAGGGCATCGTTCGGCAAAAGCCGCATCTTTTAACGCGTCGCACCGTTGCGTGGCCACTGCCCTGGCAGACTTAGTCGTGCCGATTGAGGCGGCGGCGGTGCAGACGCCTTGCCGGCCCCGCCACCGCGGCACTTGCCCCCTGCGCCCGCCCGCCATAGGGATGCGGCTGTGAAGCGCACCCACCTGCCCCTCAACGCCCTGCGCGTGTTTGATGCCGCCGCGCGGCACCTGTCGTTCACCCGCGCGGCCGATGAGCTGGCGGTGACGCCTGCCGCAGTCGGCCAGCAAATCCGCGCGCTCGAGGATATGCTGGGCGTCGTGCTGTTCCGCCGCACCTCCAAAGGCCTCGAGCTGACCGACGAGGCCAGCGCGGGACTTGAAGGCCTGCGCACCGGTTTTTTGCATTTTGAAGACGCAGTGCAGATGATGCAGGCGGGGCAATCGAGCCACGTCTTCACTATCGCTGCGCCGCGTGATTTCCTCGCCGTATGGCTCGCCCCACGCCTTGCTGGCTTCCGCAAGGCCAATCCCGAAGTGCGCTATGTGCTTCTGGACGGCGAGAATGTTGATTTCACCGAAGCCAACCTCGATCTCTCGGTGCGCTGGAGCGACGGACCGGGTGAGCTCGAAGGCGTAGCACTGGGCAGCGCCGAACGGATCACCGTGGGCGACGGCCCCTGGATTTCCTGGCCAGGAGACCCCACGCCGCAGGGCGAAGGCGATGATGAACCGCCCGTGCACGTTGGCGATGCCGGAATTGCGCTGGCCTCGGCCGCGGCAGGCCTGGGAAAGGCGCGCGTTCCTGCCCTGCTCGCGCGCGAATGGCATGCGGCAGGGCGAATTTCTGCCTTGGGCGAGGCCGAGGATTGCCGGAAGTCCTATTGGCTGGTCGCGCCATTGCCGCAGTGGCGGCAGAAGAAGGTCAGGGCCTTGGTGGCGTCGCTGGTGGGTGAAGAAGGCGCTTCGCCCTAGCGAACGAACACCCCCTTCAGCCATTTATCCAGCGCCGCCGTTGCCGCATAGTCCGGATCGCCCAGCCGCCGGTTGATTTCCATGTGGCCGATCAGGCCTTCGCCCGGAAAGCCACTGCGTTCGACTTGCGATCCGCCTGCTTTTAGCGCTTTTTCAAGCCCCTCAGACTGGCGAACACCGTCTGGCCGTTGCACGTGAAGCAGCAGGAACCGCGCAGCGTTGGGCACGGCGGCCTGCATCGTCGGCGAGAGGGCGTTTTGCCTTGCCGGGTCCGCACCGAACGCCAGGGCATAGGTTTGCTGCATCATCCTGGGGCCATCATTCATCTGGGCGGGAATATCATAGGCCGCGCCGTCGATCGGGACCACACCTGCCAGCGCGGAGAAAGACAGCCCCGCGCCTTTGAGATAGCTTTCGTCTGTCCCCACCAGCGCCACCAGATGGGCACCGGCGCTGTGGCCCATCAGCACAACACGGCGGCGGTCGATATGCAGCTTGTCGGCCAGTGCGAGCAAGGTGTTCAAGGCTGAGGCAACGTCTGCGGCCTGTTGCTCAACCGGG
>JANLOZ010000090.1:0-26831 GCA_031366845.1 Novosphingobium sp. | reverse complement strand
CCGCGAGTTCAAGGTTGAGGCCAATGTCGGGGCGCCGCAGGTGGCTTACCGCGAATACCTCGCCAAGCCGGTGGACGTTGATTACACCCACAAGAAGCAGTCGGGTGGATCGGGCCAGTTTGGCCGGATCAAGTTCAAGCTCACGCCGGGTGAGCGCGGTTCGGGCATCGTGTTCAACGATGCAATCAAGGGCGGCAATATTCCCAAGGAATATATCCCCTCGGTTGAAAAGGGCATGCGCGAAGTTGCCGCTTCAGGCAGCCTTGTCGGCTTCCCGATCATCGATTTTGCCATCGAGCTTTATGACGGCGCCTATCATGACGTCGATTCGTCGGCGCTGGCGTTTGAAATCGCTGGACGGGCGGGTATGCGCGAAGGTGCGCAGAAGGCGGGCATCAAGCTGCTCGAGCCGATCATGCGCGTCGAGGTGGTTTCGCCCGAAGACTATCTGGGTGACGTCATCGGCGACATGAACAGCCGTCGCGGGCAGATCCAGGGCACTGACAGCCGCGGAAACGCACAGGTTGTCGAGGCGATGGTGCCATTGGCGAACATGTTCGGCTACGTGAACCAGCTGCGCTCGTTCACGCAAGGCCGGGCGAACTATTCGATGTTCTTCTCGCATTATGATGAAGTCCCGGCAAATGTCGCGGCTGAGGTCAAGGCGAAGCTTGCATAACTGATCAGATGATACTAACGGCGGCGCCTGTTTCAGCGGAGCCGCCCAAACCCCGCAGATTCCAATTCAAGTGAAAGAAGGTTTGAGACAATGGCTAAGGCTAAATTCGAGCGGACCAAGCCGCACTGCAACATCGGCACCATCGGTCACGTTGACCATGGCAAGACCACGCTGACTGCCGCGATCACCAAGGTGCTGGCCGAGACCGGCGGCGCCGTGTTCACCGATTATGCCAACATCGACAAGGCGCCCGAAGAGCGCGAGCGCGGCATCACCATCTCGACCGCACACGTCGAGTACGAAACCGCCAACCGCCACTACGCGCACGTCGATTGCCCGGGCCACGCCGACTATGTGAAGAACATGATTACCGGCGCCGCGCAGATGGACGGCGCGATCCTCGTGGTGAACGCCGCCGACGGCCCGATGCCGCAAACCCGCGAGCACATCCTGCTCGCGCGTCAGGTCGGGGTGCCGCAGTTGGTGGTCTACTTGAACAAGGTCGATCAGGTTGACGACGATGAAATCATCGAGCTGGTCGAGATGGAAGTGCGTGAGTTGCTCAGCAAGTATGGTTACGACGGCGACGAAATTCCGATCGTCAAGGGTTCGGCCCTGGCCGCGCTTGAAGGCCGCGATGACGCCATTGGCAAGGAATCGATCTACGCGCTGATGAAGGCGGTGGACGAATTCATCCCGCAGCCGCCGCGCCCGACCGAAAAGCCGTTCCTGATGCCGGTCGAGGACGTCTTCTCGATCTCGGGTCGTGGTACGGTTGTGACCGGCCGCGTAGAAGCCGGCATCGTCAAGGTTGGTGAAGAAGTCGAAATCGTCGGTCTCAAGGATACCCGCAAGACCGTCGTCACCGGCGTTGAAATGTTCCGCAAGCTGCTCGATCAGGGCATGGCGGGCGACAACATCGGCGCGCTGGTTCGCGGCGTTGCCCGTGAAGACGTTGAGCGCGGTCAGG
The DNA here is from genome assembly GCA_031366845.1 of Novosphingobium sp. Classification (GTDB taxonomy): domain Bacteria; phylum Pseudomonadota; class Alphaproteobacteria; order Sphingomonadales; family Sphingomonadaceae; genus Novosphingobium. The sequence continues at coordinate 25,182 of JANLOZ010000090.1, read as the reverse complement.
TTCTCTGCAAGCCAGGTTCGGTTACGCCGCACACTGACTTCAATGCAGAAGTCTATGTGCTGTCGAAGGATGAAGGCGGCCGTCACACGCCGTTCTTTGCCAACTACCGCCCGCAGTTCTACTTCCGCACCACCGACGTGACCGGTGAAGTTGTCCTTCCTGAGGGCACTGAAATGGTTATGCCGGGCGACAACGTTTCGATCGGCGTCAAGCTGATCGCACCGATCGCGATGGATGAGGGTCTGCGCTTCGCTATTCGCGAAGGTGGCCGCACCGTCGGTTCAGGGGTTGTCAGCAAGATCACGAAGTAATATAGGCCCGCCTCACCCGGGGGATACAGATTCGTTTCTGGCTCCCGGGGGGGCAGGTTTTCTCACGATCGGGTCGCTCTCCACCATAAATGGGAGAGGGCGAGGCGGTCGCATTTGTTTTAGCTCTTTCTCATCGGTTGTTGGACATGGAAGCTCAGAATATCCGCATTCGCCTCAAGGCATTCGATCATCGGGTGCTCGATCAGGCGACCGGCGAAATCGCCGAGACTGCTCGTCGCACCGGCGCGCTGATCCGGGGCCCCATTCCGCTCCCGACGAGGATCGAAAAATTCTGCGTTAACCGCGGACCGCACGTCGACAAAAAGTCGCGCGAGCAGTTCGAAGTTCGCACCTACAAGCGGTTGCTCGATATCGTGCAGCCCAACGCCGCAACGGTTGACGCGCTGATGAAGCTCGATCTTGCCGCTGGCGTTAACGTTGAGATCAAGCTGGCCTAGGCCAGTCCTTGTTTCGAGGCTCTCGGGCTTCGCGGACATAGGGATACCTCCGGCAGTTCCTCGGAACATATGGCCGGGCTAGCGTCCCCCGTCTCGCCTTTTCCAGCATCTGCTGGAGAGGGCACTCAGCCCGGACGGGGCTCGTTCACATCATGGGTTGAACACGCCTTTGGGGATGGTCCCTTCAGGCCTCTGTAGGAGTATTGATCATGCGCACCGGCGTGATCGCGAAGAAGGTGGGGATGACCCGCCTTTTCCAGGACGACGGACGGCACGTGCCGGTCACCGTCCTTTCGCTTGAAGATTGTCAGGTTGTTTCTGTCCGCACAGCGGATCGTGACGGTTACGTCGCGGTTCAGCTGGGTGCCGGCAGCGCCAAGCAAAAGAACGTTGCCAAGCCGCAACGCGAACATTTCGCCAAGGCTGAAGTGTCGCTCAAGGCGCGCGTTGTTGAATTCCGCGTGGCTGATGATGCCGTGCTTGGCGTGGGTGAAACCATTGCTGCCTCGCACTTTGTGCCCGGCCAGCTGGTTGATATCTCGGGCCACACACAGGGCAAGGGCTTTCAGGGCGGCATGAAGCGCTGGGGCTTCGGCGGCATGCGCGCCACCCACGGCGTTTCGGTCTCGCACCGTGCGCTCGGTTCGACCGGTCAGCGTCAGGATCCGGGCAAGGTCTTCAAGAACAAGAAGATGGCCGGTCACATGGGTGACAAGCAGCGCACCCAGCAGAACCTCGAAGTCGTCCGTGTGGACGATGAACGCGGTCTGATTTTCGTCAAGGGTTCGGTCCCGGGCGCAAAGAACACCTGGCTGACAGTCAAGGATTCGGTGAAGGTTTCCCGCCACGCCGAGGCTCCTTATCCCGCCGGCCTGAAGAGCGCCGCCAACAGCAACGATTCTGCACCTGCGGAGACCCCTTCTGAAGTGGTCGAAACGCCGGAAATCGCAGATGGCCAGGAGGGTTAAGCCATGAAGGTCAAACTTCAGAACCTTGATGGCACCGCCGGAAAAGGCGACATTGAGCTTTCGGATGACGTGTTCGGTCTCGCACCGCGCGCTGACATTCTTCACCGGGTTGTCACATGGCAGCTTGAAAACCGTCGCGGCATAGCCCGCGCCACCCGCGAGCGTTCGGAAGTCGCGCGCACTGGCAAGAAGTTCGGCAACCAGAAAGGTGGCGGTACGGCCCGTCACGGTGACCGCGCTGCGCCGGTATTCATCGGTGGTGGTAAGGCCCATGGTGCCCGTCGCCGTGAGTTCGACGTGTCACTGAACAAGAAAATCCGCGCGCTGGGCCTCAAGATGGCGCTGTCATCGAAGATGCAGGGCAATCTGGTCGTCGTTGATACGCTGGACGTCAAGGAAGCCAAGACCAAGTCGCTTGCCAGCCTGCTGGCGAAAGCGAACTGGGGCAACAAGGTGCTGGTCGTCGATGGTGATGTGGTGAACGAAGGCTTTGCCCTCGCCACGCGCAACCTGATTGGCGTCAACGTGCTCCCGGCCATTGGTGCCAATGTCTATGACATCCTGAAGCACGATACGCTGGTGCTGACCCGCGCTGCGGTCGAAAAGCTGGAGGCGCGTTTCGCCATCCCGGGAAGGGCTAACTAATGGCTAAGGCAAAAACTGCGGATGGGGCGATTGATACCCGCCACTACGACGTCATCGTCGCACCGCACATCACCGAAAAGTCGACGCTTCTTTCCGAGCACAACGCCGTGGTCTTCAAGGTCACCGGCGAAGCGACCAAGCCGCAGATCAAGGCGGCTGTGGAAGCATTGTTCAAGGTCAAGGTAACCGGCGTGAACACGCTGGTGACCAAGGGCAAGACCAAGAAGTGGAAGGGCCGGGCCTATACCCGCTCTGACGTCAAAAAGGCGATTGTCACGCTGGCTGAAGGCCAGTCGATCGACGTCACCAGCGGCCTCCCGGGCTGAGGGACAGAACCATGGCACTCAAGAATTACAATCCGACCAGCCCCGCTCGCCGCGGCCTGATCCTCGTCGACAAATCGTCGCTGTGGAAGGGCAAGCCGGTTAAGGCGCTGACCGAAGGCAAGTCGAAAACCGGCGGCCGCAACAACAAGGGGCATGTGACCTCGCGCGGGATCGCCGGCGGCCACAAGCAGAAGTATCGCTTCATCGATTTCAAGCGCCGGAAGTGGGACCAGCCCGCAACCGTCGAGCGTCTGGAATATGATCCCAACCGCACGGCGTTTATCGCGCTGGTCACGTATGCCGATGGTGACCAGACCTATATCATCGCGCCGCAGCGCCTTGCCGTGGGCGATTCGGTTGTTGCCGGTGAAAAGACCGACGTTAAGCCGGGCAACGCCATGCTGCTCAGCCAGATGCCGGTTGGCACGATCTGCCACAACGTGGAAATGAAGCCGGGCAAGGGCGGCCAGATCGCCCGTTCGGCTGGCACCTATGTTCAGGTTGTTGGTCGCGATCGCGGCATGGTCATCGCCCGCCTCAATTCGGGCGAGCAGCGTTACCTGCGCGGCGATTGCATGGGCACGGTTGGTGCGGTTTCGAACCCTGACAACCAGAACACCAATCTCGCCAAGGCTGGCCGCAATCGCTGGAAGGGCATCCGCCCGCTGACCCGCGGTGTTGCCAAGAACCCGGTCGATCACCCGCACGGCGGCGGCGAAGGCCGTACATCTGGCGGTCGTCATCCGGTTACGCCCTGGGGCAAGCCCACCAAGGGCGCCCGCACCCGCAATAACAAGCGGACCGACACCATGATCATTCGTTCGCGTCACGCGAAGAAGAAGAGGTAACAGACAATGGCACGTTCAGTCTGGAAAGGCCCCTTCGTCGACCTGCACCTGCTCAAGAAGGCGGAAGCCGCGCAGGATACGGGTTCGCGCGCGGCCCCCATCAAGACCTGGTCACGACGTTCAACCATCCTGCCGCAGTTCGTCGGCCTGGTGTTCAACGTTTACAATGGCCGCAAGTTCATTCCCGTCTCGGTTAATGAAGAGATGGTCGGCCACAAGCTTGGTGAGTTTGCGCCGACGCGCAGCTTCCCCGGCCACGCCGCTGACAAGAAGGGCAAACGCTGATGGGCAAGGAAAAATCTCCGCGCCGTGTTGGTGATAAGGAAGCACTGTCGGTGGGCACGCAAATTCGCGGCTCTGCCCAGAAGCTCAACCTCGTCGCCGGCCTGATCCGTGGCCGTAAGGCTGAAGACGCGATGAACATCCTGTCCTTCTCGAAAAAGGGCATGGCGGTTGATGCACGCAAGGTTCTCGCTTCGGCGATTGCCAATGCGGAGAACAACCACAACCTCGATGTCGATGCGCTCGTCGTGGCGGAAGCCAGCGTCGGCAAGTCGATCACCATGAAGCGCTTCCACACACGCGGTCGCGGCAAGTCCACCCGCATTCTGAAGCCGATTTCGCGGCTGCGGATTGTGGTTCGTGAAGTTGAGGAGGTCTGATCATGGGTCATAAATCAAACCCAATTGGCCTGCGTCTCCAGATCAACCGTACCTGGGACAGCCGTTGGTACGCCGAAGGCAAGAGCTATGCAAAGCTGCTTGAGGAAGACCTCAAGATGCGCAAGTTCATTATGGAAACACTGCCGCAGGCGGCAATTTCCAAGGTGGTGATCGAACGTCCGGCCAAGACGTGCCGGGTTTCGATCTATGCTGCCCGCCCCGGTGTTATCATCGGCAAGAAGGGTGCGGACATTGAAAAGCTGCGCTCGCTGCTCGCCAAGATGACCGCCAGCGACGTCAAGCTCAACATCGTTGAAATCCGCAAGCCGGAAGTCGATGCCAAGCTTGTGGCGCAAGGCATTGCCGATCAGCTCATTCGCCGCGTGGCTTTCCGCCGGGCGATGAAGCGCGCTGTGCAATCGGCGCTGCGGCTTGGCGCTGAAGGCATCAAGATCACTTGCGGTGGCCGTCTCGGCGGGGCGGAAATCGCCCGTGTTGAATGGTATCGCGAAGGCCGCGTTCCGCTTCACACCCTGCGCGCCAACATTGATTACGCTGAAGCCGAGGCGCTCACCGCCTATGGCATCATCGGCATCAAGTGCTGGATCTTCAAGGGTGAAATCCTTGGCCATGACCCCATGGCCCAGGACCGTCTGATGATGGAGGCTCAAACCTCCGGCGTCCGTCCGGCACGTTGAGCTTTAGGATAGAGTAAGCACCATGCTGCAACCAAAAAAGCACAAGTTTCGCAAGGCCTTCAAGGGCCGGATCAAGGGCGACGCCAAGGGCGGGACTGAGCTGAACTTCGGCTCCTATGGCCTCAAGGCTATGGAACCTGAGCGGATCACTGCGCGTCAGATCGAAGCCGCTCGCCGCGCCATCACGCGTCACATCAAGCGCCAGGGGCGTTTGTGGATCCGCATTTTCCCCGATCTTCCGGTTTCAAAGAAGCCCGCCGAAGTCCGACAGGGTAAAGGCAAGGGTTCGGTCGAATATTGGGCAGCACGGGTGAAGCCGGGCCGCATCATGTTTGAACTCGATGGCGTTCCCGGTCCGCTTGCCGCTGTTGCGTTTCAGCGCGCCGCGATGAAGCTGCCGATCAAAACCAAGGTTGTCGCCCGTCTGGGTGACACCAGCCACCTGGGAGCTTCGTAATGTCCGCCATTGCTGACCTTCGCACCAAGAGCGACGATCAACTTTCGGGTGATCTCGCCGAGCTGAAGCGTGAGGCTTTCAACCTGCGTTTTCAGGCTGCGACCAACCAGCTTGAACGTCCGGCTCGCATCAAGGAAGTGCGCCGCGACATCGCCCGTATCAAGACTCTGCAAACCGAGCGCACGCGCCCGGCAGAAAAGAAGGCCTGAGACCATGCCCAAGCGTATCCTCGTCGGGACCGTGGTTTCCGACAAGTCTGACAAGACCGTCGTGGTCAAGGTCGAACGTAAAGTGAAGCACCCGATGTACGGGAAGATCATCCGCCGTTCGAAGAAGTACCACGCCCACGATGAAGCAAATGTGTTCAAGGCGGGTGAGACTGTGCGCATCGAAGAGACCGCGCCGATCTCGAAGCTCAAGACCTGGAAAGTGATTGAGCGGGTCCAGGCGGGTAAGACCGCAGCCGTGGAAGCCGACGTTTAAGTCAAAGATTTTGGAACTGCCTGACATGGTTCAGGTAAGCCGTTGAGAAGGAACCGGATCAATGATCCAGATGCAGTCCAACCTCGACGTCGCGGATAACAGCGGCGCAAAACGCGTCCAGTGCATTAAGGTACTGGGCGGGTCAAAGCGCCGTGTTGCCGGCGTCGGTGACATCATTGTGGTGTCGATCAAGGAAGCGCAGCCGCGTGCCCGTGTCAAAAAGGGCGACGTGCACCGCGCCGTCATCGTGCGTACCCGCAAGGAAGTGCGCCGCGCCGATGGTTCGGTGATCCGCTTTGACAGCAACGCCGCCGTTCTGGTCGGCAAGAACGAAGAGCCGATCGGCACCCGCATTTTCGGACCAGTGGTTCGCGAACTGCGTGCGCGCGGTTTCATGAAGATCATTTCGCTCGCGCCGGAGGTGCTGTGATGGCTGCCGCCAAGATTAAAAAGGGCGATGCCGTTATCGTCCGTTCGGGCAAGGACAAGGGCCGTTCGGGCACCGTCATGCAAGTGATGCCAAAGGACGGCAAAGTGCTCGTTTCAGGTGTCAACGTGATGACCCGTCACCGCAAGCCAAGCCAGACCAATCCGCAAGGCGGGATTGATCGTCGCGAGGCGCCGATGGCGATCTCGAAGGTTGGGATTGCGGTTGATGGCAAGGCCTCACGCGTTCGCTTCGAAACCAAGGGTGACAAGAAGGTCCGCGTGGCCGTCAAGTCCGGGGAGACGATCGATGGTTGATTCCTACACACCGCGGATGCGCACCAAGTATGATGCGGAAATCGTTGCCGCCATGACTGAAAAGTTTGGCTACACGAACCACATGCAGGTGCCCAAGATCGAAAAGATCACAATCAACATGGGCGTTGGTGAAGCCAGTCAGGACAAGAAAAAGGTCCAGATTGCCGCTGACGAAATGGAAAAGATCGCTGGCCAGAAGCCGGTTATCACCAAGGCCAAGAAGTCGATCGCCCAGTTCAAGCTGCGCGAAGGCATGGCGATCGGCTGCAAGGTTACGCTTCGCCGTGAACGCATGTTCGAATTCCTTGACCGGCTGATCACCGTGGCCATGCCGCGCATCCGGGACTTCAGGGGCCTTAACCCCAAGTCGTTCGACGGACGCGGCAACTATGCGATGGGCCTGAAGGAGCAGATCATCTTTCCAGAGATCAGCTACGATCAGATCGAAAAGGTGCGGGGCATGGATATCATCGTCACCACCACAGCCAATACCGATGACGAAGCGCGCGAGTTGTTGCGTTTGTTCGGTTTCCCTTTCCCGCTGGAAGCTGCTGATCAGCAGCAAGCCGCGTAACACTGTTTTGAAGAAGAGAGCTTAAGTCCATGGCGAAACTGAGTTCCGTTAACAAGAACGAGCGGCGTAAGAAGCTCGTTGTTAAGTTTGCAGCGAAATTTGCTGCGCTGAAGGCAATGGCTGACGACAAGTCGCTCGATGAGGGCGAACGCCTGATGGCGCGTTTGAAGATGGCCGAACTTCCGCGCAATGCGAACCCCACGCGGGTGCGCAACCGCTGTGCAACCACCGGGCGCCCGCGCGCCTATTATCGCAAGTTCGGCCTGTGCCGCATCGAACTGCGGGACAAGGCCAACAAGGGCCTGATCCCCGGTGTGACCAAGTCGAGCTGGTAAGGATAAAGCGATGGCATTGACCGATCCACTGGGTGACCTGCTCACCCGCATCCGCAACGGCCAGCGTGCGAAGAAGGACTCCGTCCTCTCGCCAGCGTCGAAGCTGCGCGCCCGCGTGCTCGAAGTGCTTCAGCGCGAAGGCTATATCCGTGGCTATTCGGAGGATGCCACCGGCGTTCATCCGCAGCTGCGCGTTGAACTGAAGTATTTCGAAGGCGAGCCTGCGATCAAGCACGTTGCCCGCGTTTCCAAGCCTGGCCGCCGGGTCTATTCGGGAAGCAAAGAACTTCCGGTGATCCGCAACGGTCTGGGTATCTCCATTGTCTCGACGCCCAAGGGCGTGCTTTCGGATGCCGAAGCGCGCGCGGCCAACGTCGGCGGCGAAGTGCTTGCGGAGGTGTTCTGATGAGCCGCATTGGCAAACGTCCGGTTGCTATTCCGAGCGGCGTCAGCGCCGACATCGCGAATGGCGTGCTTACCGTCAAGGGACCGAAGGGCACCCTGACGCTGAACATGCGTGATGAAATCAGCTATGTCGTTGGCGAAGGCGCCATCGCGGTGAAGCCTGCCAACGATACCAAGCAGGCCCGCGCCTTTTGGGGCATGCAGCGCACCCTGGTTGATAACCTGATGACGGGCGTGACCGAAGGTTACGTCAAGATCCTCGATATCACCGGCGTTGGCTATCGTGCCAATGTTCAGGGCAACAACCTGAAGCTGCAGCTTGGCTACAGCCACGACGTGGATTTCGCGGTGCCCGAAGGCATCGAGATCAAGACCCCCGATAACACGACGATCGAAATTTCGGGGATCGACAAGCAGAAGGTCGGCCAGGTTGCTGCCGAAATTCGCCGCTGGCGCAAGCCTGAACCCTATAAGGGCAAGGGCATTCGCTATCGCGGCGAGTACATCTTCCGCAAGGAAGGGAAGAAGAAGTAATGGCAAAGATTTCCCTCTTCGATCGCCGTCGCCGGCGTGTTCGCACTGCGCTGAAAGCGCGTTCGGGTGGCCGTCCGCGGCTTTCCGTGCACCGTTCGGGGCGTCACATCTACGCCCAGATCATCGACGATTCAGCTGGCAAGACCGTTGCTGCGGCGAGCTCGCTGATCAAGGGCAGCAAGGCTATCGGCGCAACTGTCGATGCCGCTGCGCAGGTTGGCAAGGATCTCGCCGCAGCCGCCAAGAAGGCTGGCATCACCACTGTCGTGTTCGATCGCGGCGGTTTCCTGTTTCATGGCCGCGTCAAGGCGCTGGCTGATGCTGCGCGTGAAGGCGGGCTGGAGTTCTGATTATGGCTGACGAAACAAACATGGAAGCCGCAGTCGTACCGGTAGAAGCTGCTGTTGCAGCCCCTGAGGGCGATCGCGATGGTGCGCGCGGACGGCGTGGACGCGGCGGTAATGACCGTGGCGGCGGCAATCGTGATGGTCGCGGCCCCCGCCGCGATGATCGCGGTCGCGGTCGTGGTGGTGATGACGATGGCGGCGAAGAGCTGATTGAGAAGCTGGTCCACATCAACCGCGTTTCCAAGACGGTGAAGGGCGGCAAGCGCTTCGGCTTTGCCGCGCTGGTCGTGGTTGGCGATGGCAAGGGCCGCGTTGGCTTTGGCCACGGCAAGGCGCGCGAAGTGCCTGAGGCAATCACCAAGGCAACGGCTTCGGCCAAGAAGAAGATGGTCCGCGTTCCGCTCAAGGAAGGCCGCACGCTGCACCATGACGGCAAGGGCCGTTTCGGCGCTGGCAAGGTCAACCTGCGTTCGGCCCCGGCCGGTACCGGCATCATCGCCGGCGGCCCGATGCGCGCTGTGTTCGAAAGCCTTGGCGTTGCCGATGTGGTGACCAAGTCGGTCGGCTCATCGAACCCCTATAACATGATCCGCGCCACTTTTGACGCTCTGACCGATCAGACTTCTCCCAAATCTGTCGCGCAACGCCGCGGCAAGAAGGTTGCAGATCTGCTTGGCCGTGGCGGCGTTAACGTTGCGGAGGCGGAAGCCGCCGCTGACGCGATCACGGAGTAATTGACATGGCGACTATCAAGATCAAGCAAATCGGCTCGCCGATCCGCCGCCCGGCTCATCAGAAGGCAATTCTGATCGGCCTCGGCCTCGGCAAGATGCACCGCGTGGTTGAGCGTCAGGATACACCTGAGGTGCGCGGCGCAATTGCCAAGCTGCCGCACATGGTCGTCGTGATCGACTGAACGCGCGTCTCAGCGCGAATTTCAAAAGGACTCCGGCATAGCGCCGGGGTCCTTTTTGTTTGTGGCTCACACGCAAAATTAAGTATGTCTGGCTAGTTTGCCGGGATGTTCGCTAAGCCCACTTTCGCAGTTCAGGCATGAAGGCGGCAGTCGATCTTGCCCGCCGCCTGGTGATGCCCAGCGGGCCAGGCGCGTTCCGGCTGTGGCTGGCGCTGGTGGTTGTGCTGCATCACTTCACCCGGATCGAGATTGGCAAGGCCCCGGTGCTCGTGTTCTTCGCGCTGAGCGGTTACTGGGTCCACAGGGTATGGAATGCCCGCTATTCAAGCACCAGAGTGCCGTGGCTGACCTTTGTCATCAGCCGCTGGTGGCGGATTGCACCGGTGATGGTGCTGACCTCGGTGATCGCGGTGGCAACGCTGATCAGCCTCCATTCGCCCGAACTGCCCGCGATTATGGCACAACCATTCAGGCAGGCGACGAGCGCAGTTTTCGCGCTCGGATATGCCCAATTGGTGGAGCGGCCCGTCGGACCGGCGTGGTCGCTCGATGTCGAGATGCAATTCTATCTGATCGCGCCGATGCTCGCGCTGCTGGTTGGCCGGGTCTCGGGCCTGGCGGCGATTGTCGCGGCGATGGTGGCGTTTCAGCTCGGCCTGATGTTCTACCCCGAAGTGGCTCTGCCGATCTTCATCCCGTTCTTCGTGCTTGGCATGGTGGCAAGCCAGCATCAGTGGAAGGCTCCGCCCGCCAGGCTTGGTGGTGGTATGCTCGCAGCCTCGGTAGCCTTGGTCATTGCCGCGCAATTTTCACCCTGGCAAGGCAACCTGCTCGGTGAAAGCGGGCGCTGGTCGCCGGTGTTCAACATCCTCGCCGCCGCGCTCGCCATGCCGCATGCGCTGGCCAGCGTGACCCGGCGCGGCGACCGGACCGATGCGGTGCTCGCCGATCAAAGCTATATCGTTTATATGATGCACTGGCCAGTAATCCTGCTGTTCCGCGCGACGTTCTGGGGGAGCGCCGTTCAGACAAACCTCGCTGCCGTCGCACTCTGCGGCGTGATCGCCACGCTGTCCTGGGCAGTCTGGAGGCATTTCGATGTGCCGATCAACCAGATGCGCCAGCGCTGGGTCGATGCCCGCCGCACCGGCGAACCGCTGCCATACCATCATAGTGAATCCGCGCCGCGCACAAAAGGGGATGACACAGCCCCCCGCTTCGCCTAAGGGCGCGCCTCCTATCAGCGCGACTAAAAGCGAAAGCGAGTGCAAACGATGAAACTGAACGAAATCCGTGACAATGATGGTGCCCGCAAATCACGCATGCGCGTGGGCCGGGGCATCGGTTCGGGCAAAGGCAAAACAGCTGGCCGCGGCCAGAAGGGTGCCAAGGCTCGCTCGGGCGTGGCGATCAAGGGTTTTGAAGGCGGCCAGATGCCACTTCACATGCGCATCCCGAAGCGCGGCTTCTCCAACGTCAAATTCGCCAAGGACTATGCCGAGGTCAACCTCGGGCTGGTGCAAAAGGCGATTGAAGCCGGCAAGCTCGATATCAAGGCCGTGATCGATCATGCTGCGCTGAAGGCTGCTGGTCTTGCGCGCGGCGGCAAGGACGGTGTCCGTCTGCTCGGAAAGGGCGAGCTCACTTCGGAGGTAAAGTTCCTCGTCGCTGGCGTATCGGCTGGCGCGCGCGCCGCAGTTGAAAAGGCTGGCGGTTCGGTCACTCTGCCCGAAGCACAGCCGAGCGAGCCGGAAAAGAAGGCTGCCCGCCGCGAGGCGAACAAGGCCGCCAAGGCCAAGTAAGCTCCAATCTCGCCATCTCCTCCGCGACGCGGCGGGGATGGCGCGGTCTGGGGGTTCGACATCGCGGCATCCTCCCTATATGGGGCGGACACGCGGTCCTTCACTCGGACTCACAGCAAGGCTTTTATCCCCGATGGCATCACGCGCCGACAACATCGCCAGCAACCTCAGCCTGTCGAACTTTTCGAAGGCGACCGAGCTCAAGAAGCGCATCTGGTTCACGGTGGGCGCGCTCATCGTCTTCCGATTCCTCAGCTTCGTACCGCTGCCTGGCATCAATCCGCTCGCGCTCAAGGATTTCATGGACAAGAATGCTGGCGGCATCCTTGATTTCTTCAACATGTTCTCGGGCGGCGCGCTGTCACGCTATTCGCTGATTTCCCTTGGCGTGATGCCCTATATTACCGCGTCGATCGTGGTGCAGCTGGCAACATCGCTCCACCCGGCGCTCGCGTCGTTGAAAAAGGAAGGCGAAAGCGGGCGGCGCAAGATCAACCAGTACAGCCGCTATGGGGCTGTGCTGCTCTCGCTGGTTCAGGGCTATGCTGCGCTCAAAAGCGCCGATGTTCAGGGCCTGGCAGTTCAGGGCGGACCGATGTTCTACATAGCCGGTCTGATCTCGCTGGTTGGCGGCACGATGTTCCTGCTGTGGCTGGGCGAACAGATCACCAGCCGGGGCATCGGCAATGGCACCTCGCTGATCATCATGGCGGGCATCGTTGCCCAGATGCCAGTCTTCATCACCAACCTGTTTGAAGGCGGCGCGTCGGGTTCAATTGGCGGGCTGACGATTGCCCTGCTGGTGGCGACCATGATCGCGATGATCCTGTTCATCTGCTTTATGGAGCGCGCCACCCGGCGGCTGCTGATCCAGTATCCCAAGCGCGCCTCGCAAAAGGGCATGATGCAGGCGGACCGCAGCCACCTGCCGCTCAAGCTCAATACGTCGGGCGTGATCCCGCCGATCTTCGCCAGCTCGCTGCTGCTGCTGCCGCTCACCGTTACCAGCTTTGCGGGTAACGCAATCAAGCCGGACAGCGCCTTTGGCGGCTTCGTCATCGGGCTTAACCAGTACCTGGGCCACGGCAAACCCGCCTATATGCTGCTCTATGCAGCGGGCATCATCTTCTTCAGCTTCTTCTACACCGCCGTGGTGTTCAATCCTGAAGAGACCGCGGATAACCTGAAGCGCAACGGCGGCTTCATTCCCGGCATTCGCCCCGGCAAGAACACATCGACCTATCTCGATTATGTGCTGACCCGCATCACGGTGATCGGCGCGGCATACCTCACGATTGTCTGCGTGATCCCGGAATGGATCATCGCGCAAACCGGGGTGAAGCTGTTTTTTGCCGGCGGCACCTCGCTTTTGATCGTGGTCAACGTTACCGTCGATACGATTACGCAGATCCAGTCGCATCTGCTGGCGCACCAGTACGGCGATCTGATCAAGAAGGCGAAGCTGAAGGGCCGCCTGAAGTAACACGCAAAATTTGAGGGGGAGCGCTGCGTGAACATCATCTTGCTTGGCCCGCCGGGAGCGGGGAAGGGCACTCAGGCCCAGCGACTGGTTGAGGCGCACGGGATGCGCCAGCTTTCAACGGGTGACATGCTGCGTGCGGCGGTAAAGGCAGCAACGCCGGTTGGCCTTCAAGCGAAAGCGGTGATGGAGCGCGGCGATCTGGTTTCGGACGAGATCGTCTCCGCGCTGATCGGTGAAGAGCTCGATGCGATGAGCGCCGATACGGGCGCGATCTTCGATGGCTATCCGCGCACCCAGGCCCAGGCGGATTCGCTCGATGCCTTGCTGGCGGGACGCGGGCGCAGGCTCGATCACGTCATCGAACTCGAAGTCAACGAAGACACGCTGGTTGAACGTATCACTGGCCGCTTTACCTGTGCCAACTGCGGCAAGGGCTATCACGACAAATTTGAGCAGCCCAGGCAGCCGGGTGTCTGCGACAAGTGCGGTTCAACCGAGTTCAAGCGCCGCCCTGATGACAACGAGGCAACCGTGCGTACCCGCATGGCCGAATACCGCATGAAGACCGCGCCGATCCTGCCAATCTATGAAGCGCGCGGGCTGGTATCTCGGGTGGACGGCATGGCCCCGCTCGATGATGTTACTGCGGCGATTGAGCGGGTTTTGAACGGCTGAACTGGTGCTTGCACCTGCCCCTGATGCAAAGGTTGCCCTGACTATGCGGTGCCTGTTTTTACCGATTATCGCTGCCGTTTTCTTCGGCGCAGCTCCGGCGCAGGCCGAAGTGCTGCAATCGTCCGAAGCCGGTTTCGTCGTGCGCGAGGTGGTTGAGGTTCCGGCTGACAACTGGGCGACATGGGCGGCGCTGATCGCTCCCGCCAAGTGGTGGTCTTCGGATCACACATGGTCGGGCAAGGCAGAAAACCTCTATATAGACAGCCAGGCGACCGGCTGCTTCTGCGAGCTGATGCCGGTGCCCGCAGGTGCGCCCGATGGCACACGGCGCGGCAGTGTCGAGCACATGCACATTATCCAGTCGGTCCCCGGCAAGATCCTGCGGATGAAGGGCGCGCTGGGCCCATTGCAGAGCGAGGCGGCGGAAGCGGTGCTGACTGTCACCCTCAAAACCACGCCCAAAGGCACGCGGATCCTGTGGGAATATGTTGTCGGCGGTTTCATGCGGCAAAAGCCCGACGTGATGACAAAGGCGGTCGATGGCATGATGTCTGCGCAGATCGCCAGCCTTGGCAAGCTGCTCGGCGCGATTGACGATGCCAAGCCGGAAGCCAAAATGACCGCAGAGCCCGTTGCCAGCGAACCGGCACCGGTATCGCCCGGCACCGATGCCGCCGCGTCCGTCGGCGATGCACAGGCAACCGACGCAGCGGTGAAGCCAGCCGAAGAGTCTGCGTCCGATCAGCTCGCCGCAGCGGTTGACGCGATGGCCAAGCCCAAGGCCAAGCCGAAACCCAAAGCGCTGACTAAGCCCGTGGCCAAGCCCTTGGCCAAGCCCGCCGCCAAACCCGCAGCCAAATCTCCGGTCAAGAAGGCCACGACCAATTGACTGCCGGTCCCAGGCCCAGATGATCCGGCCCAGATGATCCGGAACTGAGGATTCGGGCCTGATTTGGATGCGCGACCAACGGTTGCGAGCATGCGCTGGCAAGCCGTTGACACCTGGCACGAATCGGCCTAAGCGCGCCCTTCACTCGACATAGACGGGTCAGTCCGGGAGGTAGCCGCCATTGCGCGCGCCGTCCGGGCTTTTCGCCGTTTTGCCGTGTGAGGCGTTGAGATAGAGGCACCCCAAGCCGCAAGGCAAAGGTTAACCCTCTGTGGAGCATGGAGAATTAAGTGGCTCGTATTGCCGGGGTAAATATCCCCACAAATAAGCGCGTGATCATCGCGTTGACCTACATTCACGGAATCGGTCGTTTCAAGGCGAAGCAAATCGCTGACAAGATCGGGATTGATCACAGCCGCCGCGTGCAGGACCTGACCGATCAGGAAGTTCTGCACATCCGCGAAGCGATTGATGCTGATCACACAGTGGAAGGCGATCTTCGCCGCACCACGGCGATGAACATCAAGCGATTGATGGATCTGGCCTGCTATCGGGGCCTGCGCCACCGTAAGGGCCTGCCGGTCCGTGGTCAGCGCACGCACACCAATGCTCGCACCCGCAAGGGCAAGGCCAAGGCTATCGCCGGCAAGAAGAAGTAAGGCGCGGCCGCAAGGCTGCAGCACTTTTCTTCCCACTTATTCGACAGGATTTTCGATATGGCACGCGAACCCCAACGCATTAAAAAGCGGGAGCGCAAGAATATTTCCAGCGGCGTCGCGCATGTGAACGCCAGCTTCAACAACACCATGGTCACCATCACCGATGCCCAGGGCAATGCGATCTCGTGGTCGTCTGCCGGCATGATGGGCTTCAAGGGCAGCCGCAAGTCGACTCCCTATGCCGCCCAGGTTGCTGCTGACGATGCCGGCAAGAAGGCCGCCGAACACGGTGTCCGCACGCTTGAGGTTGAGGTCAAGGGCCCCGGTTCGGGCCGCGAAAGCGCGCTTCGTGCCCTGCAGGCGGTGGGCTTTACCATCACCTCGATCCGTGACGTTACTTCGATCCCGCACAACGGTGTGCGCCCATCGAAGCGCCGCCGAGTCTGATTGATCCTGGGACACCGTATTCGGTGTCCCCGCTCAAAAAAAACAGGGGACACCGAATACGGTGTCCCCGGCATCGAACAAACCCATAGGGGAAGTCCATGACGGTTAATATCAAGAACTGGCAGGAACTGAAGAAGCCCAGCAACCTTGAGGTCAAGTCGGGCAACGACGCCAAGCGCCGCGCCACTTTCGTCGCTGAGCCGCTTGAGCGTGGCTTCGGCCTGACGCTCGGCAACGCGCTGCGCCGCGTTCTGCTGTCCTCGCTTCAGGGCGCTTCGATCACCTCGATCAAGATTGAAAACGTGCTGCACGAATTCTCGTCGCTCGCTGGCGTTCGCGAAGACGTGACCGACATCGTGCTCAACGTGAAGCAGATTGCCCTGCGCATGCAGGGCGAAGGCCCCAAGCGCTTGCAGCTTTCGGCAACTGGCCCGGCTGAAGTCACCGCCGGTGACATCGCCGTGACCGGCGACATCGAAGTGATGAACAAGGATCTGGTGATCTGCCATCTCGATGAAGGCGCGACGCTCAACATGGAACTGACGGCTGACAGCGGCAAGGGCTATGTCCCTGCTGTGGCCAACCGTCCGATCGATGCGCCAATCGGGCTGATCCCGATCGATTCGCTCTATTCGCCCGTGCGTCAGGTAAGCTACAAGGTCGACAACGCCCGTATCGGGCAGGAGCTTGACTATGACAAGCTGAGCCTGTCGATCGAAACCGATGGCACCGTGACGCCCGAAGACGCCTTGGCCTATGCCGCGCGCATCCTTCAGGACCAGCTGGCGCTGTTCGTCCACTTTGAAGATATTGCTCCGGTTGGCACCTCGCCGATGATCGGCCTTGCGGCTGCACCGAGCGATGATGGCGATACCAACCAGCTCAATCGTTACCTGCTGAAGAAGGTTGACGAGCTGGAACTGTCGGTGCGTTCGGCCAATTGCCTCAAGAACGACAACATCATCTACATCGGCGATCTGGTTCAGAAGACCGAAGCCGAGATGCTGCGCACGCCGAACTTCGGCCGCAAGTCGCTCAACGAGATCAAGGAAGTCCTCTCATCGATGGGGCTGCGCCTTGGCATGGATATCCCGGGCTGGCCGCCCGAGAATATCGAGGAAATGGCCAAGAAGCTCGAGCAGGAATTGCTGGGGTAAAGCGAGACATTGGGACACCCTGTTGGGTGTCCCTGCTAAACGGCTAAACGGGAGAAGGGGACACGCAATAGCATGTCTCCAGGCACCTGGACCGGGGTACCTGATACGGCCCCCTTACGAACGGAGACAAGACCATGCGTCATAAAGTCGGACATCGCAAACTTCAGCGCACATCCTCGCACCGTGCGGCGCTGCTGCGCAACATGGCGGCGGCACTGATCAAGCACGAGCAGATCACCACCACGCTGCCCAAGGCGCGCGAACTGCGCCCTTACGTCGAAAAGTTGATCACGCTGGCGAAGCACGGCGGTCTTTCAAACCGCCGTCTGGCACACGCCCGCCTGCTCGATGACGCGCAGCTGGTGAAGCTGTTTGACGTTCTCGCGAGCCGCTATGCAGACCGCGCCGGTGGTTATACCCGCGTGATCAAGGCCGGCTTCCGCGCCTCGGACGCCGCGCCGATGGGCGTGATCGAATTCGTCGATCGCGATACTTCGGCCAAGGGTCTCGATTCGGGTCCGGTGATGAGCTCTGAGGATTTCGATGGCGAATAACGCCGCCCGTCGATCCATGAATTGCTAACAGGCGGTTGCGGGCGTTAGGCTCTGCAACCGCCTTTTTGCTTTTGTGGAGTAGAGGATGCCCCGAATTGACCGCAGCGTCGTTACCATCGCTTTCGGATTGTCCCTCGCCATGACTGCCCATGCCGCTCCGCCGCCGACGCCTGCCTATCCGCAAACCCGCAGCGGCACGGTGGTTGACGATCATTTCGGCGAGAAGGTGGCTGATCCCTATCGCTGGCTCGAAAACGATGTCCGCAGCGATGCCGAGGTGGCGGCCTGGGTGAAGGCGGAAAACGGGGTGACCCGCGCCTATCTTGATGCGCTGCCGCAGCATGCCTGGTTCACCAGGCGCATCCGCGAACTGATGGATTACGAACGCTTCGGCCTGCCGCGAAAGGCGGGGACCAGCTATTTCTACATGCGCAATTCGGGGCTGCAGAACCAGTCGCAACTGTTCGTTCGCAATGGTCTGAACGGCACGCCGCGGCTGCTGATTGATCCCAACCAATGGGCCAAGGACGGCGCCACCGCGCTTGATGCCTGGGAGCCTTCGAAAAACGGCAACCTGCTCGCCTATTCGATTCAGGACGGCGGCAGCGATTGGCGGGTGATCCGCCTGATGGATGCCAGGACCGGCCAGGTTCTTCCCGATGAGATCAAGTGGGCGAAGTTCACCGGCATTTCATGGATCGGTAATTCCGGTTTCCTCTATTCGCGCTTTCCCGAGCCCAAAACGGGCGAGGCTTTCCAGCAGCTCAACAAACATCAGGAAGTGCGCTTCCACCGCGTCGGCACTCCGCAATCGGCGGACGAACTGGTCTATGCCACGCCCGATCAGCCCGAATTCAACCACGGCGCAAAAGTGACCCATGACGGCCGCTGGATGGTCATCACCACCAGCAAGGGCACCGACAGCCGCTATGAGCTCCACGTCATGCGGCTCAATGGCAAGGCGGGATGGCACCCGCATGTGCTGGTTGCCGGGCTCGATTACCAGTGGGGCCTGATTGAAGGCGTGGGCGACAGGCTCTATTTCACCACCAACAAGGGCGCACCGAAACGCCGGGTGGTGCGGGTTGATCTGGCAAAAGCCGGGGCCAGCGCCAAGTTCAGCCCCAAGTTCAGCCCCAAGTTCAGCGACGTCATCGCCGAGCGTCCGGAAACGCTTGAGCAGGCGCAGATCGTTGGTGACCGGATGATCCTCTCCTACCTCAAGGATGCCGCCTCAACCGCCGAGATGGTTTCGCTCGATGGCAAGCCGGTGCAGTGGATCCAGCTCAATTCGATCGGCACAGCATCGGGTTTTGTCGGCCATCCGGGCGATCCGGAGACGTTCTACAGCTTTTCGAGCTTCAACCAGCCCTCGGCCGTTTTGCGGTTTGACAGCCGCACCGGGCAGAGCACGCCCTTTGCCGTGCCCAAACTGACGTTCAAGCCCGGCGATTACGCCATCGAGCAGCGCTTCTATGCTTCCAAAGATGGCACCAGAGTGCCGATGTTCATCGTCCGCAAAAAGGCATTTGCTGCGGCGAAGCAGGCGGTGCCGACGCTGCTCTATGGCTACGGCGGGTTCGATATCTCGCTCACGCCGGGATATTCTGCGTCGCGGATGGCATGGCTCGAGGCGGGGGGTGCCTTTGCCGTGGCGAACCTTCGCGGCGGCGGCGAATACGGCAAGGCCTGGCACGACGCCGGGCGGCTCGCCAACAAGCAGAACGTGTTCGATGATTTCATCGCGGGCGGCGAATATCTCATTGCGCAAGGGATCACGCCCAGGAACGGTCTGGTGGTGCAGGGCGGATCAAACGGTGGTCTGCTGGTCGGCGCGGTGGTAAATCAGCGGCCAGACCTGTTCGCCGCTGCGGTGCCGCAAGTCGGTGTGATGGACATGCTGCGGTTTGATCGGTTCACCGCTGGGCGCTACTGGGTCGATGACTATGGCTATCCCGATCGCGCGGCCGATTACAAGGTGCTGCGCGCCTATTCGCCCTATCACAACATCAAGCCGGGCGTGGCCTATCCGCCGGTGATGGCGACCACCGCCGATACTGACGATCGCGTGGTGCCGGGGCACAGCTTCAAATATATGGCGGCGCTGCAGGCGGCAGACCCGGCGGGCAAGCCGCATTTGATCCGCATCGAATCACGCGCGGGGCACGGATCGGGCAAGCCGACCGACAAGACGATTGAGGAAAGCGCGGATATTTTCAGCTTCTTTTCGGCATGGACCGGACTGACACCGAAATAGCGCGCGTTTGAGTCAGCGATTTCCGGCAGCGATTTCAGGCGGCGATTTCAGCCGCGTCATCCGGATGCTTCGAGCGCAGCAGCGGCCAGGCCAACACATCAAGTGCGCGCTTCGGTGCCGTCGCCTGCCCGGTTGGCGGCCAGCCATCGGGCTTGCGATAGGTGCCGCAGATCACGTCCCAGATCGGAAACAGCGCGGCGAAGTTCGCGTTGTAATGCTCGGGAAGCCGCGAATGGTGGCGGCGGTGATAAGCGGGGCAGTTGAGCGTCCAGCACCACCGGCCGAAATTGACCTTGAGGTTGGCGTGGATGAAATAATTGTACAGCGACACCGCCGCATAGGCGAGGACGATCGAATAGGTCGGGGCGATCACCATCACCGTCACCGGCCAGATGGTCAACGCCTTGATCACCTGATCGCCCCAGAAGTGGCGGTTGGTGGTGAGCACCGACATCTCGGGGTCAGAGTGATGCAACGAATGCATCCGCCACAGGAATCCGATCCGGTGCTGACAGATGTGGAACAGAAACTCGGTCATGTCGCGCATTAGCAGGAACATCGGGAAGGCCAGCCAGAACGGCATATCCCCGCCATTGAACAGCGTATGGCTTTTGCTAAGCGGAATGAAGGGCAGAAATATCATCGATGCGCCAACATCGAGCGCCCAGGCCTGAAGATTGCGCTGCCAATCGCTCGGCCCGGGATTTCGGCGTCGTTCCAACAGCGTAAGCGCCGCGATCAGCAGCAGCTGTGATATGAAGTAGAGCGCCGTTTCCATTTTTGCGTGGTAATTGCTCAAGGTTAATTTCAGGTTTCCAACGACGTTCAGATAAAGTGGTGCAAAAATGAACGCCGGCTTTCAAGCGGGTTCAGGCTGATCTCAGGCGGTCCATGGCAGAAGGCGCTCATGCCGGACGATCAAGCCCGGCCAGACCCAAGGAATATGCCATGAAGACCCTTACCAAAGCTCTCGTCGGGACAATCGCGGCTGGCGCGATGGTGATTCCGGCAGCAAGCCCCGCCTTCGCGCGCGATGGACATGATCGCGGCGGCATCAGCACCGGAGACGTCGTCGCCGGAGCGGTGGTGATCGGCGGCATTGCGGCTGTTGCCAGCGCCGCCAGCCACAACCGCTTGAGCGATTACAACTATGGCCGCGCCGGTTATGATCGCCAAGACTGGGGCAATCGCGATGGCCGCAGCTACGGGTATGATCGTGGCGGGTATAATGTGAGCCCGCGTGATGCAGTTCAGCTCTGCACCCGTGCCGCGATGAACGCTGCCAGCCGCACTTCATATGGCCAGGCGCGGGTGACCGACATTCGCGAGGTTGAACGCAATGATCGCGGCTATATGGTCAAGGGCCGGATTGCGGTGAACGCCCAGGGCCGTGACTGGCAGCGCGGCGGCTATAACGATAGCCGCGGCTGGAACGGCGACGCTCGCTATGGCGATGGTCGCGGTTACAACGATGGTCGCGGTTACAACGACGGCCGTGGTTACAACGATTACAACCGCAGCAATGACACCGCATGGTTCAAGTGCCGGGTCGAATATGGCCGGGTAACCGATATCAACATCGGCGGCCTGCGCCGTTATTGATCGCTGACAATTGCATAAAGAAACCCCGCTTCGAAACAGGCGGGGTTTCTATTTGCGCAGAGAAAGCGCGGCATTGCTGGCGAGCTGATCGGCGCGTTCGTTTTCGGCATGGCCATCGTGGCCCTTGACCCAGACCCATTCGACCTTGTGTGGGCGGGCGGCGTCAATCAGTTGCAGCCAGAGGTCCGAATTGGCGACGGGTTTCTTGGCCGCGTTCTTCCAGCCGTTCTTCTGCCAGCCGAAAATCCACTTGGTGATACCGTCGATCACATAGCGGCTGTCGGTGTGAAGCGTCACCGCGCAGGGCGATTTTAGCGCCTGTAACGCCGCGATTGTTGCCATCATTTCCATGCGGTTGTTGGTCGTCTGCGCCGCGCTGCCTGACAGTTCCTTTTCATGTCCGCCAGTGCGCAGGATCGCCCCCCAGCCGCCAGGGCCGGGATTGCCCTTGCAGGCACCGTCGGTGAAAATTTCGACGTGCTTCATGCCCACAGAGCGGCGTTGGCGGCGTCAGCATAGAAGCCGAGGCGGCGGGCAAAGGCCATGGGGTCTTTGCGGGTGACGAGCGCATCGGCGGGTGTGTTCAGCCAGTCATAGGCGCGCGACAGCGCGAAACGCAGGGCAGCGCCACGCGCGAGCAGGGGGAGCGCGCTGCGTTCTTGGGGCAACAACGGGCGCTGCGATTCATAGCCTGCGATCAGCGCCGCAGAGATCGCCGGATCGAACGTCGCGCCGCTGGCGTCGAAACACCAGGCCGCGTGGGTTACCGCAAGATCATAGGCGAGCGTGTCGGTACAGGCGAAATAGAAGTCGATCAGGCCCGTGACCACATCGCGCAGCATCAGCACGTTATCGGGGAACAGATCGGCGTGGATTACCCCGCGTGGCAGGTCTTTGGGCCAGGCCGCCATCAGCGCAGGCAATTGCTGATCGACCAGTTCGGCGAGCGCCGGATCAATTCGCGCGAGCCCTTCATCGCCGCATGCCACTGCCAGTCGCTGCCATTCCTGCGGCCCCATGCCATTGGCGCGAATGCCGGTAAAATCCGCCGCCGCCAGATGCACTTGCGCCAAGGCCGCGCCAACCGACTGGGCCTGCGCTGCGGTCGGCTGGCTGAGCGAGACGCCGGGCAGAAATTCGATCAAAGCCAGCGCCTTGTCACCGCGAATTTTGTCACCGCGCATCACATGCGAATTGCCCGCGCGGTCATGGATCGTTGCCGGGACCGGACAGCCTTTGGCGGCGAGATGATCGAGCAGGCCGAGGAAAAACGGCAGCTCGGTGATGTCGATGCGGAATTCGTACATCGTCAGGATAAACCGCGCGCCGGCATTATCGCGCCCGGTGGTTTCGATCAGCCAGTTCGAATTGGAGACCCCCTCGGCAATCCCCTTGGCCGAAATCAGCGTGCCGACATCGAATTCAGCGATCAGCCGCGACAGGTCTTCAGCGCCAAGATTGGTATAAACCGCCATGGTCAGGCGGGGTCTGTCAGCTGGCGGGGCAGCTTGAAGATCATCTTCTCTTCGGCGGTTACCACGGTTTCTTCGTCAATCGGGCGGATCGCGGCGATGCAATCGACCACTTCGCGCACCAGCTCTTCGGGCGCAGAGGCCCCGGCTGTCAGCCCCAAGGTGGCAACGCCCACCAGCCACGACGGATCGACGTCACTGCCGCGCTGGATCAGCCGCGATGGCGTGCCGCAGCGTTCGGAAACTTCGACCAGCCGCACCGAATTCGAACTGTTCGGCGCGCCGATCACCAGCACCAGATCACAGCGCGGGGCGATGTCCTTTACCGCCGCCTGGCGATTGGAGGTGGCATAGCAGATGTCCTCCGCTTTCGGCCCGGCGATCTGCGGATAACGCGCGCGCAAGGCAGCGACCACGGCGGCGGTATCATCGACCGAAAGCGTCGTCTGGGTGAGGAAGGCCAGCGGGGCATCGTCGGCAAAGGTCAGCGAATCGACATCGGCGACGGTTTCCACCAGCGTGATCTCGCCTTCGGGAACCTGCCCCAGTGTGCCGATCACTTCGGGATGGCCGCGATGACCGATGAACACGATGTGCCGCCCAGCCTCGATCTGCCGTTCGGCCTGGCGGTGAACCTTGCTGACCAGCGGGCAGGTGGCATCGAGCCAATCGAGCCCGCGCGATGTGGCATCGCTGGGCACCGATTTTGGCACGCCGTGGGCGCTGAAAATCACCGGAAAACCGTCGGGCACTTCGTCGAGTTCCTCAACGAACACCGCGCCCTTGGCCATCAGCCCATCGACAACATAGCGGTTGTGAACGATCTCGTGCCGCACATAAACCGGCGCGCCATAACGGACCAGCGCCAGCTCGACGATTTCGATCGCCCGGTCCACCCCGGCGCAGAATCCGCGCGGCGCGGCGATGAGCAGGCGCAGGCGATCCTGCGCGCCTTCGGGTTTTTTCGCTGGCAATCGGGCATTCATGTCGAGGCCACTAGCGTTTCCAAACGCGCGCGGCTAGGGCAGCGATACGAAATGCCCGGCTGGGCAATAAGGAACTGGACCCAGGATGACTGCCCTTTCTCGCCTGCTTGGCCCTTCTTGCCCGCTTGGCCGCACTCGCCTGCTTGGTGCCGCGCTGATCGCCCTTGCGCTGGCGGGCTGCCGTGGCACTGGCGATCTTGTTGTTGATGAAGGCGTGGGCATCACCGCGGTCCGCACCGCCTGTCCGGCGGTTGGCATTCCTGACTATACCGGTGACGTTACGCTGTTCAGCCGCGCGGGTTCAACCGACGCCGCTGCAATTGACCTCACTGCCTCGATGACCAACGTTCGCACCCAGTGCAACGATCAGGGCGCAAAGGTCTATTCAACCTCGAGCTTCGACATTCTCGCCCGCCGCACCGATGTGCGCGGTGCGCGCAGCGTGCAGCTGCCCTATTTCGTCACCGTGCTGCGCGGACGTTCGGCGGTGATTTCGAAACGCATCGGATCGGTTACACTGAACTTCGCCGATGGTCAGGAACGCGCGCAAGCGCATGCCACCGGTGAGGCTTTCATTGACAAGGCCGAAGCGACACTGCCCGCCGATATCCGCGACCAGATCACGCGCAAGCGCCGCGCCGGTCAAAACGATGCGGCGGTTGATCCGCTGTCACGCCCGGAAATCCGCTCGGCGGTGAACCGCGCGACGTTTGAGGTGCTGCTCGGCTTCCAGCTGAGCCAGGCGCAGCTGAGCTATAACGCGACGCGGTGAGTAAATAGCCCTCACCCCTTCAGGGGAGAGGGTTGGGAGAGGGGGACGTGGCGCTAGACCTCCCCCTCTCTACTTCGGCTAGGCAGACGAGCTGCCAAGTCTGCGTATCTCTCCCCTGAAGGTGAGAGAGCAAAGCGATGACTTCCAACTCTGGCACAAACCGGCTAACCGCGCCTCATGTCCGAAGCCCTGACCCTCCACGCCGCCTTTGCCGGCCATGTTTCCGCCGCGCTCGATGTGCTTGAACAAGCGGGCACGCTGCCCGCTGGCCTGCCGCGCGGTGCCGTCGCCGTGGAACCGCCGCGCGATCTTTCACATGGTGACCTTTCGACCAACGCCGCAATGGTGCTCGCCAAGCCTGCGGGAACCAATCCGCGCGCTCTGGCAGAGGCGCTGCTTTCCGAGCTGGTCAAGATACCCTCGGTTACCTCCGCCGAAATTGCCGGGCCGGGGTTCATCAACCTGCGGCTTGATGACGCCGCATGGATTGCCGAGTTGCGCAGCGTCGCCAAGCTGGGCGATGACTATGGCCGCTCGGCCATGGGTGGTGGTTCGACTGTCAACGTCGAATATGTCTCGGCCAACCCTACCGGTCCCATGCACATGGGCCATTGCCGGGGCGCGGTGGTCGGCGATGCGCTGGCGACCTTGCTCGAATGGGCGGGGCACAAGGTGATCCGCGAGTATTACGTGAATGATGCAGGTGGGCAGGTCGA
>JANLOZ010000083.1:0-2778 GCA_031366845.1 Novosphingobium sp. | reverse complement strand
TGCGGCCCCGCATGGCGGCTATGGCAATTATGTGCGGATCGATCATGGCGGCGGGATCGGCTCTGGCTATGGCCATCTCAGCCTGATGGCGGTGGCTGCCGGTGCACGCGTAGCTGCGGGACAGATCATCGGCTATGTCGGCTCGACTGGCCTTTCAACCGGGCCGCATCTGCATTATGAAATCTTCAAGGGCGCGCGCGCGATCAATCCGATGACATTGCCTGGTCCGCAGGCGATTGCCGGGCAAAAAGTGGAAGTCTCTCAGCGGGCTGCGTATGAAGCGCGGCTTGCGTCAATGATGGCGTTAAGTCCGGCATCGGGCGCGCCTGCACGCTGATCTGCCACCAGACCAAGCCAATAGTTGCAAGCGCGAGATAGGCGCCAAACGGAAGCTGGACGCTGCGCAGCTTGCCTGACCGGCCAAACCGGATTGCGGCGTCGAACATTCCCAGCACGCAGGCCAGAATCATCACATAGGGCAGCACCCGCCAGCCCATTAGCAGGCCGATTGCGCCGAACAGCTTGGGATCGCCGCCGCCCATTCCGTTGCGCCCGGTCGCCCGGCGGAAGACCAGCGCGACGATCCACAGCACGGCAAATCCGGCGATACCGCCGAAAACTTGATCTGCAATCGAAACGCCTTCCGCCCAGCGCGGGGTTAGCAGGGCTAGTGCGGTGAGCAGCGCAACCAGCCGGTTCGGCAGCCACAGATGCAGCCCGTCGAAGCCTGCGAGCAGGATCAGTAGCCAGACGGCAGGCAGGACGCCGGGCGCACCCAGCGCGAAAAATACGCCTCCCGCCAAGCCAAACAGCACCTCGAGCACCAGATGCCGCCGGGCAACAGGCTGCTTGCAGCTGCGGCATTTGCCATTGGCCATGACAAAACTCAGCGCCGGGATCAGCTCGTACCAGCGCAGTTGCCTTGCACAGCCATCACAGCGCGAACGACCGCGGTTGGCGCGCTCGCCGCGCGGCCAGCGGATCAGCACGGTCGCGGCATAGCTGCCGATCACCAGCCCGAGAACGCCGCCGAGTACGCCAAGAAGCGGAACGGGCAGCGCGGCAAGCCTAGATGTGATGCCGACTATGCTCATCGCACAGGCTTAACCTGCTTGTCCTCCGGCTGCCACGGCAAGCTTTGCGTGACGCCTATTTTGTCCAGACGAGAGACCAATAGGTTTGGAATCGCATCAGCGCGCGAGTGCCGGTGCCTCGAGCGGCGCGCGTCCGCGCCAGCGGCGGATGGCATCGACCGCAGGGCGGCCATCGCGCAAGCGCCGGTGGAGCAGACTCGTCATCGCTTGCGCTGTCCCGCCAATCGTGACGCGCGAACGCGCCCAGAAATAGTCCGATGTCAGACCTGTGCCGATCGGCGCAATCAGATTGGCAGCCGAAAGCGCTGCCGAGGTCAACCCGCCGCTGCGCCCGCGCAGCGCCACAAGCGTTCGCGCAGTATCGGGATTGTTGGCCAGCGCGGCGATAAGCACTTCGGGGGCGGTGTTGAGGTTGACCGAAGTTTGCTCAGGAAGCGCGGTGCAGAACTGCGCCAGTCTGGCGAGCTCGTCATCGCTCAGCCCGGCGGTGCGAAAGGCCGAAAGATCATCGACCGGACCGGCGAGATGAAGCAGCGCGGTGATCCGTTCGACTGCCGCTGGTGAGAGGCCCGCTGCGGCGGCGACATCGCCGAACATCGCCGACGATACGGCGTCGCCGCGCGCAACCGCGTTGATGTTGAACCGCGCCTGCGCATCGCTGACTGCAAAGCTGAACTTGCCCCCGGCAATGGCCTGCTCGTGTTCGGCAATATTGGCCCAGGGCTCGGCGAGGCTGTCGCTGGAACTGCCCGAAGCCAGATCACGGCGTAACGCAACCACGGCAGAAAGTTCGCCGCCGCGCGCGATAGCCATGGCCTGCGCCGCCTCGCGCGAACTCAGACTGCGCTCGATGACGCTGTCTTGGCCTGCGAGCATGATTGCCAGCACCGATGTTGCCAGCATGACGATCACCAGCACGTTGATCAGGATCATCCCGCGCTCATCCGGGCTGGTAACGGTGGCGAGGGGGTCGCTCATGGCACTTCGGGCAAAACGATCACCCGGCGCACCGGCCCGCTCACCGCATTGGGCTGCGGCGCGAGGGTGGCGGTAAGCTCGACGGCGCGCGGGCGCGAGGGATCATCTTGGGTCGAAGGCAGAGCAGCCCAGCCCTTGCCCGATTTGTAAAAGCGCCAATTCGCATTGGCCAGCCCGCCGAGAATTTCGCGGTCGGTGCCATCAACGCTCCGGTGCAGGCTGCCGCCGGAAAAACGGTAAGCGACAGTATGTTCATGATCGGCCCCCGCCCGCGTAAGCGACACCGTGTCGTTTTCAAGCAGCGGGCCGCCGGTGAGCTGTTCGCAATCGGCAGTGATCAGAAACAGCGCACGGTCGATCTGGCTGACTCGTTCGGCGCGGCCTTCGGTGCGGTGCTGGACGCCCAGAACGGTTTCAATCAGGTTGATCCCGGCGAGCGAAATCAGCGCAAACAGCAGCAGCGAGACCATCACTTCGATCAAGGTAAACCCCGCACCGGCCTGGCTCTGCTCAGGCCGGGCCTGGCTCACGAAACGCTGCTGGCGGCGACTTTGTGCAATTGTCCGCCCGTTACCACCAGCACTGCCAGACTGCGCGCGACGCTGCCATCATCGCGGAAGCGGACATCGCCGCAGACGCCCTTGAAGCCGCTTGCCGACAGCAGCGCCGAGCGATCAGTGCCGCCACCCGATCGCAACTGCCGCAC
>JANLOZ010000058.1:0-7709 GCA_031366845.1 Novosphingobium sp. | reverse complement strand
ATGAATTCGAACCTGGCATCGGCAGGGGGCAGTTCGCGCAGCAGCGCCACACCCTCAGGCGCTTCGGCAAGATACGGATCAACCAAGGTAAAATCAGCCGCAGAGCGCCCGCCAGCAAGCCAGCCCGCGAGCATCGCCCCGCCCATATTCCCGCAACCGACGATGAGGATTTTCAATGCCATGCCCCCTTTTCTCCCCTTCCCTAAAGATCAGGAGCGCAAGAAGCCAGTGCTTGCCTTATGCTTCCCCCGCCGCATCAACCAGCGCCGAGGCCAGCGCCTCGGTCGGGCTCTTGTCCCCCCACAGGATGAACTGGAAGGCCGGATAGAACCGGTCACATTCCTCGAGCGCGGTTTCCAGCGCGGTTTGCGCTTGTTCAAGGCTTAGCAGGCCATCATCGCCGAGCATCAGCGCATGGCGATAGAGCAGCACCATACCGTTCGACCAGATGTCGAAATGCCCCAGCCACATCTGCTCGTTGATCAGGGTCAACACCTCAAACATCGGCGCGCGCTTGTCATCGGGCACGCGGATATCGGGCAGGCAGATCACCTGGAGGACATGGTCTTCCTCGCGCCAGATGCAGCGCAATTGATAGCTTGCCCAAGAACCCTGAACTTCGGCGCTGATCTCGTCATCGCCGACGAATTCATAGGCCCAACCGCGCGCATCGCACAGCGACGCCAGCATTTCGACCGGCGCTGCGTCCTCATCGCGATCAGAATGGATTTGGCCTGCCCTCAACGAATCTGCTCCTGCATCTCGCTATTGTCGATGCGGCGACGCAGGGGCATCGCACAATGTGTGGGACAACCAGCCTTGCGCATAACTCCACTACCCTGTTCACACGCTGTGGAAAATTCCTTTAGCGGGCACCAAGAGCGTCAACCACCTGCCCAGCGGGGCTGGTCCACAAGAAGGCGTCAACCTCTGCCTTCTTCAGCTTGTTAAGATAGGCGCTGGCCGCTGCCGCTGTCTCGAACGGTCCTGTGAGCAGGCGGTTGGTGCGCCCCCATTCGGTTATCGCCGGTGATTTGCCGCGCAGCACTTCAGGGCTGTCCTTGATCAAACCCCGCCACGTAAAGCCGAGCGCCGTCTTGTCCCGCCCGGTGCCCAGCTGCACCCAGATGCGGCTTGGGTGGGCTGGTCTGGCCGCAATCTCAGCTTTCGCCCGCGCCGCCGCAAGTTTGCGCACATCGACTGCGCCCGATGCTGCAACCGGCCTGGCTTGCGGCGCGCCGATATCGCCAAAGGCTTCGGCAAAGCTCGGCGGTTTTGCCGGTTGGGCGGCGGGCGCGGTGGGCGGAACCACCGGCTTGGCAATGGCGACAGGCTTGCCCACCTGACCCAGATCAAAAGTGTTCGCTGCAACGCTCGTCACCGCGGGGTTGGCGGGAACGGATAGTGGCGCAGGCGTGGGCGTGGGCGGGGGCGTGGGCGTGGGCGTGGGCGTGGGCGCGATAACCGTCGTTGACGGCAGGACAACCACAGGTTTGACAACAGCAAACTCTGCGGGGCGCGGCGGCGGCGCAGGAGGCACAGGTCTGGCAACAATCGTCGGCGGCACGATCCGGGCAGTCGGCGCTTCGCTTTCCTCGCGGCGGGGGGTGAATTCAGGCGGAGAAACGCGCGGCGGCGGTGCCACGGCCAGCACCGGCTCCTTGTCCTTCTTTGGCTTTTTTTCCTTTTCCTGCGATCCGCCTTTGCCGCCAAGCGGCTCGCCGCGCGGCACCAATGTGTTCTCGGCCGTGGCAACGTGTTCGGGCGGGGCATAGCGAAGTGCGCGCGGATCATCGCGGCCGATCTCGGACGCGCGCGGAAAATGGCCGAACATGGCCGCAGCTGCCTGCTGGGCCCGCGTCAGCCGCGGCAGATAGCGCAGATAGGGCGAAATTCCCGCAGCCAGATCTTGCGGCATCACCTTATAGGCGATGCCGACCGCTTCTTCGGCGCGTCCGCCAATGGCCAGGGCAAAAGCGTGAACACGCTGCGCGGACTTGTCGCCGCGATACAGCAGCGGTGCGAGCGTGGTTTCCATGCCGATCCGGTCACCGCTGATCGCCTGGCTCAGACCCAGCCGCCGGGTGGCTTCGTCATTGCCGCCGAAAACCAGCGCCGCGCGGTAGTATTTTTGCGCCGTGGCATTGTCACCCACCAGATCATAGGCGAGCCCGCGTTCGGAATTGAGCTGCGGGTCCATCCCGCCCGCCGCCTCAGCCTCGGCAAACAAGGGGATCGCATCATAGGGATTGCCATTGTGCACCAGCGCGCCCGCCAGTCCGGCACGTACACGCGGGCTGTTCGGCTGGATCTGATCGGCGCGCGAGAAGAAGCCGACTGCGGCATCGACATCACCAAGCACCAGCGCGGCGTTTCCAGCATCAATCAGCGCGCCAACGTCCTGCGGATTGCGCCCCAGCCGCGCCAGAGCGGCGTTAAGCGGCTGGCTGGCCTGGCCGGGAATTGCCTGCACGACCGGCTGAGACACAACCGGATAAGGCTGCGAGCAGGCAGGCTGCGCCACAGCGGCCAGCAGGCCACCAACGAGCAACGGGCGCAATGTCTGGCGCATGCGAACCTTCAATAGGGGACTGGCAAAAGGGGACTGGCAATAAGGGACTGAAACCTGCAAGTCTGGCCGGTCAGCTGCGCTGCTCGTGCCCGCAGCCAGATTAACCCCGGCAGAACACTTGCCCCGCCGGGAATAATTTACTGGTTATTCTGCCGTCCCAGAAAGCGCGGGATCGAGATTGAGGGGCCATCGCTGGCCTCCTCTTCTTCCTCTTCTTCGGCCTCGCTCTGGCCTCCGCGTGACAGGTTGGCCATTCGTTCAAACAACGTAGAACCGGCGCCGCCAAGCCGCGGGGCGTTCACTTCCTCAGCCCCCATCGAATCGTTCGACACCAAAGGCCGCTTGCGCGCGATCAGCGGGGAAACCTGACCATCTTCCTCGGATAGGCGGCTCGCGCTGCCCAGCAGATCGTCACCGTGGTTATGCGCTGCCGGAGTTTCTGTCTGTTCGTCAGCCGCGCTCAATTCGAGCGCTTCGGGCTCTGCATGCCCGCTCGCTTGGGTATCCGCGGCAAATTCCTCCTCATGCTCAGCGAATTCGCTCAGTTCGAGCTCGTCGTCAGCATGGTTGCCAGCAGCGTTGCCAGCAGCGGGCATTGGCTCAGCTTCTGGCTCGGCCGCAGCCGCTTCGGCCTCGGCGGCCGAAGTCGGCGGATCAAGATGGATTGCCGGTTCGAACTTGGCGGGTTCGGGGGCCGCAGCTGGCACAACCGGACCGCGCGAAGAGCCGAAATTGTAAGGCTTGGCCGCTTCCCGCTCCATATCAGCGGTCTGCTCGATCCCGGTGGCAACAACCGAAACGCGAATCTTGCCTTGCAGATCGGGATTGAACGCCGAGCCCCAGATGATGTTCGCCTGCGGATCGACCAGTTCGCGGATGTGGTTGGCGGCTTCGTCAACTTCGAGCAGCTTCATATCGTCGCCGCCGATGATCGAGATGATCACGCCCTTGGCGCCCTGCATCGAAACGCCATCGAGCAACGGATTGGAGATCGCCCGTTCGGCCGCTTCCAGCGCGCGGTTTTCACCCGAGCCTTCGCCAGTGCCCATCATCGCCTTGCCCATCTCGCCCATCACCGAGCGAACGTCAGCAAAGTCGAGGTTGATCAGGCCCGGCATGACCATCAGATCGGTGATCGAACGGACGCCCTGCTGGAGCACTTCGTCGGCCAGCCCGAAGGCTTCCTTGAAAGTGGTTTCCGCCTTGGCGACGAGGAACAGGTTCTGGTTGGGAATGACGATCAGCGTATCGACGTGCTTCTGCAGTTCCTCAATCCCCGCCTCCGCTGCGCGCATGCGGCGGGTGCCTTCGAACAGGAATGGCTTGGTAACGACGCCAACGGTGAGCACACCCTTGTCACGCGCAGCCTTGGCGATAACCGGAGCCGCGCCGGTGCCGGTGCCGCCGCCCATTCCGGCCGCGATAAAGCACATATGCACGCCATCAAGCGCGCGCTCGATATCGGCCATGGTTTCCTCAGCCGCAGCCCGGCCCACTTCAGGGCGCGAGCCGGCGCCGAGCCCTTGCGTGATATCAGGCCCCAGTTGGATGCGCTGTTTCGCAACCGAATTGTTCAGCGCCTGGGCATCGGTGTTGGCGATAACGAAATCGACGCCTTCGATCTCTGCCCGGATCATGTTGGCGATGGCATTGCCACCCGCGCCGCCAACGCCGATCACGGTGATACGGGGGCGAAGTTCTTCAACCGCTGGGGGACCAATGTTGATGCTCATTTCGCTCTCCAATTAAACCTGAAAGCACTTGCGAATTTGCAATGCGTTCAATGCCACGCTTCGACTCGCGCTACCAAACGGGTTATTGCCGTTGTCCACAGTCAAGATTTCGGTACAAAACCCTATAAACAGCCACTTAGAAATAGGCCCTGAGCCACTTAGAAATAGGCCCTGAGCGCGCGCCATATCCGCACCGCCATGCCCATGCCCTTATATCGATGTGTTTCCTGATAGGCCGGCCCTACCGCGCGGATGTCCACGGGGTCAGCCGCCGCATAAAGGATCAGCCCCGAAAGCGAGGAAAACCCCGGCGTCGCATGGGCATCGACCAGCCCGCGCAGCACCGGCGGCTTGCTGATCCGCACCGGACGCCCGAGCGCGGCCTGGGCAAATTCCGCAAGGCCAGTCAGTTCCGCCCCGCCGCCGGTGAACACCGCAAGCTGGCCTTTTGTTCCAGTAAATCCAAGACCTTTGAGCGCCCTGTTCACCTCTTCCATGAGCTTGCCAAGCTGCTGGGTGATCACCGAAACCAGTTCGGCGCGCGGGATGCGGTTAGACTCGTCGGCATGCCGCGCGGGCGGACCTTGTTCTTCCTCACCCGGCGCATTGACCGCAACCATCTCGCGGTGATCCGCCGGGCTGGCAATCGCCGAACCGTTGACGCATTTCAGGCGCTCGGCCTGGAAGCGGCGGATGCCAAAGCCCGAGGCGATGGCATCGGTAATGTCGCCCGAACCCATCGGGATGGTCGCAAGGCCGAGCAACATCCCGCCAGCGTGGACCGAAACATTGGTCACATCGGCACCAAATTCGACCAGCGCCACGCCAAGATCGCGCTCCTCTGGTGTCAGGCAGGCATGCGCAGCTGCAACCGGCGAGCCAACCACCGCCTCGACATCAAGGTGCGCGTTCTGCACCGCCTCGGTAATATTGCGGATCGGAGCGCCATCGGCGAGCAGCACGTGGATATCCACCGCCAGCCGCTCGGCGTGGAGGCCCCTGGGATCGGAAACCCCGTGCGCGCCATCGAGCGTATAATGCGCAGGCTGTGCATGGAGCACCATCCGGCCTTCGGGCTGGATCACATCGCGCCCGGCAAACAGCAGTTGTTCAATATCATCCTGCTCGATCCGCCGTCCGCCGATATCAACCTCAACCTGCGCAATCTGGCTGGCGAGCCCGGCGCCCGAGGTGGCGATCCACACCGAATTCACCGAAACACCGGCGATCCGCTCGGCGCGCACAACCGCATCGTGAACCGCATCGGCGGCGCGCTTCATATCGGTGACGTAGCCGCGCTTGACGCCCTGGCTCAACCGGTGGGCGGAGCCGAGGACCACAAGTTCACCCGTTTCGGTGAGCCCGGCGATCATTGCTGAAATGCGCGCGCTGCCGATGTTCACCGCGCCGAAAACGCGGGCGATACGCGGAGTGGACATCACTCCTTCTCCTTGGTCTTGGGTTTCGCTTTGGCATCAGATTGCGGCTGCGCGTCGGTCTTGCTTGCCGAGGCCAGCCTGGCCGCATCGGCCTTTTTCAAAGCCGCTGCCTTTGCCGCATCGACAGCACGTTCGGGCACGCGGAAATAGATCCGGTCAGGCGCGCGCATATCAAACGCGGTGGCCTTGCCGCCGAGCAATCGGTTGACCCCGTCGAGCCGGGCAAACGCCATCAACGCGCCGGAAGCGGCCTTGTCGCCTTCGGGCAGCGCGAGCACTTGTCCACTGTTGAACGACAGATTCCAGCGCCGGTTACCAACCCATTCAGCCTCGGCCACCTTGGGTTTGAGCGCTGGCGCGGCCATCAGCAACGCCGACAGCGCCGCAACCTGTTTGCTTGCTCCCGGCCCCGAAACCACCAGCTTGCCGCGCGCGCGATCTGGCGAAATCGGTTCAAGTTCGTTGCCCGAAGCATCGATCAGCACCAGCTTGTCAGCCTTGCGCAGCACTGCATGCGGCGTGCGTTCGACGATGTCGATCACCAGCCGGTCGGGCAACTGGCGTGAAACCCGCGCGTCCTCAACCCATGAAAGCTGGACGATCTCCGCCCTGATCCGGTCAACGTCGAGCTCGGGCATCGGCACGCCGATATCCGCCTGAACACGCTCATAGACCTTGAGTTCGTTCAGCCGTTTGACCCCGCGCACCTCCACCTTGTCCACTGAGAACCCGGCATTGGCGGCGGCGTAGGAAAACTGCTTCGAAATCAGCGCAGGCACCCCGGCGATCCGCGCCACTGCTACCGCGATCACCGCCGCCACCGCGAGGATGAAGAACAGGAAAACGCGGTGCAGCGATTCCTCGCTCAGCGGCACCCATGCCATTACCCGGTCGAACAGCGAGCCGGTGCGCGCGCGGGCATCGCGCATTTGCCGCGCGGTTTTCTGCCGGGCAGCGACCTTGCCCACCGGAGCAGACTTGCGGCGGATCGTCTGGCTCATATCTTGATCCCCCCGCACGGTTTCCCGGCCATGGCTTCGGCTATTATCGCCTCGACCAGATCTTCGTAGCTCATGCCGCAATGCCTTGCCTGTTCGGGCACGAGGCTGAGCGGCGTCATCCCCGGCTGGGTGTTGACCTCGAGCAGGAACAGCCCCGAAACCCCGCGTTCATCATCCCAGCGGAAGTCTGAACGCGTCGCGCCCTTGCAGCCGAGCAGGCGGTGCGCGCGGAGCGCAATGTCCTTGCAGGCCGCGATAATTTCATCGGGAATTTGCGCCGGGCAGATGTGTTCGGTCAGGCCGTCGGTATATTTGGAATCGAAATCATAGAAGCCGCTTTTGGGCTTGAGTTCGGTGACGGTGAGCGCCCGATCGCCGATCACCGCCGTGGTCAACTCCAGCCCGCGTATGAAGGGCTCGGCAAGCAGCGCGCGAAAGTCCTGCCACGGCCCCTTGGCATCGCGGCTTATCGGATTGCCATAATTGCCCTCGGCGGTAACGATCGCCACGCCAACTGACGAGCCTTCGTTCACGGGTTTGAGCACATAAGGCCGCTCAAGCGGATCGCGCTCGTACAACGCCTCACTTTCGACAATCCGCCCGCCCGGCATCGGGATGCCATGCGGCACCAGCGCCTGCTTGGTCAGTTCCTTGTCGATGGCGATCACCGAAGTGGCGAGGCCGGAATGGGTGTAGGTGAGGCCCATCAGGTCCATCATCCCCTGCACCGTGCCATCTTCTCCCGGACAGCCGTGCAGCGCGTTGAACACGACATCAGGCTTGGCCTCAGCCAGCCGCAAAGCAACATCGCGATCCATATCGATCCGCGTGACTCGATGCCCGCGCGATTCAAGCGCCTTCGCCACGCCCTCGCCCGACATCAGGCTGACCGTGCGCTCTGAAGACCAGCCGCCCATCAGGACCGCAACGTGGAGTTTCGCCAAAGCCCTCTCCCCTTCAGGGG
>JANLOZ010000052.1:0-6093 GCA_031366845.1 Novosphingobium sp. | reverse complement strand
GCCCGCTCCCCCGCCCGGCCACCCCTAAGATATCCTGTCGGGTGGCCGGGCGGGGGTGCGGGCCGGTGCCGCGCTTGTTTCAGTGTAACTGAAACACAGAACCTAATCGCGCAACCGCTCGATGGCCTGAGCGAGCGCGACATAGAGCTTGCCCATATCGGATGACAGCAGTGTAACCCCGAGCGCATGGCCATCGCGTGTTGACAGCAGTTGCCGCAGCATCGCCTCAAAATCATGGATATAGCGGCTGACATGCTCGCGGAATTCGCTGTCCTCGCCATAGACCTGTGCGACTGAACGCGCCTCCTGCGTATCGAGCAGCCGCACCGCGCGGCGGGTGAACACGCCCCGGTCGCCGCGCAGGTATGATGCCCAGGCGGTGTCGGTAACGTCGCTCGAAAGCGCCTTGGCAATGTCTATGGCGTTGGAATTGAGGCTCTCGGTGATCAGCGCGACGCGGCGGGAGAAATCGCCGTCGATCTGTTCTTCGGCACGTTCGCGGGCCTGCGCGACGCGGCGTTCGAGATTGGCTGCCAGTTCATCGATCCGCGTGAGTTGATCGCGCAGATGCAGCGCGGCTTCGCGGCTGGTTTCGGCGGCATTGCTCGCTGACAAATCGAGAGCGCCAACCGCCTCTGCGGTGCGGGTCTTCAGTACGCGTTCGATTGTCGCGGCGCTTTCATCGCCCAGTTTTTCGGCGAGCGCGGAGACCGATTGGTGTCCAGCCTGCTCTATCGTGTGCACGGCCTCACGCGCCGCAGCGGTGAGTTTCTCAAGCGACGCGCTTAGTTCACCGCTGGTGAAATCGGCGATCCGGCTGCTCTCGCTGTCTAGCTGTTCAAGCGACTCCTTCAGTTCACGCAGCTGATTGGCATGGCGGCCAGCGCCTTGTTCGAGCCCGCCCTGAAGCGCTCCGATTTCGCCCAGCGAATGGCCGATGGCTTCGCGTGTTTCCGCCAGACTGTGTGCCAGCGCCGCGCTTCGCAAGGCTGCCCCGCCAATATGCTCGTGAAGCGCAGCGATGCGACTTTCGATCTCGGCGAGCTTGGCCTCACCAGCGGCCAAGGCCTGCGGCAGCTCCTCGCGGCTCAGTGCTGAACTTGCCTGCAGCAGTTCGAGCAGGCGCACCGAGTCATCGGTCAGACGCGCGGTGTCATCGGAGACTCTGGTGATCGTATCCCGGCTGTGGTCCATTTGGTGCGACAAAGTTTGCAGGCTGTTGCCCAGCGCGCTTTCAGCTTGCCCGGCCTGCGCAGTGATCGCGGCAATCCGGCTGCCCGCATCGTCGAGCTGCGCGGCCACGGCGAGACTGTGCACGCTGACCTTGTCGATCAGCGCTTCGTGTTCCGCGGTTTTCGCCGCCAGCCTTTCATTGATTCCGCCAATCAGCACATCGATGCGCGCGGCGTGCGCGGTCTGTGCTTCCTGCGCCTTGCGGCTTCGTGCTTCTGCCTCTTCAGCGAATTGGCGGTTGCGGTCATCAAGCCGCGAATCAAAATCCTTCGCCTCTTGCGCCATGGTGGCAATTCTCGCGCGTGCCGATTCCACCGCTTGCTTGTCCAGCGCTTCGAGTTTTAGCAGCGTTTCGCGCACACTCGATTCCAGCCGATCTCGCGCTTGCCCGAGCGTCGCCATTGCGCCTTCTTCACCTTCACGCAGATCCTGGGCCAGACTGGTGCTGTCGCTGCGCAAGGTTTCGAGCCGTAAATTGAGCGCGGCGAGGCCCTGTGCCTCATGCTCACCAATCACCTCGCTAGCGCGCCCCATTTCTTCGAGCAAGGCGCTCGCCCGGATGCGGATTGCGGCGAGCGATTCATCCTCGTTAGCGCCGAGCCGCGCGCGCATTTCGTTGCTCCGCATATCCAGATCGGCGAAGCGGTTTTCCGCGCGCTCGTGCAGATCATCGAGCCGCGCGCCGAGGAATTCGACCGTGGTATCGATGCGGTCCTTCAGGCTGTCCACGTGGGTTTCGCTGGCTCTGCCGAATTCATTGAGCCGCTTGAAGCCATCGATCATGTCACTGAGCTGGCCGTGCGCGGTGCGTCCGGCGTTGCCGATGTTGTTCGCCATATCCTTCGCCGAACTGGCAACCACCGGCAATTGGCCGCGCAGCTTTTCCATGTTGCCAAGCGCGGTGGTGCTCACGCTGGCAATCGCATCGACTTGCGCGCCATTGGTGCTGACCAGCGATTGCAGATGCTCAGCGTGCTGCGAAAGCTTCTCGCCAGCAGTGCGGCCAAGCGAATCAAGTTCGCGGCTCTGCGCGGCGAGGAATTCGCGCGCGAGGCTGAGTTCGCGGTTCACCGTGGTCAGTCGGCGCTCGAGCAGGGCCGATTCGTCAGACAGCAACCGTGCCGTATCGCCAAAACGCAGCGCTTCGCGGCGGCTTGATCGCATCGAGATCAGCACGAGCACCGCAATCAACAACGCCGGGATCGACCAACCGGTTATCAGCGAAATTGCCTGCTGCGGGGTCACGCCGTCCAGCGCACCTACATTCGCCCAGGCGAAGAAAGCGCTCCATCCAGCCACAGCAAGTGCAGCAAGCGCAGGGACAATCCACCCCCGTACGGGTCGCTGCACCGGCTCCTCGTCAAGCCATTCCTCATGCCCGTTTACAGGCTCAGCCGCTGCCTGTGCGGCGCTAGTGGCTTCGACAGCAGCAAGGTCATTTTCGACCCCGCCGCCGATGGCGATGATGCGTGTTCCCCCGGTCATGTGCGAAAGGTAACATGCTTGGCCCGGTTCTGAAACGCTCAATTAACCAAACTGGCTTACACACCAGTCGCATGGCCTATGAAGCTGGAGAATTTGACGCGACCCTATCCGCTGCGGCGGGTGATGATGCTCGGCTGGTGAGCGAGTTGCGCGCGGTGTTTGCCGAGAGCGTCGCCCGGCAGGTTGACCTGCTGCGGCGATCGCGCTGCGATGGCAACTGGCACGTTGCCGCACTTCGCCTCAAGGGGGTTGCGGCCAGTTTTCATGCGCGCCCGCTTATCAAGCTGGCCGATGAAGCGATCGATGGCGCGCCCGGGGAACCTGGGGTAATCCGCCGTATCCAGACCTTCCTCGACGATTTCACGGCTCAGCGTTGAACCCTCCCGCTTGGCAGGTCCGACGCGGTGCTCTAAGCAGCCCGACCACCTGACGGAGAAAGACGCTGCGGGTCGCTTTGCTATCGATGATGGAACCGGCCCATGCTGGCGGCACCATGCCGCGCGCATTTTTGCGCCTTGGCGGGGCGACGCTGGCGCAGCATCAATTGATGGTGGCACTGGCGGCCGGATGCGAGAGGATCGCCTGCATTGCTCGCGCGCTCACCCCTGAACTGATTGCCCTGCAGCACGAAGCCGAGCGCGCCGGGGCGAAATTTCACATGATTTCAGGCGCCCGCGCGCTTTCAGGGCTGGTCACCGCCAATGATGAGCTGCTGGTGATCGGCGAAGGGCTGGTCGCTGCCTTGCCCGATGCGCTCGATATGCTGGGTGATGCTCCGGCAATTCTCGTTCTGCCTGCGGAAACCGCCGTTCCCCAAGGGTTTGAGCGAATTGACCTCAACCATGCCGCCGCCGGGTTGATGCTGCTGCCGGGGCGCCTGGTAGAGCGGCTGAACGATCTTCCCGCCGATGCTGAACCCACCTCGGCGCTTCTGCGCATCGGTTTGCAGGCCGGGATTGCCCAGCGCGGCGTCGCCGAACCGGCCTTGTCGGCCGGACACTGGCTCATGGTTCGTGATGAAGAGGCAGCCCATGCTGCCGAGCTTGACTGGATGCAACGACATACTGCCGGAAGGGGGAAGGCGCCGGGAATGGCCCTCGCGACGCTGATCGTGCGCAGCTTTGGTCCGGCGCTTTTGCATGGCGGAAGCGGCGGCAGGTGGCTGGCACTGGCAAGCTATGTCCTGCTGGCGATTGCTGGCGGGGCCGGGTGGTTTGGCTGGCACGCCACCGCACTGGGGCTCTGCGCGCCAGCCTGGCTTCTGCACCGGTCCGCCTGCATTATCGAGCGAATTCAGTCGGAAGCACTTGGGCGCAGAACCGGCATGCTTGCCGCAGAATATCCTTTTGGCTGGTTGTTCGATACGGTGATAGGAATTCTCCTGCTATTCGCCACACCCTATCTTCCCGGCGAAGCTTTTTGGCAGCGATCGATTTCGCCGTTCATGCTTTTCGGTCTGCTCGGGCTTTTCGCGTACATTTTGCCCGGACGCTGGACGCCGTGGCTGGCGGACCGGATGCTGCTCGCGATCCTGCTTTGCGGCATGGCTTTGGCTTCGATGCTGGCACCCGGTGTTCCGGCCTTGGTGGCGCTGCTGTTGCTCGGCGCAGTCTATATTGCCCACCGATCCCGCATTTCGGCCTAGATAACGCGAGCTTAACCATGTGCAGCTATGGCGGACGGTATGAATGAAACGTCCAGGCCTGTAGCGAGCATCGACATGATCGAAAGTGAAATGCGCGCGGAATTGGCGCAGGGCGATGCGCTGATCAGCACGATCATTCCGATCATGCGCCACCTCGTAACCAACGATGATTCCTCGGTATTTTCGGAAGAGATGGTCGCACGCACCCGCGCGATGCTTGAAGATGTCGCACGCCAGTTGCTCGTTGCCCATGGCGAGGCAGCGGGGAGTGACAAAGCACACGATTGCAGCCGTGAAGAAATAACCGCGCTAACCGGGCGATTGTCTGCCGATTCGGCGGTGCTTGCGCACGTTCACGCACTTGCAGCCGAATGGCAGTTGACCGAGCGATTGCATGCGCGGCTCGGGCTCGATCCGCTGCTCTCGCCGCTGTTGCAAGCGCTGATCGCCTCACCCGATGCGCCGACTGCCGCAGCCGCGATGAACCTGCTCGCCGCTCAGGCGCGCTTCGCACAAACGCAGCGGCGGATGCAATTGCCGCTGGCCGAACTTCCCGCCGATAGGCTCCACGCCGCGCTGGTCGCCTTGCGCGGCCATGCTGCGCCTGACGATGCCGCTGCGGTTCAGGCCGAGCGCGCTATTGCCGGGCAGTTTGATGAAAGCTGTGGCCGTCTGGGTCTCATGGCGCGGTTGCTGTTGTCGATGGGCGGCGGGGCACAGGCAGCACTATCGGTTTCGCATGCTGGCGCGGCCTTGTTTCTCACCGCGCTCGGTCTCGCAGTCGGTCAGGAGCGCAGCCTCACCGTGCTTTCGACCAACGAAGCGCAGATGGCCCGGCTGGCGCTGTCGCTCGCTGCGGCGGGGCTCAAGCAGGCGGCGATTGAAGAGCAGTTCCTTGCGCTCCACCCCGATGTTTCGCTGCCCGAAGGATTTGAGGCGCTCGATCCCGATCACGCCGCCGCTGTGCTGGCGAGCGGTGCGGGCTATCCGGCCTGATCGATGACCGGCGAAGCGATCACGCAGGCGACAGGCCTTTGTGACGGTGACGATAGGCTCGTTTCTGCTGACGAACCTTTGCTTGGCCTGCACCTGCGCTGTGGCGGAGAAATGCCGGGGACCATAGCGGTGCCCGCGCTGCTCGAAGCGGTGCGAAAATCGCGACGATTCGGGATGAAACTGGCGCGGCCGGTCGTCGCGCGTGATGGCAGTGATGAGGTTACCGCCTGGGTCGAGGTTGAGCCACAGGGCGACGGCATGAGCCGGATCACCGTGCGCCACTGGCAAGTGCGGGCCTTGCCGCCTGAACTCGTCGATTCAGCCGATCGGCAGGCGCAGATCGATTGTGATCTCGCCGAATTTCACGCGCGGCTTGAT
The DNA here is from genome assembly GCA_031366845.1 of Novosphingobium sp. GTDB lineage: Bacteria > Pseudomonadota > Alphaproteobacteria > Sphingomonadales > Sphingomonadaceae > Novosphingobium. Next base: position 356 of record JANLOZ010000052.1, on the reverse strand, counting down.
GGCGGGCAGGCGGTTCTCACCGCACAGGCTGAAGCCGCTGATTTGAAATTGCTCGCGCAGTCTATGCTAGCTGCTCCCGGCAGGGCGTGGTTCGAAATGGTTGCGGTCGAGGGCGTGGCAGCTGGACAGGCGCTTCATTGGCGCATGCTCCATGGCGCGGCGGTGCGGGTCAACGGTTCGGACCGTCAGTGGCGCGCGACACTGGTTCCACAGGTTGGGGTCCCGCAGGCTGGCAAGGGGGACGCGCCTGGAGGTTTCGACCTTTACCTCACGTCGGATACCCCGCTGCCCACTTTGCCTGAACCAACGGATGCTGGTCCACGCGGCGATTCAAGACTGATCGGACGCGACGTTGC
>JANLOZ010000045.1:0-2292 GCA_031366845.1 Novosphingobium sp. | reverse complement strand
AGGCCGAAGGTCATCCACCACAGGCTGCCGGTGCGCGCCCACTGGAACAGTTCCTCGGTGCTGGCGATGAGGAAGCCTTTTTCGGCAACCTCGGAATTGAGGCTGTCAAAAAAGGCCTGCTCGGGCGCTACCATATTGCTGCCGGTTGGGCTGCCGGGCATGATGATCGAAGGTGCGTTCACGGTGCTCATTCCCAATCCAGCGCGCCTTTTTTCCAGGCATAGGCAAGGCCCACGGCCAGTTCGCCGATGAACACCATCATCGTCAGCCAGCCGGTCCAGCCGGTATCCTTCAGGCTCACCGCCCAGGGAAACAGGAAGGCGACTTCAAGATCGAAGACGATGAACAGGATGGCGACCAGGTAGAAGCGCACGTCAAACTGGCTGCGCGGATCTTCGAATGCGGGAAAGCCGCATTCATATTCCGAATTCTTCTCGGCATTGGGATTGTGCGTGCCCGTTAGGTAGGAAAGTCCCATCGGCAGGAACACCAGTGCGGTCGAAATCGCCAACGCCACGCCAAGGAAGATCAGGATGGGCAGGTATTCGGTAAGATTGACCATCGCGAAGGACTCGTTGCAACGCGGAATCGCTCCCGCAAGGACCACCTGCGCCACTAGGGCGCGGCGGTGCGCGGCGCAAGTGGGGGAAGGCCCATAATCACCCCGCCTCCTTCCTCCCCGCCCCATTAGGGGAAGGGGGTGGGGCTGTCCTCTAGGCGCGATGTTGCGTCAGGCGGATAGCCCCCACCCCAACCCCTCCCCTGAAGAGGAGGGGCTTAAGTGTTCTGCCACTTCCTCCCCTCCTCTTCAGGGGAGGGGCAACGAGACTTGGCAGCTTGCTGCCTAGTCGCAGTGGGGTGGGGTTTGTGATCTTGGTGGAACGTAGCGTCCAGCGGATAGACCCCACCCCAACCCCTCCCCTTAAGAGGAGGGCTTGAGAGGTTGATCCCATCGCCCATTGCTATTGCCGCAGTGCAGCATTATCGACCTGCCACACATATCACGGCATGAATTCCGAAAGGCCCCACCATGGCGCAGATTTCCGCTTCCGATCCCATCGTCATCCTGTCCTATGCGCGCACGCCGATGGGCGCGCTTTCGGGGGTGTTCGCCGATGTGGCGGCGACCGACCTTGGCGCGGCGGCGGTCAAGGCAGCGGTTGAACGCGCAGGCGTTTCGGGCGGCGATGTTGAACGCATCTATATGGGCTGCGTGCTGCCAGCCGGTCTGGGCCAGGCCCCTGCCCGCCAGGTGGCGATCAAGGCTGGTCTGCCCAAATCGGTCGAAGCGAGCACGGTCAACAAGGTTTGCGGATCGGGCATGCAGACGGTGATCATGGGCGCAGAGGCGCTGGCATCGGGCTCGGTTGATCTGCTGGTGGCGGGCGGCATGGAGAGCATGACCAACGCGCCTTACTTGCTCAAGAAGCACCGCGCAGGCGCGCGCGCCGGACATGATACGGCCTATGACCACATGTTCCTCGATGGGCTCGAAGATGCCTATGAAGGCGGATCGATGGGCTCGTTCGCACAAGTTTCGGCCGACGAATACCAGCTCACCCGCGAATCGATGGATGCCTATACGATTGAATCGCTGTCGCGCGCGCAGGCCGCGATCGCCAGTGGGGCTTTCGCCGGTGAAGTCGTTCCGGTGACGGTGAAGACCCGCGCCGGCGAAGTTATCGTCGATACCGATGAAGCCCCCGGCAAAGGCCGCCCGGACAAGATCCCGGGCTTGACGGCCGCGTTTGCCAAGGACGGGACAATCACCGCGGCATCATCATCGTCAATCTCGGACGGCGCGGCGGCGGTGGTGCTGGCGCGGCAATCGTTCGCTGATGCCAGGGGGCTTACGCCGGTCGCCCGCATCGTTGCGGTTGCCGGTCACGCGCAGGAGCCTGCCAAGTTCACCACAGCCCCGGTTGGCGCGATTACCAAGCTGCTCGACAAGGCTGGCTGGAAAATTGCTGACGTCGATCTGTTCGAAATCAACGAGGCCTTCGCCTGTGTCGCGATGTTTGCGATGCACGATCTCGGCATCGCGCACGACAAGGTCAACGTCAACGGCGGCGCGACCGCGCTAGGCCATCCGATTGGCGCATCGGGCACGCGGATCATCACCACGCTGATCGGCGCGCTGAAGACCAAGGGGCTGAAAAAGGGCGTTGCCTCGCTGTGCATCGGCGGCGGTGAGGCGACGGCGGTGGCGATTGAGTTGATCTGACGTGCGGTGCAAGATTCTGTTTCCGTTATACTGAAACAGATGCGGCACCGGCCCGCTCCCCCGCCCGG
>JANLOZ010000011.1:0-1696 GCA_031366845.1 Novosphingobium sp. | reverse complement strand
GAGGCGGTGCCTTGGCAGGCGGACTGGTATCGCCAGCGCTTCGATGCCAATTACGGCAAGGATGCGATCAACCGCTACCGCATCTGGTACACCGAAAACGCGCTGCACGGCGCTTCGGAGGCGGCGAGCGCCCCCACACGGATAATCAGTTATACCCCGATCCTGCAACAGGCGCTGCGCGATGTTTCGGCTTGGGTGGAAAAAGGCACGCCGCCGCCCGCCAGCACCAGTTACAAGGTCGTGGGCGGGCAGGTGATCGTGCCGCCTACCGCAGATGCTCGCCACGGGGTTCAGCCGATGATCGCCTTTACGGCCAATGGCGGGGTCAAAGCGGTGGTCAAACGGGGGCAGGCTGTGCGCTTCGTGGCGAAAGTTACGGCCCCTCCTGGCACGGGAATGGCGGTTGGCGCGGAGTGGGACTTTGACGGATCAGGCGCATTTGCCAATCAGGCAAACCCTGCCAAGGCCGCGCGATCAATCACCGTTTCGGCCAGCCACGCATTCGATGAACCCGGCACCTATTTTGTCGCCATGCGGGGCTATTCGCAGCGCAACGGCGATGGGCAAACGCCCTATGCGCGCATACCCAATATAGCCCGCGTTCGCGTAGTTGTGAAATAAGTTCAGCGAACCCGCCCATCCGCATCGCGGCGTCGCGCGGAGAGAGCTTTTCCTGCGCGCCGGGCTTTTCGCCCGGATAGCGGTCGGACTTCGGCGTCATCGTGTCAAGGTTCCAGTCCGCTTCGGCAAAAGCGGCATGCGCCTCCTTGGTATGCGGATAGCCATTGCCGACCTGATGCTCGTCATCAATGATATCGCCGCGGCCTTCAGCGACGAAGAACCGCACGCGGATATCATCGGGCGCACGGTCCCAAGGGCGGGCCCCGGCGGTTTGCAGCACCGACGTTTCTACATGGCCTGCGGGCAGCACGGTATAGGCTGAAACCGGGGCGAGCGGCAGCTTTGATGGCAGAATACGCGCGGCAGTTTCACCATATCGTCCGAGCTGCGGAAGGGCTTTGCCGAACCGGTCAACCGCGCGGTTGTCGCTGCCATAATAGGCAAGATCGCCGTCACCGCCGATGGTCAGGAATGGCAGGCCAGCGTCGGTATTGTTGCCGCCGCGCAGCACGTTGCCGACCGCGGTTAAGCGACACCAAGGCTGGCGCCGGTCTCTTTGAGCGATGGCACGTCGAGGCGGGGGATGCCGGCAACATAACCAGCCGCGGGCACGGCATCAGCTGGAACCGGGTTTCCGGTAAACATCGAAATGAGCAGTATGCCGTGGGTCATCACGGTCTTTTCCTCAGTGGTCATTGCTTTGACAGTGGCGGCAGCGCGCGATTCTGCATCTGCGCCGGGGACCGCCGGCTTGGCGAGAGCGGGAGAGGCAAGGCCTGCAATCAGCGCCGCGAGCGCTGGAGCAATCGTAAACTGGCGCCGCATTTCATCCTCCATAATTTGCCATGCGTGCATGATCCGCGCGCTCGATATCTACGCCTCCCTTAACAAGTCCCCTGCGGCGAATCTACAACTTGTATGACTTATTCGCGGGCGCGATCTTGTCACTCGCCTACCTTGGAAAAGCTGCTATAGTTTCGGCTGTAACCATTAATGCTGCGGATATGAGCGCCAAAACTTCACCCCCGTTCACCCAGTTTGCCGGGCCTGTCAGCCCCCCGTCTGACCTGCGTCT
>JANLOZ010000305.1:0-4454 GCA_031366845.1 Novosphingobium sp. | reverse complement strand
CCTCCTCCGTCGCGTTACGCTGGCGGAGGGACTCTCAGCCGGTGGCAAAATCTCGACGCACACTTTCCTACCCCCCACTACCAAAAAGCGTCGTCGAGTCCGGGCACAAAACGCGGCAACCCCGCGCCGGTCATCAGTTCTTCTTCGCCTACCCCGGCAGCGTTTAGCTGGCCGGGCCTTGGGTGCGTCCGGAAAAGGGAAGAAGGGGGTTCACGCGGAGGCGCGGAGACGCGGAGTAGAAGATTGTTCGCGCAAAGGCGCAAAGGCGCAAAGGCGCGAAGGGGTTATGAATGGGGCGAAGCCCCCTTGCATCTCGCAGACTTTTCCTAACAGTAACAGCGCGCTGAAAGTGACAGGCCTGCGGCGCTGACAACACCTTTGCGCCTTTGCGTGAACAAACCCTTCCTGCCTTCTCCTCCGCACCTCCGCGCCTCCGCGCGAACGCCTTAAAACCCCCTGCGCAAAACCCCGGCAGGGTTTGGCCGAGCTGATCAGCCGCGCGTCAGTTCGTAATCCCCCGCCGCATCGACGCTGGCCTGCCAGCCCGGATAGACAACGATGGTGGTGAAAGTCTCCTCGATGATCGCGGGGGAGGCGGTGGTATCACCGGGGCGAAGATCGCTGCCGCGGTAGATCGGAACCTCGCCGAAGCCCTGCCCCAGGTTGGCGCGGCGGGTTTTGACCGCTGCGGGCGATCGTTTGATCCCTTGTGCGCCATTTTGAACAACCGGGCTGGGCGTCACCACATGGCTGGCGAGGCGGACGCCGGTGATTTCGGGCAGTTCATGGTCGCGGATGTGGTGGTATTCGGCCATGTGGCGGGCGTTGAAGGCGGCCATGGCCCGGTCACCCAAACCACTGTCAATGAACGATAAATCTCCCAGTTTACCGGCGGGTGCGATGTCGAAAGTAAGCGAGAAGTTCTGCCCGGCATAGCGCATGTTGACCCGGTAGCTGGCGACGACGGCATCGACGGTGTAACCTGCTGCAACGAAATAGTTTTCTGCCCTTACGCCGAGTTCGCTCCAAAGCCCGCGCAGCTTGTCCAGATCGAGTGCATCAGCCCTGGCAATCACCGAGCGTTCCTCGTCAATCGCGGGGTCTGCAACCAGCGTTCCGAGCGCCGAAAAGGTTGGACTTGCCTTTGGAACCAATACTTTGGTGATCCCCAGATGCTCCGCCTGAATGCCTGCAAAGGCCGGGCCATTGCCGCCATAGGCGAGCATCACGAGGTCTTTGGGATCGACCCCCTTGCCCGCCGTCGTGCGCCGCACTCCCTGACTCATATTGGCGTTGACCACCCGCCAGCAATCGAACGCCGCCTGCTCCGCGCTGGTCCCGAGCTCTGCGCCAATCGCGGCAAAAGCCTCTTCGATTCCAGCAGGTTGCAAGCGAAAGCTGCCCCCGGCAAAACCTTCCTCGGTCGACAAAATCCCCATCATAACCAGCGCGTCGGTCACCGTCGGCGCGCGTCCGCCGCGCCCATAGGCCATCGGTCCCGGCACCGATCCCGCCGATTTGGGGCCCACCTGCAAAGCCCCTGCAACCACCGCGCAAACCGATCCACCGCCCGCGCCGAGCGTTTCCACTTTCACCATCGGCACCCCGATCAGATAGCGGTGGTGCATGTTCCATCCGGCTTCAGCCGGGGCGCTGCCACCCAGCACCAGGCTCATATCATACGAGGTGCCGCCCATATCGACGCAGAGCAGGTTCGGATGTCCCTTGGCCTTGCCGACATGCGCCGATCCGATCACCCCGCCCGCCGGGCCTGATGCGAGCACGCGGATCGGCGAGCCGGTGATATAGTCAACGCTCATCACCCCGCCGCTGGCCTGCATGACCATCAACTGCCGGGTGTAGCCGCCCTCACGCAGCCGGGTGACCAGGCTCTCGAGATAGGCGGTAACGCGCGGCGCGACAAAGGCGTTGACCACGGTGGTGCTCGTGCGATCATATTCAGGCGCGCGCGGCAGAACTTCGTGGCTGAGCGAAATGGCAACGCCGGGCATTTCTTCGGTAGCGATCTCGCGAATGCGGCGTTCGTGCGCGGGATTGACGTGGGCAAATATCAGCGAGACTGCCAGTGATTCAACGCCTTGTTTGCCAAGCCGCGCGCAAGCATCGCGGACGCTCGCTTCGTCGAGCGCTTTGTGTACCGAGCCATCATGCAGCACCCGCTCTGCCACGGTGCGGCGGCGGCGGCGGGGGGTGATTTGCACCGGCGGCTCCAGACGAACATCCCAGATGTCCTCCTTGAACCCGCGCCGGTATTCAATCTCGTCGCGGAAGCCTTCGGTGGTGATGAGACCCGTAAGCGCGCCGTTCATCTCGATCAGTGTGTTGTCGGCGATGGTAGTTCCGTGGACAATCGCAGCGCAGCGTGAGAGGAAGGTTTTGAGGTCAAGTCCCTCGTTCTCTGCCAGTTTTCCCAGCCCTTCGATCACGCCGATTGAACGGTCTTCGGGGGTCGAGAGGTTCTTATGCAGGATAACATCGCCGCCCTTGAGCAGCGCGAAATCGGTGAAGGTGCCGCCAATGTCTATGCCGACACGGTAGGTTACGGGGGTAACAGTCACTGTATGCCGCTCCCCTTTAGAGGAACGGTTGGGGCGGCGGCTTTCCCCATCTCAGCGCGCAACGCCTTGGTCGCCGCCACATCTACAACCAGATCGTAGTCCTCAAGTCTGCCCGTCAAAACCACGCCATACTTGCTACGCGCCGCGCCAGGGCTGACATATTCATCGAGCACATCGTCCTTCACCGCCTCAGGATTGCGCGCCAGTGCCGGGCCGAAGCCAGCCCCGCCGCCGTGCTGGTAGGCGATCACCGCGTCCTGCGGCAATTGCGCCTGCGCGGTGCGTTCGATCTTGTATTGCCCCGGCGATCCCCATTCGAAATGGTTGCTATAGGGAATGGCATCATCCCCGCCGCACATGCCGCGCAAGGGATGATCCGCCGAAACCATCCACGCCATCGCCATCGTCGGCGCGAGCACTTGTTTGACGTTGAGGCTTCCAGGCGAACCCCGCCACTGCCCCGCGCCGCCACCATCGGTTGTCATTTCGCGGCTGATGTTGAGGATCGGGAATCGCGCTTCAGCATCCTCAGCCTCGGACAGGATCAGGTTCCCAAGGCTCGCCGGGCATGATCCCCAGCCGTCAATTCCCTGCACCCCCGACGAATCCATCGAGCGGCAATCGACCCCCTGATCCATCCACATGCCCGCAGCATTGAAGCCGATCACCGCGTTGGGCATGCCGATCTTGTAAAGCTGCGGCTGCGCGCGTTCGGGCACCACCGCGCTGAGCGCAAGGCACACCGCCTCGGTAATCTCGCAAGCCGGGTGGAAGCTGCCCAAAGCGGCGGGCTTGTTCGGCGGCGGCTGGGCGATGCAGCCTTCGGGGATAATAATCTCGACCGCGTTGAACACGCCCTCGTTCTTGACAATGCCCGGATCGACCATCGCTACCACCTGCGTCATCACATAGGAGCGGCTGTTGGCGAAGGTATTCCACACCCCGACCAGATCCTGCCGGTCATCGCAGCCGGTGAGGTCCACCGTGAGGTGTTCCCCCGCAACGGTGCAGGTGACGTGGACCTTCACATCTTTGGTGCCCATTGTATCGGCATCGATCAGCACTGTGGCATCGTAAGCGCCATCGGGCCAGGCGGCGAATTCGGCTTTCATCCGTGCTTCGGTGTGGGCAATCGAATGGTTGATCGCGGCCTTGATAACATCGGCACCGTGAGCAGCGATCAGCTTTTCCAGCCGCGCCGCCGCACCCTGCACCCCGCCGATCATCGCTGAAAGGTCGCCCGCGATGGTGGCGAAGCGGTTGTTGCGCACCACCATGTCGAAAACGTCTTTGCGCCGCTGCCCCCGGTGAACGAGCTTGACGCAGGGGAACTGCACGCCTTCGGTGAACACGTCGGTCGCTTCCAAAGTGAAACCGCCGGGGTCCTTGCCGCCGGTATCGCCCTGATGCGCCTGGAGCGAGATGAACAGGATCAGCTCGCCGTCGCCCGCATAGACCGGTGAATAGACACAGTAATCGGGGAGATGCCCGCCGCCGTGATCGGGATCGTTGGACAACAGCACATCGCCGGGGCCGATGTCATAATCGTCCATATTCATCAGCGCCCAGCGGACCATCATCTGGTTGACGAAGGTGAGCTGCGGGGTGCCGATTGCGCCCATGGCCAGCCGCCCATTGGCATCGACGATGGCCGCATTGCGCTCGTTCGAGCTGTTGATGATGGGAGATGATGCCGCCCGGCCGAGGTGCGTCGCGGCTTCAAAACACACCGTTTCAAACGCCCCGCGAATGATATCGGCGGTGACGGCATCGATGCGCGCCGCACCGGAAAGTGGTTCTCGGCGCGCAGCAAGTTTGCGGTTCAGCTCAAAGGACATGGGGCCCGGCTCCTCAATTTGCGCCAAGGATAGGCTG
>JANLOZ010000280.1:0-15123 GCA_031366845.1 Novosphingobium sp. | reverse complement strand
GTTCCGCTGGCGGCTCCACCAGCCGCTGACCATGCGAAGGGCTGCACACTTCAAGAGTGGCGCAGCCCTTCTCATTTTTGCATCACTTGACTCACAAATCCATGTTTGCCGAGCAACAGTAAGTTGATATTCCTCACCAATCAAAGTCAGGGAGTACATGCGATGCGGAGGCAATTGGCGGTTGCAGCCTTGGGCGCTCTATTGATCCAAGCCGCTCCGGTTACCGCTCAGTCGGCGGACAGCGAAGGCACTGTGGAGACGGTCAACCTTGTCGATCAGGCCGTCAAGATTGATGCCGCGACCATTGCAATGCCGGAACTGCAATTTGCCGCCAGCCCCGAGGTGGAAAAGGACTTCGACAAGTATTACTATTTTCACCGTGCAGATACCGATTTTGGCGGAGCGTTGGCAGACGTGCGTGACTGTGACAATCTTGCCCGCGGCCTTGCCAGTCCATATGGCAATATGGACACGCCCTATCCCTATAACATGACGGCCACCGGCCTTATCGGAGGGGCAATTGCCAATGTGATGGTTGCCGCGATCTTCGGCTCGGCACAACTGCGGGCAACGCGGCGGGTCAACATGCGCCGCTGCATGTATTACAAAGGATACCAGCGCTTTGGCCTTCCCAAAGAAACATGGCAGAAATTCAATTTTGAGGAAGGGTTTGGCGCGCTCGAGGAAAAAAAGCGGCAGGCGTTCCTGATGCAGCAGGCCAAGGTCGCTTCTGGCCCGATGCCAGTAACGGCCGTGCTAGGGAAGTGATCATGCTCAAAATCATTTCATCGCTTTTTGCCGTCGCTCTGGTGGTTGCAGGACCGGCAATGGCTTCGGATGACGATTTGTCCAAGGCGATCAAGGACACCAAAGTCGTCACGCTTGATCCGGCGTCAAGCTATCTCATCGTACAGACCAATTCGGCCAGTTCGATGTACTCGTTTGGCATTGCCTTCATTCGGCGACCGGATCAGGCTGACCTGATTGACTATGCGCGCCGCCGTCAGGAAGCCTTGGGCAAGGCGCATGATAAATGGGTCAAGCGTCATGCCCAATGGCAAGCGGACAAAGCCGCTTGGGAGCATTTGCCAGCAAGCGCGCAAAAGGGCGTAAAGAAGCCTGCCGAGCCGGTCGAACCCAACGACCAGAATCTCTCGTTTCCTGCCATCGATATGGAAAATATTCTGCCGATCGGCCCATTCAATCGCTTCTCCAAGGCGAACGGCCGATCCACCTTCGTGCAACGGGTGAAACCGGGACGGTATGCTTTTTACGGTCCAATGATTTTTGCCCAAGGGGTTGGCGGCACTTGCATGTGCATGGGGACCGTCCAATTTGAAATTGGTCCCGGAGAGATCGTAAACGCCGGTATGATGACGTTGAGCTTCCTTGATGCCTATCAAAAGGCCAAGACAGAAGGCAGCGCAAAGCCAAAAACCATGTTCGATCTGCCCAGTGACATCGGCGTGATTAAATGGGCAGTGCCGGACCATGGTTCGATTGACGATCCGCGTCTTGCGGCGTTCAAGATCATCCCGGCAACGCTTCATGCCGCAGGACGCATCCCAAATTACTATGGGGTAGAAATCGACCGGCTGACAGTGATTCCGGGAATTCTGGAATATGATCGCGATAGGGTCGTCGACGCCAGAACCGGCAAGATTGTCCCCTGAACTCGCCCTCTTCCCTCCCCGGCAAAATCCGCCTAGACAAATAAGCGGAATGCAACCCTGTTTAGTTGTTACAAATTACTTGCCATTTTCGTAATATTTGTTCAATAACGTGAGGCAAGTTGGAATGTAAGGATTCTATGATGGCGACTCTCGCCCGGCCCACGCTCGCTTTCGCTCACCTGCCGCACCCGGCGCCGGTGCCGGTTGACCTGCGCGATGCGGCGCTGGTTGATCCCGGTTTCGGCAAGCTGTTCACCGATCATATGGTCAGCATTGAATGGAGCGAGGCTGAAGGCTGGCATGGTGCAACCGTCGGCCCGCTCGCGGCGATCCCGCTGCACCCTGCCGCCGCCGTGCTCCACTATGCGCAGGAAATCTTCGAAGGGATGAAGGCTTACCGGCTACAGGACGGGACGATGGCGTTGTTCCGGCCCGAAGCCAACGCCGCGCGGTTCAATCGATCAGCGGCGCGGCTGGCGATGCCCGAAATGCCCGAGGACCTTTTCGTCGCTGCCTGCCGCGAGCTCGTGACAATCGACAAGGCGTGGTTTCCTTCGCTCGATGGCGGCTCGATCTACTTGCGCCCATTCATGATCGCCACCGAGCCGTTCCTCGGTGTGCGCCCGGCCAAAAGCTACAAGTTCATGGTCATCGCCAGCCCGGCGGGCAATTACTTCAAATCGGGCGCGCCGGCGGTATCGCTGTGGGTCAGCCAATATACCCGCGCTGCACCGGGTGGCACCGGGGCAGCCAAGTGTGGCGGCAACTATGCCGCGAGCCTCGTGCCGACCGCCGAAGCCTTCGCGCGCGGCCACGATCAAGTGCTGTTCCTCGATGCCGCCGAGCACAAATGGGTGGAAGAACTCGGCGGCATGAACCTGTTCTTCGCTTTCGACGATGGCACGCTGCTTACCCCGCCGATCAGCGGCACGATCCTCGCCGGGATCACCCGCGACAGTGTGATGACGCTGGCGCGCGACGATGGCTTGACGGTGAAGGAGGAGCGTTACGGAATAGACCAGTGGCGCGCCGATGCGCTTTCGGGCCGCCTGGTCGAATGCTTCGCCTGCGGCACGGCAGCGGTGGTAACGCCGGTGGGGCGGGTGACCGATCCGGTCGATGGCGAATTCGTAATCGGCAGCGGCGGACCGGGGCAACTGACCCAGCGGCTCAAGGACCGGCTGGTCTCGATCCAGCGGGGCACCGCGCCCGATCCGCACGGATGGGTCATGCGGCTGGGTTAGTATGGTGGAATCAAAGTCCGTACCATTATCGTCACCCCGGGCTTGACCCGGGGTCCCGCTGTCTTTTCCAGCGTTGCAGAAGAAAAGCGGGATCCCGGGTCAAGCCCGGGATGACGGGGAAATGGCGTGAATTTCAGGTCCATGTGACTAGATTCTGTTTCAGTAACACTTAAACCGGTGCCGTTTCCACGCCAGTGGAATAGACTCTAGGCGTCCCCTTGCGGGGCAGACTTGCTGCGATTGCGCGATACCCAAGCCCAGATTAACCCTCTATCGCACCAGCATTCCAAAAATGGGGCGCGGGAATTGGTTCGATTCGTTCCGAAAGCACTGGTGCTGATCGCCGCGCTGCCGCTGGCTGCGGACGGCGGCGACTATGTGCCCGGCGTCTATCCCGACTGGAGCGGCACGTCGCTCGCCCGGCTTGAACGCTGGGCAGACAGCGCTCCCGCCGATGGCCTGCCACGTCCTGACACCAGAGCCCTTGATGAGGCGATGCGCCGGGGCAACCGACTGGCAATAAACCGCGAGGCCAGCGAGTTCGCCTTCGCGCTCGCGCAGGAGCAGCTGCTTGGCGCAGCCCCGGCATCCGAACGGGCCGACTGGCACATCGAAGACAGCGACAATGCGGTCAACTTTACCCCCGCACTAAAGGCGGCGATCGTAGCGGACCGGCTCGACGATTTCTTCCTCACTCTGCGCCCTGCCAGCCCGGCATATACTGCGCTCAAAGCCGCGCTCGCCGACGAAACCGACCCTGCCCGCCGCCTCACGCTGGCGCGCAATATGGAGCGCTGGCGCTGGCTGCCGCGTAATCTTGGCGATGATTATCTGATCGCCAATGCCGCCGGTTTCGAGGTTTCGCTGTGGCGCAGCGGCCAGCGTTATAAAAGCTGGCCGGCGATTTCGGGCAAGGCCTCCACCCCCACCCCGGCGCTGAAATCCGATGTCGTCGCGGTGAATTTCAACCCGTGGTGGGAAGTGCCGGACTCGATCGCGCGCGAAAGCCACCTTTCGGCGCGCGGGTCCTACCTGTTCACCGGCAAGCGTTTTCGCCAGAAGCCGGGGCCGGGCAATGCGCTCGGACAGATGAAGCTGGTGATGCCCAATCGCTACAATATCTATCTGCATGATACCCCCGCGCGCGGCCTGTTCACGCTGGGTGAGCGTGCGTTCAGCCACGGCTGCATCCGGGTTGGCGATGCCCTGGGCTTTGCCTCGACGCTGCTCGAAGGTGCGCGCAATCGCGATGATATCAACAAGCTGGTGCGCATTGCTGGTGGCGGCGAAGTGAGATCGACCGTGGTCTCGCTGCCGCAGTCTCTGCCGGTCTATGTCACCTACTTCACCGCCGATGCGCGCGATGATGGGACGATAGCGTTTCACAAAGACATCTATGGGCGCGACGCGGGGATTGTTTCGGTCGATGGCGGGCGGCCAGTGCCGGAACGCGTGCCGGGGCCTGTGGCAGTGCGCTAAGCGAGCGACGGGCCATGCTGTCCTCCTGTGGGCTGGGCGACGTATTCGCGCGCTTGCCATTCGCCTTGCGCTGACCACATAGTCGCCTCCAACCAAGGAGACGCCCATGCCTGAAGAATATGTGCCGCCAAGGGTGTGGGAATGGAAGCTGCACGACAATCCCTTTGCCGCGATCAACCGACCAATCGCCGGGGCGACGCACGAGAAAGACCTTCCCCTGGGTGAGCATCCCTTTCAGCTCTATTCGCAAGGAACGCCCAACGGCCAGAAAGTGACCGTGCTGTTCGAAGAACTGCTCGCAGCCGGCCATGCCGCCGAATACGATGCCTGGCTGATCCGGATCATGGATGGCAACCAGTTTTCCTCCGGCTTCGTCGCGGTGAACCCCAATTCGAAGATCCCGGCGCTGGTCGATCGTACGGGGCCGGAGCCGCTGCGCGTGTTCGAATCGAATTCGATCCTGCTCCACCTTGCTGAAAAGTTCGGCGCGTTCCTCCCCGCATCGGGCCCCGCGCGCACCGAAGTGCTCAACTGGTTGTTCTGGCAGGCCGCGAGCCAGCCGTTTATCAGCGGCTGTTTCGGCCACTTCTATCACTATGCGCCGATCAAGATCGCATATGCGATTGACCGTTACGCAATGGAATCAAAGCGCCTGTTCAGCGTTGCCGATCAGCGTTTGGGCGAGACACAGTATATTGGCGGCGAGGCCTATTCGATTGCCGATATGGCGATTTATCCATGGTATGCTCGTCTGGTGAGCGGTGCCGCCTACGGTGCGGCCGCCGAATTTCTGGCAATGGCCGAATACAAAAACATCGCCCGCTGGGTGGAGGAAATAGGCGCGCGACCGGCGGTTCAGCGCGGCGTGATCGTCAATTGTGCGCAAGGACCACTTGAAAACCAGTTGCACGAACGGCATCATTCTTCAGACTTTGACCTGCGCACGCAGGACAAGCTGGAAGCTGCGCAGGCATGAGCGATAGGCCCGGCACCGTGCATTTGCCTGCGCGATAGACTGAAAGCCCTTCCCATCGGAGCGCCGCAAGGCTAGTGGCGCGCATCACGCTGTTGGGGCGTCGCCAAGTGGTAAGGCAGCGGCTTTTGATGCCGCCATTCGCAGGTTCGAATCCTGCCGCCCCAGCCAGCAAGGTAAAAGCACGGTTTTCTGCGCCTTCTGTATAGCAGTTGTAGCATTGGAATGTAGCACTCGCTGTAGCACTTTGCTTCCTTTGGTTGCGATGTAACTACCACCACCAGCAATTTCACTTGACCTGTAACCTTGGAATGTTGTTGGTTTTGTTCGATAATTATCTACATGCATGTTTGGTAGTCAAAACATGAAATCTACTGGAAGGCTTCCCAATTCTGGAAGCACCTTCGATCGGCAGCAGCCGGATGGAAAGACAGAGCCATAGTTAGGACATCTGTCTTTATTCCACAGCGATGACCCGCTACGTTTGGTGCCCACCGGCGACCGTCTGTAGCGGGCGATCAAACTAGCAGACCGAGGGTCAGGGTGAGTCGGGTTTTTTCAGCTCGGCTCTAGCGGTTGGTGGTGGTAACCGTCGTAGTCTTGCGGACACGCATTGTTGAGTGGTGCTTGTGCACGACTCGGCGCTGAACACGCCGCACCGGCGCAGACGTCCGCACCGCTTCTTTCTCAACGATAGCAACAGTTGTCGTTGTCGGAGCCTGATGCATTACCTTACTCATCGCGTCGATTTGGGCGTTCGTTGCCGTCTGAGCCGTGTCGGCCCTCGCGTTTGCCAAAGCTGCCGACTGTTGCGCAACATCGGCACGGGCATTCGCATTAACAACCGCCTGTTGCGCCGTATCAGCCCGGACATTGGCGATGGCTGCCGATTGCTGGGCATCGATGGCTACTGATTGCGCCTTGAGCCGCTGATCGCGTTCAGCCGAAGCCTTGCGGTTGTCCGCTACGACGATAGCCTGATCGGCGAGGCTGCTGGCGTGATGCGCCGTGGCAATGGCATCATCCTTCTTGCCCCTGGCAAGCAACGATTCAGCTGTCGCCAGCTCAACACGCGCTTGGGACTGCAGTTCTGGAGCCTGGTTATTGGTGCCAACCTTGTCGCCGGCCTCGATCTTGCCGCGAGCCTGAGCGATGGCTTCGACCGCTTGTTCGTGCTTTCCGGCAGATGCAGATACCGAGATGACTGAAAGCGCGAGCAACGAGCTGAGCGTGATGGTGCGGGATATTGTCCGGAGATTTTGCATGGGCGAGGCACCTAGGAAGAGTTCTGTGACTGCCTAAACGGTCGCAAGGGCAAAATGTTCCGCTGAAGGTGCCTCTCCACGGCAGGACCTTCCACGTCGGGGTCGATGCTGTCACTGGCCGGGTCCTCGAAAATGCGGCGGAAGGTCCGCATCCCGATTGATCATCGCACTGGGCAACCGTTCGCCGTCGCGCAGTTGCGCGGCGGCGTTCGTTGTTAGCCATCATGTCATTGAAATATCCAAACCCCAGCACCGGTCTAACACCATCGAGGTTGGCATTTTCGGAGTGCACACTTCAAGTGCCGCGTGTAGCTTTCGTTGAGCAATTTCAAATGAAGGACATGCGCGTGAAGCGATTGATAGTGTCAGCCCTGCTGCTGACGGTTGGGGCCGTGTCCTCCAGTTCGGCAGAACCCGAACGCTCGAGCTACAGCGAAGCAAGTTCGATTCCGTTGCCTGACGGCCGGTGGGACCTTCTCAGCGTCGATTCGGTCCATCATCGCGTCTTGGTTGCTCGCGGTGACAGCGTCACAGTAGTGGATCTGACGAACGGCACCGCCAGAAGCGCGGGCCGCCTGTCACGCGGGCATGCGGCAGTTGCGATCGATGGGACTGACCTGATCGCAGTGACCAGCGGCGGCGATGGCAGTGTCCGCCTGATCAACGGTGCGACGGGCGAGCAAACAGCGACCATCGCCGTCGGCCAAAATCCGGATGCCGCGTTCTACGATCCCAGATCGAAGCGCCTGATAGTCATGAATGCAAAGGGCGGCACCGTGTCGATTGTCGATCCGCATGCGGCCAAGGTGGTAAACACTATTGCCGTAAAGCCGGGGCTTGAACTGGGCACTCTGATCGGTCCCGACTTGCTCGCCGTCAACGACGAGGACGCTGGCGAGATCGAGCTGGTTGACCTCAAGCGCGGCGTAGCGCTGAAACCAATCCCGCTGCCCGGATGCGAAGGCCCTACCGGCATCGCATTCGATCAAGCTGACGGACTGCTCCTCAGCGCCTGCGCGAATGGTCAGGCTGCACTAGTCGACACGCGTTTGCGCCAATTGGTCAAGCTGCTGCCGATTGGTAAGGGACCCGATGGCGCTCTGTTTGACCGGCAACGCCGCCGGTTCCTCGTGCCGTGTGGCCAAAGCGGAACCCTGTCGGTATTCGCCGTTAAATCAGGCCGACAGGTAACAGCCCTTCCGTCGGTTAGGACCGAGGCCAGCGCGCGAACCGCTGCGCTCGATCCGGTTAGCGGCCGCGTCTACTTGCCTGCGGCCCGATTTGAGGCCGCAGCGCCAAGCGTGCGGCCAACACTGATCGCAGGGAGCGTCCATCTGATCGTGCTGGAGCCGGCTCCTGTGCGTTGATGGCGTGCATTCAGTCTGCGCATCGGTGATTAGACCACCTGTTCCAAGCCAATAAGAAGGAAGCCAAGGATGACCAAGAGCGAGGCCCTGACCAAAGTCCCAGCCGTCACACTAGGGTTCTGGATAATCAAGGTCCTGGCCACCACTTTGGGCGAAACTGGCGGCGACACTGTGTCGATGAGCTGGCTGGGCGAAACCACCCCCACTGCGGGGCAAGGCGGACTCAACGGTTATCTGGTCGGGACCGCGATATTCGGTTTGGTGTTGCTGGCCCTGGTCTGGGCACAGATAAGAACCTCGCGCTTCAATCCGTGGCTCTATTGGGCGACGATCATCGCCTCGACCACGGCAGGCACCACGCTCGCCGACTTCTGCACACGCTCGCTCGGCATTGGCTATCTTGGTGGTTCCTTGTTGCTCCTCGGCTGTGTGCTGGGATCGCTGCTGATCTGGTTTCGGGCAACTGGCTCGATCTCGGTCAATTCGATCGTCAGTCCGCGCGAAGAGACGTTCTACTGGATCACCATCACGTTTTCGCAAACCCTCGGGACCGCGCTGGGCGATTGGTTTGCCGACTCCGGGCTTGGTTATGGCGGGGGTGCTGCAGTGTTCGGCGCTGCGTTGCTGGCTTTGGCCGCGCTCTACTTCTGGACCGCGATCAGCCGGGTTGGCCTGTTCTGGGCGGCCTTCATTCTGACCCGGCCACTGGGCGCGACTGTCGGCGATTTCCTCGACAAGCCGATCACAAAGGGCGGCCTCGACCTGAGCCGACCAATCGCCACACTGGTTCTCGCTATGGCGATCTTGTCGCTGATCATCATCCTGCCGCAGCGCGCTGGCGAGCACCCAGGGGCCGACGGGGGAGCGGTGAGCTGAGCAAGCGCTTTCACCGGGCGTCGAGTGCATTGGGGTAGTTGCGGCATTGCTGGCAACTGCAGCCCAAGCCGGTCCGCCATTCCTCACCGACGATCCGCCTCCAGCGAGATCTGGTAATGCTGCCTTCGCCTCTATAGGTGTGGCAGCTTAGATCAGGAACTTCAGGCATATACATGGCCCGCAAACATTCAAAACACGGTTCCTATGAAGATCTGCGCCGCGAGGTCGAGGAACCAGTGACGGTTGCGCCCTGCTGGTTGTGCGGCCGCCCCATCGGCAAGACCATTGTCTGGCACCATCCTGTTCCCAAGAGCCGGGGCGGGCGCGATGTCTTGCCGATGCATCCCATTTGCCAACAGACGTTGATCGCGAACTTCACCAATTCTGAATTGCAACGCTACGGGATGGACGTGGAAGGCCTGCAGGCTAACCCTGCAGTCCGCAAATTTGTCGATTGGGTGGCGAACAAGGACCCCGATTTCACCGCGCCGCGGGCCAAGAAGCAGCGCTAGGCGATTGGCGGATACAGGAACGAAGGGAAGAACAATGACCGAGCCAATTCCAATCCAGGAAGCGCGAGACCACTTCGCCCATTGTGTCCAGGTATTCGGCGGGATCCCTGCGACCTCGCGGCGTCTCGGCATAGACGAGCGGGCGATCCGACGCTTTGTCAACGGTGAGCTGCCGGTTAGCGCACGTCTGCTGGAGGACACCGCCAAAGGGCTTCGGATCTTGATCTCTGAGTCGACATCGGCGGAAATACAAATCGCTGCGATCCTCGGTCGTTAGCCACACGACCCGCAAATTCCATTCGTGCGAGCGGGGCACCGCGTCATCGTCGTGCGAGCAGAAAAGGTTGAAAGACGGGCCGCCATCGCATCAGCGGCGGCAGTGACCGCTAACAAAGCCGCCGTTCGCGGCGACAAATGTGATCGTCGAAACCGGCCATTTGTTCATTCGTGTTCGCCGTCGGTGGCAGAAAGTGGGTCGGGAACGGATCCTTCCCTTGCGAGGATAATAGCAGATAGTGGTCGCAAATTCCGAGATGGCTGGTCGCGTTGACTCATGCCGATATTGCCATTTTGTTGTGGGTCACAGTTCGCCAGATGAGCCAATATCGGAAATATGCCGTTTCTTGGCTGATGGGTCCGGGTGCAGGACAAGAGAAGCCGTTGTTGAATGCCGCAATATGTCAGACCCCAACTTCAACGGTCTCTGTCGACTTTGTCATAATCAGCCTGGATGTCGGCCGGAAGTTCACGATAGCTGTCCCAAGGCAGTTCCTTGTTCAGTTCATATGACCAACGCTCCAGCCATTCGATGCCATCCTTGCCCACATAAGGGTCATGGGTTCGGTAGGCTGGGTCTTTCATGGCCTCATCGAGGCTCACAGGTCGCAACTTGGCTTTCTTGAGCATGGCAGCAATTTCATCGATGCAGTCCGCATTGAGCCGTGTGGCGTGGAGTAGCATGACGTAGGAAATGTCGCGACCAAACAAGGCATGCGCGGCACTTCGATACCAGACGATCATCGCTTCGGTATATTCCAGATATTCCTTTTTGATACGCAATCGGTGTGGTTCGTTGTGGCGAGCGATAGCGTCGTCGTAAGGTTCGGCAAATTCCCAGTCATCGGCGTCGATAGTGACTGGCGCGATGCGATAACTATGGGTCCGCAACCACGCGTCGATTTCCTTTTTTACCGCTTCGGGTGTGCCGGTTTCAAGGAAGGGGTAACGAAACCACCTTGTTTTTTGGTGGCGTGCAGCCAAAAGCGCCCGCGTTACCGGCTCCCCTTTGGCAATGTCGGCAATGTAGCCCGTCGCGCCCAGCACGTTTGGCGATTCGTGTGAAAAGGTGTGATTGCCAAGATTCATCGAGGCTTTGAGCCATTTCTCGAGCACCGCAACTTGCTGCTTGCGGTCGAGTTCGTCGAGCTTGCCTTCGTTGACGAAACCGATCGCAGGAATGCGGTGCCGCTTCAGCCCACGCAGGATCGTGTCATTCAGATAGTTGACGTAGGGCTGATCATTGAGGGTAGTGAGTGCAGGCAGATCATCAAAGGTCAGCGCAATCTTCGCGCGTTCAGCGTGGGCAGGTGCAGCGACACCCAGTGTCAACGCGCAAAGCAAAGCCTGAACTGCCGATCGGCTCCATCTCATAATACGATATCGCTCTTACATCAGGCCAGAAGGCACTTGCCCGAAGTTTAGCTCAGCTATGGAATTGGAACAGGCCCATTTTGCGCTTAATCCCCAACTGTTCAGAAGCTGCATTTCTCGGATTTGGTAGTCCAAACTTGACCATCAACCGACAATCAGAACTCCCATACCTGCTCCAATGCAGGCCACTCACGAGGTTCACCAAAACTAGGGTCAGGACTCATTGATCACAACCAGTAGCAGCAGGTTGCGGCGATGGAGATGGCGGACATGAAGGTGTGTGCGCATCGGTCATAGCGGGTTGCGACCCTGCGCCAGTCTTTGATCCGGCCGAAGGCGTTCTCGATTTTGTGACGCTGGCGGTAGAGTTCCTTGTCGTAGTGATACTGGACCTTGCGGTTTTTGCGTGGCGGGATGCACGCAGTGATACCGTGTTGGACCAGTGCGGCCCGGAACCAATCGCTATCATAGCCCTTGTCGCCGAGCAGTTCCTTGGCGTTGGGGAGTGCTGGGAGCAGCAGGAAAGCGCCTTTGTGGACGCTCATCTGGCCTTCGCTGAGCAGCAGGATGATCGCCGGCGAAGCCGGTGCTGTCTGATTGATGCCATAGGCGTTCTATGGTGGGTTTGCGGACCGTCCGCAAGACAGTGTTGGCCCCATTTGTTGGCCCCAAACGCGGCCCCACTAGCGGCGGAAATGCTAGGGTTCTAGGGTTTATGCGGGCTTGAAGGGTGTCTGTCTTAGTCTCCTGCCGCCCCAGCCAGCGGATTGATCCGGCATTCCTGCAAAATTGACCGAAGCCGGGCCTAACCAGCCGTCGCAGTCGCCACCATGTTCTTCGCGCCCGATTGTTCGGTCCACAAAGCACCGCCGCCTTCTGACGCTTCACCACATAGATCGAGCAGCGTACCGGCAAAGGCCGGGGCCTGGCCGCGGAAATCAAAGCTGGTGAGCGGTTTGCCCAGTGATCGCAGCGCCAGGTCTGCCAGCAAAGTCGCCTGCAAAGGGCCGTGGACGACGAGGCCGGGATAGGCCTCGACAGCTTGCGCATAGGGCAAGTCATAGTGAATGCGGTGGCCGTTCATCGTCAGCGCCGAATAGCGGAACAGCAGCACCGGATCGGGCATCACCTGCGCGTGCCAGGGCGCGGTCGGGCCAGGTCCCGATGCAGCCGGCGCAGAAATTGCACCCGGGGCAGTCTCGCCCTTATAGACCAGATCCTGCTCCTCGATCACCGCAAGACCATTGCTGCCCGAGAGCCTGTGCTCCACCGTGACGAAGATCAGATCGCCGCTCTTGCCGCTTTTGGCGACGACGGACTTGATCGTTGACAGCTTGGCGGCTTGCTCACCCAGCAACAGAGGCGCGATGAACTTTACGCGCCCGCCCGCCCACATGCGGCGCGGCAGCGGCACCGGGGGCAGGAACCCGCCTTTGGCCGGGTGCCCATCAGCGCCAAGCGCCGCGGCGGGCAGAACATTCCAGAAATAGAGCCAGTGATGCAGCACAGGCATGGCATCGCCAACCTTCAAGGGGCCAGAATCATCGGCAGTATCACCGGCAGTATCAGCGGCAGCATTACCCAGGGCCGCGCGCAGGGCATTGCTGCGCAAAGGCTCAAGAACATCGATGACTTCCTCACTGCGACCGACCCAGCTTGAAAAATCCTCAGCCATGCCCTGCACCCTTTCGATCCGTGTCAGAAGTCTACAATCTATCGTAATTTCAATAGATTGTGCGTCTTGATATAGAATGCATTATCTGTAATATGGCACGATGACAAGTTCCCCCACAACCCCAATCGGGCGACCATTGCTGGGCAAACGCGTGATTGAGCTGGGGACGATGATTGCGGCGCCGTTTGCCGCGCATATTTTGTCGCAACTTGGGGCAGAGGTTATCAAGGTTGAACCGCCGAGCGGCGATACCACGCGGGCACTGATCCGGGGCGGGCCGAGCGGGACGATTGTTGCCTACAGCCATTCGAAGAAGGCGCTGTGTCTCGATCTGACCACGGCGGGGGGGAAAGATGTTTTCCGTCGCTTGGTGGCAAGTGCAGATGTGGTGATCCACAACCTTGCTCCCGCCGCAGCGCGCAAGCTGGGGGTGACGGCGGCGGACTGCATGGTGGCCAATCCGGCGCTGATTCACGTCCATATCAAAGGCTATGCCCACGGGCCGCAGGCCGATCACCTGATGACCAACCCCATCGCCGAAGCCGCGACCGGAGCGATGGACGATCACCGGGTTGATGGCCGTCCGACGCGTTTTGGCCCGTCCTACCATGACCAGTTTGCCGGCACCTATGCGGTGATCCGCGTACTTTCGGCGATGCTCAATCCCGGTGCAACCGCAGCCGAACGGTCGATCGAGATCGGCCTCTACGAGACCGGGCTGCACCTCGCCGCGCGTGATCTCGCTGGGATGCAGCTCAAGACCCAGTTGCTCGGCCGGCTGGAGAAAGAAGGCGGCGGCGAGTTTTCGATGCCGGGTTATGGTGCCTATCTCACGGCCGATAACCGCTGGATTTACCTGCTTATTCTGACAGACGCTCACTGGGCAAAGCTCACCGCAGCGCTGGAAATGGCCGAGCACGGTGACCCTGCCTACACCAAATTGCGCGACCGCAAGAAGGCGCGCGACGCGGTTGAGGCGGCAGTGGCGGTGGCGATTGGCGGGCTTGGCTTTGATCAGGCCGAGGCAAAATTGCGCGCTGCCGGGATCGGTTTCAACGAGGTCATGCCGCTCGAACGGGTGCTCGAAAAGCCGCAGGCGCGGCAGCCTGGAAAGCTGCGCGCGCTCGATTATCGCGGGCTGCAATTTGCCGTTCCCGAGTTTCCGGGAAGCCTGGAAGTGGCGGAAAACCTGCCGCCGCCCGAACTCGGGGAACACACCGCCGCGCTACTCGCAGAGCTCGGTTATGGCGCTGACGAGGCCGCCTTGCTGCTCAATTCCGGGGCGGCGCGCACTGCGCAGGACGGCGATTTCGCCTGGGCGCCGGTGCGCGAAAAGACAGGCTGATGGGAAGACTGGCTGATGGAGTTCAAAACCAAGGAAGAACAGGTCGCCGATTACCTGCGCGAGGGGATCATCGCCGGGCGGTTTGCGCGCGGGGCCCGGCTCAAGCAGCAGGAGATTGCGACGCTGCTCAACACCTCGATCACCCCGGTGAGAGAGGCACTAAAGCTATTAGAAGCAGAGGGTTACGTTGCGGGCGACAGCTTCAAGGGCGC
Source organism: Novosphingobium sp. (assembly GCA_031366845.1). Classification (GTDB taxonomy): domain Bacteria; phylum Pseudomonadota; class Alphaproteobacteria; order Sphingomonadales; family Sphingomonadaceae; genus Novosphingobium. Next base: position 852 of record JANLOZ010000280.1, on the reverse strand, counting down.
AGTGGTTGCGCCATTCGACATAGATACATCGAGCGAAGTTCTGAACCTGCGGATCCTGCTCGAAACCCAGCTGGTCCGGGGCGCGGTGGACCATGCCAGCGCCGCCGATATTGCCGAGCTCAAGGTGCTGGCGGAAGCGTTCGCCAGCGCCTTTGCCAAGGGCGACAATGCGGCCGCGCGCGCCGCCAACTATCGTTTCCACCACCGCATGTTTGCCGTGGCCCGGCAACCGCAGACGCTGCATTTCGTCCAGATCCTGTGGGCACGCTATCCCTTCGACCTGATCAACCGGCTACACGGCCGCGTCAGCCGCGCCGCCGAAGAACACGACCAGATGCTCGCCGCAATGATCGCCGGCGACAGTGCCGCAGCCATGCTGGCGACGCGGCAACATATCGAGGCGGGGTGGCTGGAATTGCGGGATTCTGTGGGGGAGGCGAAGTGAGGGAAGGTTGTTTCGCGCAAAGGCGCAAAGGAAGCAAAGGGCGCAAGGGTGTCCGGCGCAGGGCGAAGCTGTCCGAATCGCCCTTGATATCAATGACCAACAGTTTGGTGCTCCATCCGTGCTGACGCCAGCAGAATTTTTAGCTCATCAATTTTTGCTTGGTCAAGCTCGCGAGCAAAGAACCTTTTGAACCATTCTGACGGAGCTCCCATGAAGGTGATACGTGCCTCCATTTGATCGAGATTCTCATCCTTGATGACTGCACAGAATACAATTGCAGCTTGGGTAGCAAGCGACGCGCATTCTGACAGCACAGCTAACAGGGCTGTTTCCTCAAGAAAGGGACCGCAATGCACGGTTGTGGCATTGCGATCAGGCACCAGCATGATCGCACCTTCAGGTGTGGC
>JANLOZ010000276.1:0-40921 GCA_031366845.1 Novosphingobium sp. | reverse complement strand
CCGCTCCCCCGCCCGGCCACCCGACAGGATATCCTAGGGGTGGCCTGGCGGGGGAGCGGGCCGGTGCCGATTCCACGCCAGTGGAATAAACTCTAGTTGGATGCTTCCAGCCCTGAGAGCACAAGCTCGGCAAACACTTTGCCGATCTCATCGGCCGATTCTGACTGGTCGGACTTGAACCAGCGGTGGGTCCAGTTGAGCATGCCAAGAATGCCATAGGCGACCGTGCGGGACGAGCCGACACGGCGGAAACTGCCATCGGCATACCCTTGCTCGATGATAGCAATGATAGATTGCTCGATGCTGCGGTTGAGCGCGCGCATGTCGGCGGACCAAGTCGAGCGCTTGTCGCTAACATGGCTGAGATCCTCACGAATATAGATATACAGCAGCGGATAATTCGCTGCGTAGGATATCATCATCGACGTAACCAGTTCGCGCAACTTTTCGTTCGGGCTGATCGCGCTCGCCGCAATGCCCCGGACGAGTTCATCGTTGCCCTCGATCACCGCGCGCACGGTTTCGTCGAACATCTGCTCTTTCGACGAAAAATAGTAATAGAGCGTGGCGCGGTCGACGCCCAGTTCGCTCGCCACTGCGCTCAGGCTGGCACCCTTGTAACCCAACCGGTTGAACACGCGGACTGCGGCTTCTGAAATTTCCTGCCGCCGAAGCGAGTAGGATGCACGCGAGTCTAACCCCGCGGCTGATCGGCGTTTGCCAATCAAGGTCGTCGGTCCGGTTTCTTTCTTCGCTTCTTTTGGCATGGGTGTCATGCCTAAGCTCATAACTGACGAATTGCCAGTCAGTCAAAAGCCCAGTTTACCGATCTCTTCACTGTCGAAACCGGCTTGCTCAAGGATTTCGCGCGAGTGTTCGCCCAGCTTTGGTGGCCCCTTGCCATCCGGCGGGCCACTCAGGTCGATCGGCAAGCGCAATTGCATCGAATCAAGCAGTCCGCGCTCAGCGACAACCGGCAGTACCCAGGCTTCGGCCAGATCGTTGACCCGCCCGCAGGATATCCCCGCTTTGCCCAGATGATCGAGCCAATGGCTGACCGGTTGACTGCCGATCACCGCCGCGATTGCCAGGTTCAGCGGCTGACGGTTAGCGAGCCGGTCTGCCATCGTCGCAAAGCGGACATCTATGCCAACCTCTTCCAGACCCAGTGCCGCGCACAGGCGGGGAAACTGGGCCTCGCTTGCAGTGGCAATCATGATTTCGCCGTCGGCGGCCTGAAACACCCCGTAAGGCGCGGCGCTGGGTGCGCCCGAACCGAGCTTTTCCGGAGGCTTGCCGGTTGCAAGCATGCCGAGCACCTGGTGGTTCATCAGCGTGAAGGCGCTGTCGATCAGGCTGGAGCGGACATGTTCGGCCCCGCCGCCGGCGTTCCGCCGCAGGATCGCCGCCAGCAAGCCCATCGCAGCCCACATGCCGGTGGTGAGATCGAGCACCGATGGTGCGAGGCGGACAGTGGGTGCACCGGGCGAACCGGTGAAGCTCATCATCCCGCTGACGGCCTGCACCAGGGCATCATAGCCGGGCATGGTGCACCCGATCGGGCCATCGCCAAACGCCGAGATCGAGGCCATCAGCACGCGCGGGTTGCGCGCCTTCAGTGCCGCAAAGGTGAGGCCCAGTTTCTCACCGAGGCCAGGCGGGAAGCTTTCGATCACCACATCGGCGGTTTCGACAAGACGGAACAGCGCGGCCTTGCCTTCAGCCGACTTGATATCGAGCAGCACAGAGCGCTTGCCGCGATTGACCGCCATGAACACAGTCGCCTGCCCGTCCACCTGCGGCGGCAGCGCGCGGGTGTCATCCCCGTGCGGAGGGCGCTCGATCTTGATCACATCGGCACCCATGTCGCCAAGGATCATCGCCGCGAACGGCCCGGCGATATTGGTGCTCAGGTCAAGCACCTTGAGGCCGGGAAGGGTCTGGTTCAAATTCATGGCGCGCGCCGCCGGTCAGGCGTCCACAGCTGGTCGAGCGTCTGCCTGACCTCGACCGTGCTGATCTCGGGAAGTTCGAGCAGTTCATCGCGGATGAACTGCTGCATCCCAGCGAAATGCACGCACGCGGCGTCAGTTAGGCAGAGGGTTATTTTGGCGTGGCTTTCGCAGACATCGATCCGCTCAATCAGTCCCATCTCGACTATGCTGATCGGCATGCCAAAGGCGATGCTGCACGGCTCGGTTACGCGTTCGAGCCGCGCCTCGATGCGGGCGATGAGCGCGGGTTCGGTCATGATCGGATCGCACTCCACGGTCCGGGGATGCCCGCTGCCCTTGCTCGTGAAAATTCATCATCAATCACCTGCGCCTCAAAACCATAAAGCTTCGCAGCATTGCGCCCCATGATGTTGGCGCGATCCTCGTCGGTTAGCGGACGGATGCCGAATTCGGCATGATATTCTTCCGGAAACTGATACCCCTCAAACGCTTCGATCAGCGGCTGCGGATGCGCCAGATTGTTGCCGCTGGCGAACAGCAGGCGGTCCGACCCGACTTCAGTCACCAACTTCCCCAGCACCTTGGCGAACACCCGCGGACGGGTCAGCACATAGGAAAAGGTGGTTTCCAGCGTGAGATAAAGGTTGGGATGGCGGTGCATCAGCGCAATCGTCTCATCAAGAAACGCCGCGCCGCCGTGAACCATCTCGAACGTCATGTCGGGAAAGCGGTCAAGCGGCGGGCCCATATCGCCGATATCAAAAGCCGACTTCGGCGCGGGCTCGAGCCACAGCGCCTTGTGAATCGCGATGCGGGTGAGGCCAAGCTTGCGGGCTGCTTCGAGGAACGGCGTCGCCCAATCCGCCCCATCCATCCGCCAGCCTTCGCCCTTGCCGTCATAGAAGAACGCCGGATAGAGTTTCACTCCATCGATCCCGAGTTCGCCGTGCTGGCGCTTTATTTCCTCGATGGCTGTCGCCGCGATGGGTGTGCCGACGGTGCCCAGCATTTTTGTCCGGTGCGGGTAACGATCACGAAACGCGGCGCATTTTTCGGGCAAGGTGATGTGGCCAAGCCCGAACCCCAGATTGGGCAGCGAATGGAGGATCGCGAAATCGACCGGGCTTTCGACAAACTCAGCGCGGGCGATCACGTCGAAACTCAAATCGCGGAAAAACTCGTGCGGCTGCAGAATGTAGGCGGCGTGCGCGTCGTCGTAACTCAGTTTGTGCGAGGCGTAGACAGCATCAATCTGCGCCTGCGCCGCCGGGTTCTGGTTTTCGGGCGACATGTTCCACGGGTGGACGACGGCATCGACGATCACGCCTTGTCATCCCTTTGGCCATCACCCTTGTTGTAGACCGGCGCGCGCTTCTCCAGCGCCGCTGCCACGCCTTCGCGAAGATCATCGCTATAGGTCAGCGCAGCGACAGCCCAGAAACTCGCGTTCATCGATCCGGCCAGATCCATGTGCCAGCTTTGGCGAAGCTGCTGCTTGGTTGACTCAAGGGCGAGACGCGGACGTTCAGCGATCCGCGCGGCGAGCGCGACGGCTTCGGCGAGCAGCGCGTCAGGTTCGGCGATGCTGTTGACCAGTCCGATGGCAAGTGCGCGCTCGGCATCGACAAGATCACCCGTCAGCGCCAGTTCCGCCGCCAAGCCGCTCCCGACCAGACGCGGCAGGAAATAGGTGCCGCCATTGCCGGGGTTGAGGCCGAGCTTGATATAGGTCTCGCCCATCTTGGCCAGGCTCGATGCCATGCGAATGTCGCAGGCGAGCGCGAGATCAAGTCCGCCAGCCGTCGCCCCGCCATTGATTGCCGCGATCACCGGCAGGCGGCACGAAACCAGCCGCTGGGTCACTGGCCAAAGTACGCGGGCGTTATAGGGCTCCCGTTCGCGGGCATGATCCTCGGCGAGATATTTCTGGAACTCGACCAGATCAGCGCCCGCGCAGAACTGCTTGCCCGCGCCAGTCAGCACAAGAACGCGCACTGACTTGTCCGCCTCCAGCACCTCCAGCGCTGCAAGCAGGTCGCGCGCCATTTCGGGCACCACGCCATTGCCGCGTGTCGGCCGGTTAAGCGTGATGAGCGCTACGCCAGGCGCTGGCCGATCTAGCAGGATGGTTTCATAGGTCATCAACGATCCTTATGCGCGCGCGAGCACAGTTGCTATCGCAAGCGCGTAGGTGCCGTCCAGCCAGCCCCCGCCATTGACCGCCAGCGCCAATCGCGCGCCATCGACCTGACGCGCACCCGCCGTCCCGCGCAACTGGTGGACGAGCTCGGCTATCTGCGCACATCCGGTAGCTCCCAAAGGATGACCTCGGCTGAGAAGTCCGCCGCTGGTGTTAACCGGGGTAGCCCCGCCCAGATCGGTCACACCGTCACGGATCAGCTTGAAACCGTCGCCTTTGGCACACAGCCCAATCTCATGATATTGCATCAGCTCAGCCGGGGCCGCCGCGTCGTGGAGCTCGATCACGTCGAAATCCTGGGCGCCAACCCCCGCCACCGCATAAGCCTTCGCTGCTGCATCATCGACCGGTTGGCCCGCTGCACCCGACGCGACGCAAGAGGCGCGCACTTGCACCACACGATGAGCAAGCGATGCCGCCACCTTGTCCGAACACACCAATATTGCCGCTGCACCGTCCGTCACCGGCGAGCACATTGGCAGCGAAAGCGGTGCCACAATCATCCGGCTAGCCAGCACATCGCCCAGCGATTGGGGGTTCCGCAAATGCGCCAGCGGGTTCATCGCCGCATTGTTTCGGTTTTTGACGGCTACCCGCGCGAAATCGGCGGGCTCAGCGCCGTAACGATCCAGATAATTCTGAGCGACTGCTGCATAATAATCCATCAGCAACGAGTTGGCGCTGATCTGCCCAGGTTCGGATTCGCCGATCTCCTCAATGTCGGTCGAGCCGCGCAGCGCGTTGAACGGGCGACTCTTGTCGACATGGTTCATCTGTTCAGCGCCCACAGCGAGCGCAATCTCCACCGCACCACTCGCCACCGACTCACAGGCCAGACTGAAGGCCGACCCGCCCGAAGCGCAGGCGTTTTCGATGTTGAACAAAGGCACTTTGCCAAGCGCCTGATGCCGGAGAGCGACCTGCCCCCGGATCATTTCCTGCTGCGAGATGATCCCCGAAATCGCATTGCCGAAATAGATGCGCTCAATACGTTCGGAGGCTAGCCCACTATCGGCAATCGCTTCTTCAATCGCAGCGAGCGCCAGGCTGCGCACGCCGCGCCCGATCTGCTTGCCAAATGGGGTCATGCCGATACCGGCGATGGCGACATGCTTCATACCGCAGCCTTTCCGCCGCCGATGCGGCTCCCGCGCCCAGCCCAATAAGCCTCGCGCACTTCGCGCCGGAGGATCTTGCCATAGCTGCTCACGGGCAAGTCATCGACGAAATCGACGGCCTTTGGTTTCTTGTATCCGGCCATATGCGCGCCGCAAAAACTGATGATTTCTTGAGCGGAAAGTGACGCGCCGGGCTTGGGCACCACCACCGCATGGACCGCCTCGCCCCAATAATCATCGGGAATACCGAACACAACGCAATTGGCGACTTGCGGGTGGAGGATGATCACTTCTTCAACCTCGCGCGGATAGACATTGTTGCCGCCCGAGATCACCATATCCTTGGCCCGGTCGAGCAAGAAGAGATAGCCTCGCTCGTCAAAATATCCGATATCGCCGGTGTGGAGCCAGCCGCCGCGCAGCGCCTCTGCGCTCGCCTCCGGGTTGTTCCAATATCCCGGCATCACGACATCACCGCGCGTGACAACCTCTCCCACCTGTCCAGCGGACAGCGGGTTGTCATCAGCGTCGACGCAGTGCGCTTCAACGTCGGTGCGCACTTGCCCGGCCGATCCGATGCGCGGGTCGTCACCTGCGAGCAACGCCGCATGCGCTGTTGCCGTCAGGCCTGTAATCGTAATCGGCGCTTCGCCTTGGCCGTAGAGTTGGACGAAGATCGGGCCAAATGTCGCCATCGCCTGTTTCAATTGGTCCGCATAAATCGGCGCGCCGCCATAGCAGATCGCCTTGAGGCTGGTGAGATCATGGCGCCCGGGCACATGGTCTTCGAGCATCTTGATGATTTGGGTCGGTGCCATAAAGGCAATGTGCGAAACCTTTAGCCGCGCGACGGTCGAAAGCAGTTCATCCCCATCAAAGCTGGCAGACGCAGTAATCACATTGGTCGCGCCGCGCGCAATGGCGGGCAGTGCGACAATGCCGCTGCCATGCGACAAAGGCGCACAGTGCAGCACCATCTCACCGGGCTGAATATTATGGAGATCGGCGAGATAGTTCATGATCACGACGCGCACCATCCGGTGGTTCCAGATCGCACCTTTGGGCTTTCCGGTCGTGCCCGATGTGTAAAACAGCCAGCAGACATCCTCAGGTGCTGCCTCGACGGCGCCGGTGAGCGAATGAGCGGGGTTGAGCAGCGTGTCGAACACATCGCTCGAAATCCGGTGTTCAAGCCTTGCGAACAATTCGGCGTGCGCCGCTATTCCTTCGGTGAACTCCGGCCCGTGGACCAACACTTTGGCCCCTGAATTCTCGACAATATAGGCCAGCTCACGCGCATGAAGCCGGGCGTTGCCCGGCACCACAACCAGCCCCGCAGCAAAGCAGCCATAGATGACTTCCAGAATACGGGGTGAGTTGGCGAGGCAGAAGGCCACGCGGTCTCCCGCCTCGCACCCAAGCGCGCGGAGGTTTCCGCCGACAGCCAGCGCCCGGTCGCGGAATTCACGGTAGGTATGGCGTTCCTCACCCTGCAGCAGCGCGATCGTATCAGGCCATTGCCGTGCCGATTTTTCGAGGAAAGCGAAGCTGTTCATTATCCCACGCGGCGGAAGGTCGCGCAGGGACGGCGTTCAATCTCACTGGCATCGATTGCGACGAACTCCACCACGTCATCGCACGCATATTCCGACCAGTCATCCTCGCCATGCGCTTCCAGCCGGGCGAGCAGCTGCACGCCTTCAGCGAGCTTCACCACGCCGATGGCGTAGGGCAAATCGAGCTCAAACCCTTCTGGAGCGCCCTGACGCAGCACACAAAAGCTGTGCAGCACCCCCCTGCCCGCTGATTTCACCCAGCCGAGATTGTCAGACTGGCAATGCGGGCAGGCATAACGCGGCCACATGTTGGGCTTTCCGCAATCACCACAGTTCTGGATGAGCAGTTCACCGCCTGCAAGACCTCTGCGAAATTCCGAAACGATCACCGGAGTCTTCATCGCCTAAACCCCCAGTTTCGTGCGTTCGAGCAGCAGAATTTGCGCGTCCATATAGCTGCCCCCTGTCCCGCCAATGATCGCGCGTTCGCAGTGTTCGACCTGACGTTTGGCTGGTGCGCGGTGGAGTAGCTGTCGTACCCCCTCGACCAGTAGCGCCGTACCCCCGCCGACGCCGGTATGCCCTGCCGAGAGCAATCCGCCATTGGTATTCATCGGCAGCTTGCCGCCCGGATCGCCATGCCCCGCCGCAAACCAGCGCGCGCCTTCGCCTTTTTCGCAAATGCCGATACCTTCGAGCGCAATCGCGGTGACTGCGGCGTAGCTGTCGTAGATTTCAGCAATGTCAGCATCGCCCGGCCCCCAGCCGGACTGGTTCCAGGCCCTCTGCGCCGCCAGCGGCCAGCCGAGCACCGCCTGATCTGCTTCCTGGCTCAGGCAATAGTGACTAACGCAGCCGCCCGATCCGGCGAGGCGTACACCGTGGCTGATCCCGCGCTTCTTGGCGATGCCGGTGCTCGTGATCACGAAGGCGCAGGCACCGTCGGCCATAGGCGGACATTCGAAACTGTGGAGCGGATCGGCTACCATCCGCGAGGCCAATATCTGCTCGACCGTGAGCGGCCGGGAATAAAACATGGCGTTCTCGTTGAGGTTTGCCCATTTGCGCAATGTCACGCAGACCGAGGCCATATCCTGCGCCGTGCTGCCTGATGCGTGCATATAGCGCCGCATGATCATCGCTCCGATGGCATTGAACTGGATGCCGGTTGGCAATTCCCATTCGCCGGGGATGCCGTTTTTCGACAGCATCGTGATCATCGCGTTAAGGTCAGCCGAACCCCAGCGCTCACATTGCAGCACAAGGACATTGTGCGCATGCCCGGTCGCGATCAGGCCATGTGCGGCGCGCACCGCGTTGTCGCTGGTCGATCCGCCTGAATGCACCATATAGCTCGACTTGCACGAGCCATGAATTCCCAGTTCCTCGACCATGCGTGCGAATACCAGATCGGCCTGATCTTCGCCGCTGTGCAGGCAAGGGATCAGCAGGATCGTATCAATATCGCTCGGCACCATGCCCGCGTCCCCAAGCGCCAGGATCGCAACGCTGGTCAGCGCTTCGATAAAGCTGCGATCGGGATATTTTCCCGATGGAATTTCGCCGACGCCGACAAATACCGGGTCGTTTTCTTGCCCCGCATCGACATGCAACTGCCAGTTCTCAGCCATTCAAACTCTCCGCTTCGCGAGCATGGTCTGGAGGAAATTCATCACTTCTTCGCCAGTCTGATTGCGCACTGAATAGGTGACCGCCAGCGTGCCATATTTGTCGCCGGTCGCCTCAATCGTCACGATTTCGGCGACGACATGCAGCGTGTCTCCCGCAAAGACGGGCTTGGCCGCCTTCAGACCCGTGATCTCGACCAGAGCGGCAATCGCATCGCCGTAAAACCCGCTGCCGCCCACCAGCCCGACCGCGAGCGAGAATGTCAGCGGGCCGTGGGCGATCCGTTGCCCGAAACGCGATCCTGCCATGAAGGCAGCATCGGTGTGGAGCTGATAATGGTCCCCGGTGAGCCCAGCGAAAGTGGTGATATCGCCAATGTCGACAGTGCGCCCGCGCGTCTGCATCACATCACCGAGTTCGAAATCTTCGAAGCATTTGGCTTGAGGATCCGTGAAACTGCGACCGGTCACTATGTGCGCACCCCCATCAATAGCGTGTCGGCAATCAGGTCACCAATCATCTCAGGCGTCAATTTGCCATTGGGCGATAACCATTCGGGCGTCCAGTTAAGCGCGCCCAAAATTGTCAGCACAGCGATCCGCAGGTTAAGGTCAGCGCGGAACTCCCCCGCCCTCATCCCGTCGTCGATCACGCCAATATACGCCTGCTCATAGTCGCGGCGTTTGCCGATGGCGGACTGGATGTTGGCCTCACCCAAAAATCGCCATTGATGGAAAACGACGAGCGAGCGTTCAGGATTGTCGGCGACGATAGCTATATGGGCAATCACCATGGCGCGCAGTCTGTCCGTCGGAGATGCATCCGAACCTGAGTGGGGGCGGACAGCTGCGAGGAACCGGCCTATGCCATCCTCGACAATATCGGCGAGCAAGGCCTCTTTGCTCGCGATATGCGCATAAAGGCTCCCCGGCAAAACGCCGACCGCGCCAGCAATGTCGCGCATCGAGGTGCCGGTATAGCCCTGCTTGCCGAACAACTGCATCGCCACATCCAGAATCGCCTCGCGCGGGCTCGCCCCCTGATCGTTCGCTTCCGCCACATCTCGCACCTTAACCGTCACGACCCAGCCCCATCGACTTGGCGATGATGCTGCGCAAAATTTCGTTGGTGCCCCCGCCAACCATGCCGTGCTTGGCCTCTCGGAAATAGCGTTCCATGTGATATTCGGGCAGCTGGGCATATCCACCGAGCGCTTGCATGCCGTTGAAGGCGATCTGGAAAAGAGTCTTGGCGGTGAACAGCTTGGCTTTAGCGACGTCGGCATTAGCCTTCTCGCCGCGCGCGAGTTTGTCTGCCGCGTAGTAGACCATCAGCCGCGCGGCGGCGAGTTCGGTTTCGTCGTCGGCCATGCGGTGCTTGAGCACCTGATAGGAGGAGAGCTTCTTGCCGAAGGCGTCGCGCTCGCTCAGATATTTCTTGGTATCATCCAGTGCGGTGCGCGCATTGCCGACCTGCGAGGCGGCAATGCTCAGCCGTTCGAGATCAAGATGCTCGCCGATGTATTGCCAGCCCTTGCCGACTTCACCGAGCAGCGCATCCTTGGGCAGGCGCATCTCGTCCATGAAGAATTCGGTGGTGCCAAGGCTCTTGCGGACGAGCGTCTGCATCTTTTTGATGTGCAGCCCGCGCGTGTCATTGGGCACCAGGAACATCGAAAAGCCAGCGTAACGCTCCGGGCTGGTGCGTGCGAGCACGGCGATGACGGCACCGGGAAGCTGCGCGCCCGAGCACCAAACCTTGTTGCCGTTCAGCACCCATTCGTCGCCGTCCAGCCGCGCCGTCGAGCGTCCTCCGGCTGCGTCAGACCCCGATTGCGGCTCGCTGATCGAAATCGAGAATTTCTGGTCACCGCGCAAGAATGGCTTGATGTAGCGTTCTTGCTGTTCGGGTGTGCCGTGGCGGCAGATGTTGGTGACGGTGAACATCGACGTCATGATGCAGGCGGCGGTATCGAGGCTGTATTTGCCGATTGCTTCGCAGAAGATCGCGAACATCACCGGATCGGTCGCCATACCGCCCTGCTCCTCGGGTACCAGCAGCCCGAGCCAGCCCAGATCTGCCATCTTGCGATAGACATCCTCGGGAAATTCACGCAACAGATCATGTTCAAGCGTATAATCCTGCCCGACTTCTTTCACCATGAAGTTCTGGACCGTGTCGTTCCACATCCGCTGCTCATCATTGAAGCGGAAATCCATGCCTCACTCCGTCCGGTTGCATTGGCTAGTAAACAAATGTTTGTTATGATGATCGCGCTGTGCAGTCAATCTGACAGAAACGAGAGGAACAAATGAGCCCGCAAGAGCGCCGCTCCTTGATTGAGGCGCGTTACCCGGTTTGGGAGGTGCTGACGATTTTCGGCAGGCTCGACCGCGCGGTGGAGGCATGGCCAGACCGCCCTCTGATCATCACCAACGCGCGCGAGTGGAGTTATGCCGAGGTGCAGGCCTGGTCTCGCCAGATTGCCTCGGGCCTGATTGCGCACGGTCTCCAAGTCGGCGAGCATGTCGCTCTCGATATGGCCAACTACCCCGAGTTTACCGCGATCAAATTCGCCATTGCGCGTGCCGGGGCGGTCTGCATTCCGGTCAATTTCATGCTGCGCGGGCAGGAACTTGGTTATGTGCTCGACCAGTCGGATTCGGTGATGCTGGTCACGATGGAAGAGTTTCGTGGGCATGATTACCTCGCGGACCTTGCCCGGATCAGGCCTGAGCTGCCCCAATTGCGGCATGTCTTCACCCTGCCTGGAATCGCTGCACTGATCGCCAGCGCCACGCCTGAAAGCGATACCGAGCTTGCCCGGCGCGAGGCTGCGGCAGATGGCTCGGCGCTTAGCGATATCCTTTACACGTCGGGCACGACCGGGCGTTCCAAAGGCGTCATGCTGACCCACGACATGGTCCTTCGCGCGGCCTTTTCCTCAGTGATCGCCGGTGCCTTCGAGGACGGGCGGCGGATGTTGTTTGCGATGCCGATGTATCATGTCTTTGGCTATGCCGAATGCCTGATCGCGGTACTCTTCGCAGGCGGAGCGATCATCCCGCATCTGGTGTTCGATGCAGCGGAGATGCTCGACGCAGCCGAGCGCCACCGCGCTAGCGAACTTGTCGCGGTGCCGATAACGACAGCCAGACTGATCGAGGTCGCGCGGACACGTGGATTCGATCCAACGCATCTGCGTGTGATGTTCAACAGCGGCGGTGCCAACCCGCACGGCATTTGGGAAGCGATCCGCGCGGTGCTGCGCCCGCGCGAAATGCGGATGGGCTATGGCATGACCGAAACCTCGGCCTCCGCCACATCGAGCGTGCCGGAGGATGACGATACGCGGCTGCTGACAACACATGGCCGGTTCAAGCCGCCGAGCGTCGCAGGCGATCCGGCGCTGGGCGGGCGCGTGGCGATCTACAAGACGATCGACCCGGAAACGCTCGCTGACTTGCCGCCAGACGCCGAAGGCGAGTTGGTGGTGAAGGGCCCCGTCGTTACGCGGGGATATTACAAAAAGCCCGAGGAGACAGCAGCTGCCTTCACCCCCGATGGCTGGCTGCGAACCGGCGATCTCGGCCGGGTTAGCGCGGATGAATACGTGACCCTCACTGGACGCATCAAGGAAACCTATCGCTGCAATGGTGAAATGGTGATGCCGCGCGAGATCGAGATGCTGTTCAACGATCACCCGCAAATCGAGCAGGCGCTGGTCGTCGGTGTGCCGGACGCGCGGGCAGGCGAAACCGGGTGCCTCTGCGTTGTGCTGCGCGAAGGGGAGCGGCCCGACCCGCAAGCACTCCTGGCAACCTGCGCGGCGAACCTCGCACGCTTCAAACTTCCCCGCCATGTCCTGTTTCTGGAGGCGGGTGATATCCCGCTGACCGTCACCGGACGGCCCCAGAAATTCAAGCTCGCCGCACTCGCGATCGAGCGTCTCAAGATCAACCAAGGAGAGTGAAAATGTTTGTCGAACGCGCAGAAATCCCGGTCGTCTCTGGCAAGGAAGCCGAGTTCGCGGTCGCCATGGCAAGCTCTGGCACCGCCCTTCTCGCCGGCGCTGCAGGCTGCTCATCAGCACGGGTCGGGCGCGGCGTAGAGAATCCCGGCAAGTTCATTCTGCTGCTCGAGTGGGACAGCGTGGAATCACATGTTGCGTTCACCAAGACGCCGGAATTTGACCAGTTCAAGGCACTGGCCGGGCCGTTTTTTGCCGGTGCCCCGAACATGGAGCATTTCGAGATTCTTTAGTCGCGAGTGGCCAAGACCACCGATAGTGTCGACCCAATTTTATGAACCAAAAAACCGCCTATGCTGAGCTTGTCGAAGCACTGTCCTTTTCTTCGCGCCTTGTGCGCAACTGCCTGAAGAAAATGCAGTCCTTCGACAAGCTCAGGATAGACGGGTTTTGGGGAAAGGGTGGTTAGCTTTTCAAAGCCTTCGCCCTGCCGGGCGATCATTGCGCATCCTTCATGCGGCCTTCGGTCGGCAGGGCTTCGATTGCTGCGAGGGCCTCAAGGCCAAGCCCAAGGCTCAGGCCTTCCTGCATCAGGCGTTTATAGCGCTGGGTCAGCGCCACACGGGTGTAGCGCCGCGTAAGCATCGGTTTGGCGGCAATCATGGTGGCGATCTCCATCGCACGGTCCAACACCTGATCGGCCGGGACAACCTCACTGACCGCGCCCCATTCGAGCGCCTGCGCTGCGCTTAATTCCTGGCCCATAATCAGGAAATAGCGACCCCGGTTGGGACCAAGCAGATGCGGCCAGACAACGTGCGCGCCGTCGCCCGGGACGATCCCGGACATAAAATGCGGCGCATCCTGAAACAGCACGGTGTCGCTGGCGATGACGATATCCGACATCACCGGGATTTCCGGGTGGATTCGCGCCGGGCCATTGATCGCGCTGACTACCGGAACTTCGATATCCAACAAATTGCCCAGCAAGCGCCGGCCATCATAAAACGTCAGATCCCAATCGCCTGCGGTGCCAAGCTTGAAGCTGCCGGCGTCGATATCTTCACACCAGCTCGCGCCCGTCCCCGTCATGACGACGACCTTGTTGTCGCGATCTGCGCCGACATCGCTGAAGCAATAGCCGAGCTCCTCATGCGATAGCGCGCTCCACACGAACGGGCCGCCGTTGGTGTGGAAGCGCATCAGCAGCACGCCATTGGCATCGCGGCTCAGCGCAATGTTTTCATAGCGTTCCTGATATTGCGCGAAGCGCAGGGCTGGTCCGTGGGTCTCTTTGGCGCTCATGCTGTCCACTCATTCATGCAAACACATCCTTGCTGCTTGATTCACGCGGGTTCTGATGCAAGCAGGTTGCGATGACAAGTTCTGATCCGACAGGCCAGTATCCGCTGCCGCCAAGTGTGGTCGATGCGCGGACCTACACCGACCCGGTGCGATTTCAGCGCGAGCTGGAAACGGTGTTTTTCAAAAGCTGGCTGCCGGCCTGTCCAGCGGCCGATGTCACAGCAGCGCGCGACTATGTGGTATTCGAGGAACTGGGCCAGTCGATCGTGATTGTGCGCGGCGATGAAGGGGAAATTCTGGCATGGCACAATGTCTGCCAGCATCGCGGCACGCGGATCGTCGCCGCATCAGGGCACTGCGAGAAGGCGCGCTTCACCTGCCCGTGGCACGGCTTCCAGTACGATCTGAGCGGCAAGGTCCGCTTCACCCCGATGAAAGCTGCGTTCGACGAGGCGCTGCTCGATGGCCTTCGCGCCCCGCCCGTGCGCACCGCCGAATATGCGGGCTTTGTCTGGATTTGCCTGTCCGATGACGCGCCCGATCTGCGCAGCTACCTCGGCGATATAGCGACTGAGCTCGATTGGTTCGGGATGGAAAAGTTCGACACACGTTTCCGCTTCGAACTGACGCTTAACGCCAACTGGAAGACCGTGGTCGATGCCTTCAACGAGACCTGGCATGTGCCGCACACCCACCAGTCAACGCTTTCGGAAATAGTCCAGTGGGGCAAGGCGCACCTGCGGATTTGCAATCCGCACAGCTGGATGTCGATCCCCGTCAAAGGCCTGACTGACCGCGCGGGCGAAGGCGCAGACCACCGCGCGTCGCACATCACGCATTACCTTGCATTTCCCGGCACCTTCTTCAGCTGCTTCCCCACCCATTTGCAGACCTGGAACATCTGGCCGGTATCCCCCACCGAGACGCACTTCACCGCCTGGGGCATGGTCGGCCCCTGCCCCGAAGGCGTGACCGAAGAGAAATGGCAGCGCCAAAATGAACGTGACTGGCAGAATTTCGTCGATGTCTCATCGGAAGATGCTGCCGTCATCAACGGCTGGGGCAAGGTCGCTAATTCACTGGGGCAGAAGCGCTATATGTTCAACACGGCGGAGGGTCGGTTGACTGCGTTTCACCGCGAGGTTGCGAAGCGGCTGGACTGATCAGCAGGCCGTCATCCCGCCATCAATCACATGCTCCATGCCGGTGATGAACGACGAATCATCCGATGCCAGGAACAGCGCGAGTTGCGATACTTCGCTCGGCTTGGCCATCCGTCGCAGCGGCGTGACGTCGCCAGCCCCGCCGCCATTTTCGTCAGTCGCGGCAACCATCATCGGCGTGAGAATATAGCCGGGGTGAATTGAATTGCAGCGGATTTTCTGGGGGCCGTATTCGTTGGCGACCTGCTTGGTCATGCCGCGCACGGCGAATTTGCTGCCCACATAGGCCAGGTTAGGCGCGCCCGCGCAGGCCAGCATCCCGGCAATCGATGAGATGTTGACGATCGCGCCGCCACCGGCCTTGATCATCGAGGGCAGCACGGCCTGCATGCCGAGATAGACCCCAAGCTGGTTGATATCGCACACCAGTTGATAGTCTTCCTGCTTGAAATTGATGGTGTCTGCCAAAACGCCGATGATCCCGGCGTTGTTGACGAGCACGTTGATTGTACCGAACGCGGCCTCACCCTTGGCGACGACATCGCGCCATTGATCGGCGAAGCGGACGTCCTGTTTGATGAACATCGCGTTTTCGCCAAGGCTGTCGGCAACTGCCTGACCATCCTTGTCGTTGACGTCAGTCAGGATCACCTTGGCACCTTCGGCCACGAACAATCTGGCGTGTGCCTCGCCCATGCCTTGCGATGCGCCGGTGATGATTGCCACTTTGCCTGAAAGTCTGCCCATGATCCTGCTCCTGATTTATGGTTTGCAACGACTCTATTATGGCGGGTCTAGTCCGGAAACAAGTGTTTGTTTTTTCGGCTCGGCCAAATTTACGCTGGCTGCGTCGCCCGCGCCCGCTGGGTGTCAAATCCCGGAAATCCATTCTCGGCGGAACTTTGCAATTCGTCGAAATAGGCCGTCGCCCCGCCAAAATAGAACAGCGGCGCTTGCACTTTTCCGGGAACATTCGCACCCTTGAACCAGGAATGCTGCTCAGTCGCCCCGCCCAGCAAGGTCGCATCGAGCAGCATCTGAATTTTTTCCCCCCAAGCCTGAACCGACTCCGGGGTGGCGACGAAATAGTCGCTGCCCGCTGCCCTGGCGTGAGCAATGGCTTTGCCCATCCAATGTGATCCCGCCTCTACGAGCGGTGGCACATTGGCGAATGGCGCGTGAGGTCCGACGATCATGAACATATTTGGAAAACCATCGATCATCAGACCGAAATTGGTCCGTGGGCCGGCTTGCCACTTTTCGTTGATCGATTGGCCACCCACACCTCGGACATCCTGCTTGCCCATACAGCCCGCTGTCCGATGGCCGCCAGCGCCACGTCACGGCGGGTTTCGAGAGTTTTGGCGAGGTCGAAGGCTGGGTCGAAATTGACGGCGAGCGCATCAATCTGCTGGACGGGCGCGGCACGCGTGACCGCCACTGGGGCATTGGCCGCGGGGTCGGCGGCCCGCGCTTTCAGGAAGGTGCCAAGCCGCCCAAGGCTGGCTGGATTGGCGGCAACTGGTTCGCCTTCAAAGACTTTGCGATATGGGGGCCGATCGTCCTCTACCGCCACGGCGATCCGCGCGCGGGCCACGGCAAAGTGAAGAAAGGCGAGCGCCGGCTGCGGTTTGAGGAAGACACCAGAGTTTTCCTCGAAGGCGAGATCGATTACACGCTGGGCAGCGGCGAGGTAAAACATATCCGCTTTGAACGCATCGGCAACCAGACCGCCTATATGACCTGCGGTCTTTATGGCGGATCGCCGGACAAGAGCATCTGACAGGGCGACTATGTCGGCGATAATGTCGTCGAGGGAGATCGTTTCGACCTTTCCGATCCCGCCAATCGGCTACATTTGCGCGGATTGGACGAACACCACTGCCGTATCAGTTGCGACGGTGAAGAGACGACCGGAATATTACAACCTTTGGAACCAGACGCCTATGAAGCATGTTTGCGGGGAGACAAGGGATGGCAATTGCTGAGATGACTTTGACGGGATTTCCGAATGCCATTCCGGTTGAAGGCTTTACCGGGGGCTTGATGATTGGCCTTGCGGCGGCGGTCATGCTGCTGGGCCTCGGGCGGATAGCCGGTGTCAGTGGGCTCGCTGCGCGCACAACCGGTTTGGCTACTTCGGGCGCACCGCGTGTCGTCGCCATAGCATTCATCGTTGGTTTGCCGCTGGGCGCCTGGCTCATCGAGCACGGGGTCCATCCTGTCGCCGCCACTTTTCCAGCTTCACCCGTCACCCTAATTATCGGCGGCTTGTGTGTGGGATACGGCACAAGGCTAGGTTCGGGCTGCACCAGCGGTCACGGCGTCTGCGGCATGTCGCGCCTGTCCAAGCGTTCCCTGGCCGCCACTGCGCTGTTCATGGCCAGCGGCTTTGCCACCGTCGGCCTTCTCCGCGCGGCGGGGTGGCTGTGATGCGGGCGCTGATTGCCCTGGTCGCCGGCGCCTTGTTCGGCGCAGGTCTCGCCTGGTCGGGAATGGCAGACCCTTCACGGGTTCGCCATTTTTTGGACCTTTTCGGAGCTTGGGACCCCACGCTGGCGTTCGTAATGGGCGGCGCAATTATCCCGATGGCAATTGCCTGGGTAATCCAGAATCGGATCGCCAAACCATTCGCTGACGAAGGTTTTGACCTGCCTGCCACTGCGCGGATCGACTTCAAGCTGGCGGCGGGGGCACTCTTGTTCGGTATTGGCTGGGGCATCGCGGGCTTGTGCCCCGGTCCGGCCATCGCTGATCTGGCGATTGCCCCAGGTCAGGCCATGGTCTTTGTTGCGGCGATGTTTGGCGGCTTCGCGGTTCACCGCTTTACGGCCTAGCGCCCGTCAGACGGTGTCGGGATCGGCAGATTTGAAGGGATGCAAACAATGGATGTCAGGGCGTTGATGGCACAGGCTGTCCGCTGCAATGGCGAACGGATCGCCGTGATCCATGGCGATCGGCGACTGACCTTCAACGAAGCCTGGGATCACGGCGTGCGGCTCGCCAACGCTTTGCTCGCGCTGGGGCTGGAACCGGGCGACCGGGTGGCGGTGCTTGAGGACAATAGCATCGAGGCCGCCGATTTCATCCAGGCCTGTGCCATTGCGGGCTTCGTCCGTGTGCCGCTCTATGTGCGCAACGCCCCCGAAGCGCACCAGCATATGATTGGCCATACCGGGTGCAAGGCGGTGGTGGTAACCCCCTGCCGCAAGGCGAGACTGGCGAGATTGCTGCCCGTGCCGATGGCCGGATGACGCATTTCTGGAACAATCCTGAGGCCACTGCCGAGCGCATCGTCGATGGCTGGATCAAGACCGGCGACATCGGGCGGATCGACAGCAACGGCTATCTCTACGTGGTCGACCGCGCCGACGACATGATCATTTCGGGCGGATACAACATCTGGCCGTCTGAACTGGAACAGGTGATTGCTCACCACTCGGAAATTGTTGACGTCGCGGTGTTCGGCATTCCGCGCCCCAAATGGGGAGAGGCCCCCTTGGCGTTGTGCGTCGTGCGGCCCGGCCATCAGGTGACCGACGCCGCCATCATCGATCTCGTCTGCGCTGAGCTAGGTAGTTACAAAAAGCCAGCACAAGTCGTGTTCCAGACCGAACCTCTGATTCGCAGCCCGGTTGGCAAGATCATGCGCAAGGCGATGCGCGAGTCTTATTGGGCCAGTTACCAGTCGCGTGTGGCCGGGAGCTGAATTGTTCTGACTTAGGGTCCGGGGGCCAGGCGCAGCTTGCCTCTCTGTTGAAGCGAATGCCAGGAAACCCTGATCGGCCTAGGAAATCGACTATCGTTGCCAAATGAATTTTTCACCGATAGTGTGGAATTTCTGAAGCGGGGGAGCCTGACATGTCTGACCGTCTGCGATTCGGCGCGTTCGTTCCGCCGCATCATCTGCCTGTGAACTACAACCCCACCTATGCGCTGCAGCGCGATGTTGAGCTGGTCCAATTGCTCGACACGATAGGTTTTGAGGAGGCCTGGTTCGGCGAGCACCATTCAGGCGGTGCGGAGCCAATCGGCGATCCGATGATGTTCATCGCGCATGTCGCAGCGCACACCAAATATATCCGGCTGGGCACCGGCGTCGTTTCGCTGCCCTATCATAACCCACTGTGGGTCGCCGACCGGCTGGCCTTGCTTGACCACCTGACGCGCGGCCGTGTTATGCTTGGCCTCGGGCCCGGCGCTTTGGCAACCGATGCCGCCATGATCGGCATTCATCCGTCCGAGCAGCGCGATGCGCTCGAACAGGATGCCGCCGTGCTGATGCATCTGATGACCAGCGACGAGCCGATCTCGATCGAAACCAAACGCTACAAACTGGTCAATGCCAAGCTCCAGCTCGATTTTTACCAGGACCCCCACCCGGAAGTGGCAGCGGCGGCAATTGTCTCG
Organism: Novosphingobium sp.; assembly: GCA_031366845.1. Taxonomy (GTDB): domain Bacteria; phylum Pseudomonadota; class Alphaproteobacteria; order Sphingomonadales; family Sphingomonadaceae; genus Novosphingobium. Next base: position 21,615 of record JANLOZ010000276.1, on the reverse strand, counting down.
CCATCGGGGCCGCGGCTGGCCGGGTCACACGGCGCCGGGCTGATTTCTATCGGCGCGACAATGCAGGCCGGCATCGATGTGCTGGCGCTGCACTGGGACGTCGCTGAAGCGCGCGCAAAGGAATGCGGCAAGACCGTCGACCGCAAGAACTGGCGCCTGGTCGGATTGATGCACCTCGCCGACACCAAAGAGCAGGCGATCAAAGATGTCGCTTATGGCCTGAAGGAGTTTTGCGACTATCTCCAACACACCACGCCGACGCCGCAACTGGTTCCCGTCGGCAACAGCGTGGAGGAATATATCGAATGGGCGATGTCGACCGGCGCTGCGGTCATCGGCACCTATGACGAAGCGATCGAGCAGATCGAGAAGCTCAAGGTTCTCTCAAACGGCGGCTTCGGTTGCTACATGCTGTTCGATCATAACTGGGCACCGTGGGCGGCGAAGAAACATCATTATGAAATCTTCGCCGATTTCGTCATCCCGCATTTCAAGCAGACCAACCGCAGGCTCAAGCAGAGCGAGCTCGACACACGCGCGGTGCGCGATGAATTGGCAGCTCAACAAGAAGCGGCGATCGGTGCCTTTGCTGAAAAGCACAAGGTGCCGCCGGCAGGCTAACCGGCGAAACCGGTCGGCGGGCTCAGGCCGGTAGCGGCTCGGACAGCGTCTGCCCGAAGCAGTTCATGCTGAGCTGGTTCGGATCCATGAATTCTATCATTTCAATGACCTGTTCGCCGTCGATCTTGAAGGCGAAGGCATAGTTGCGCTGCTTGTAGTGGCCGAACTTGGCTGGTCCTTCACCAAATCCGAGGGCGACGCCGCGCTCGTTTTCGGCGATGATATCCGTGCACGAGACCACCGGCGGCGCGATAAACCGTTCGGCGAGCAGGCCCAGCAAATCCCGTTTGATATGATCGGGACCGATATAAGTTCCGGAAACCGGGGTATCGCCGATGATGATATATTGCCCTTCAGGGGCGAACATCTCGAACGCGGCGACAAAGTCTCCGGTGAACATATGGTTCATATATTTTTCGATGACAGAGCGCGTCGACATGTTGGTGGTTCCTCCGTTGATTGAGTTAAACTGCCGTGAAAGCAGCCTCGGCTTGTTCGATTTCTTCGAGCGACGGCGATGCCAGCGAGGTGTCTCCAGCCGTCATTCCGCCATCGACTGCAATCACCTGTCCGGTGACATATCCGGCGTCGTCTGACAGCAGAAAGGCGGCGACCTTCGCGACGTCCATCGGATCACCGAACCGCCCCATCGGCGTGCGCCGCAGCACCGCATCGGCATAGCGCTTTACCTTAAGCACGCGGTCGGTCATCCCGGTCGCAATGTAGCCGGGGCTGACTGCGTTGACTCTGACGCCCTGCACCGCCAGTTCGACCGCCATTGCCCGCGTTAGCATCGCAACCCCGCCCTTCGAGGCAATGTAAGCAGACAGGTTCGGTGCTCCAAAATGCCCCATCACCGACGCGATGTTGACGATTGCGCCGCTCGCGCCATGCAATTGCCGAACGAACAATTGCGACATCACCATCGTGCCGGTCAGGTTGGTATCGATCACCTTGCGCCACGCTGCCAGATCGAGATCGACCACAGCTGCGCTGTGGGCGCAACCGGCGCAGTTGACCAGCCCGCTCGAACGCAGGCCGGCGGCGTCCAGTTCCGCCATCAGTGCAGCGCATGATTGCGGATCGCTGACATCGGTTGCAAAGGCATCTGCCGATCCGCCTGCATTGCGAATGCGATCAGCAACTGCCTGTGCTGCTTCCAGCTTCAGATCGCTGACCGCAACTTGGTTGCCGCGAGAGGCGAGTAGTTCGGAAGTGGCCGCACCGATGCCTGATCCGGCACCGGTCACGATCACCACTGACCGATCAGGCGTCATCGCTTCAGGCATCCGCCAAATGGCGGCGCGCGAACGCTCCGATCTGCTCGAACGCCTCGCGGGCTTCTGGCAAGCGATCAGCAAACAGGGTCCAGATATGCGGCATGCCTTCGCCTTCCACGTAAGTGGCATCGACTCCGGCTTTAACTGCTGCGGCGGCGCAAAGTTTGCCGTCGTCGCGCAGTAACTCGATCTCACCAGCGAAGATCAGCAACGGCGGCAATCCGCGCCAATCGCCAAAGAGCGGAGAAATACGCGGAAGCTTGGGATCGAGCGGGCCGCAATAGGCAGATCCGATCATCTTGATCAAATCCATCGATACCAGCGGGTCTTTACCTGCATTGATTACGTACGATTCGCCGGAATGGGTCAGATCGGCCAGCGGCGAGATCGATATGCCGCCTGCAGGCAGTGGCAGCCCCTCATCACGGAGCGCTTGCAAAGTGATCAGCGCCAGCCCGCCGCCGGCTGAATCGCCGCAGATCAACAGCTTTCGTGGATCGACATTCTCGCTGAGCAGCCATTTGTAAACAGCCAGGCCATCCTCGATTGCCGCAGGATGCGGATTTTCAGGAGCCAGCCGATAGTCCACAACCAGCACCCGGCAGCCGGTCGCCGCAGCCAGAAATCCGCCGAATGAACGATAGCCGTTCGCCGAACCCATCAGATAACCGCCTGAATGAAAATGGACGATTACCCGGTCTTGCGCCGACCCGGGGGCATCGATCCAAAGGCAGGGTACACCGCCGCAGTCGACCGCAGCGACACTGGTGCCCTCGGGAATCGAAAACTGAGTAAACCAAGCGTCGAATATCCGGCGGAAATCATCGAACGTGTAGTTCGGATCGGCCAACCACGCATCGCGCAAATCGTTGTTGAGCTTTAGAACTGCTGGTGCTTCGTTGCTTGGCATAAATCCTCCTGATTGCGCAACTCGATGTGCGTTTGCGAGAGTAAGCCGCCGCTTACGACCGCAGACTTAGTCCAGCGTCCCACCCTCGACAAGCGCTTTCAACTAGACCGTTGACAGGAATTTTAGGTCGCGTAATCCTTTGCCTCGTGACCGCTTATCAAGGTGGCCCATTTGATTCCCGATGGAGAGAGAAGATGGAAATCGGCTTCCTGAATGTGATGCAGAACTGGCACAAGGATCTGAGCGACTTTCAGATGTACCAGGGCGAAATCGACCTTGCCATCGCCGCCGACCAGCAGGGTTTTGATTCGATCTGGAGCGTCGAGCACCATTTCGAGGACTATGGCCTCTGCCCCGACAATATGCAGTATCTCTCTTACCTTGCGTCGCGTACCAGCAAAGCCAAGCTCGTCCCTGGCGCCGTCATCCTGCCGTGGAACGATCCACTGCGGGTTGCCGAAAAGATGGCGCTGCTGGAATGTTTTGCCCCCGGTCGCGTGGCGCTTGGCATGGGACGCGGGCTGGCCCGACGCGAATATAAGGGTTTCCGCATCGATATGGCCGAATCGCGCGAGCGGTTTGACGAGGCGGCAAAGATGATCCTCGACGCGCTGGATACCGGCTTTGCCGAAGGCGACGGCAAGTATTACAAGCAGCCGCGCGTCGAAATCCGGCCCAGGCCGATGCGCGGCTATCGCGACGACCTCTACTGTGTCGCAATGTCGAATGATTCAGCCCTAGCCGCTGCCGATATCGGTGGGCGGATGATGACCTTCATCCAGTTCGCGTTCGAACGGCACATGCCGATGATTGAGCTCTACCGCGAGCAGTGGCGCAAAATGCACCCTGGCCGCACGCCACTCTCACCGGTGCTGACCGACTGCACTGTCATTCACGAGGACGAAGAAGAAGCCAAGCGCCTCGCTTATGAGCACATCGGCAACCACTATGTCGCGGTGACCGACCACTACGAATTCGCCGGCGATCACTTCAAGAACATCCGGGGTTATGAAGGCTATCAGGTCGGTGCCGATCTGATCAAGAGCGCCGGGATGGAAGAATCGCAGAAAACCTACATCGAAGCCCAGAATTACGGCACGCCCAGGCAGGTGATCGAGAAGTATCGGGCGCGGCGCGAACTTGTTGGCGATTTTAATGCGTTGCTGGTGTTTTCCTTTGGCGGCTTGCCGTTTGATGCGGCTCAGAACAGCCTCAAACTTTTCGCGGACCAGATCATGCCCGAATTGCGCAAAATGGATGCCCAGGTCCGCGTTGCCGCCTGACAGGTAAAAGGCAACCCGCGTTCTTGGATTCTGTTTCAGATATGATGAAACAGATGCGGCACCGATTCCACGCCAGTGGAATAGACTAAGCGATCGACAGCACCAGCTTGCCGAAATGCTTGCCTTTGCCCAGCTCGCCGAGCGCTTCGGCCAGCTGGTCAAACGCGAAAACCTTGTCGACTACCGGCTTGATCCGGGAATGCGCGAGGCTGCGGTTCATCGCGGCGAACATCTCGCGCGAGCCGACTTCCTTGCCGCTCACCGTCACGCCGCTCAGCAATATGTGGACCGGATCGATCTCGCCGGGCGCGATCAGGCCGATGATGTGAATCCACCCGCCGCGCCGGGTGCTGTTGATCGACTTTAGCATCGTTGCGCCGCCGGCATTTTCGATGACATGATCGACGCCGCGCCCCCCGGTGATCGCGCGCACGGCAACGTCCCAGTCGGGTGTAGTCACATAATTGATGACATGGTCTGCGCCGAGCGCTTTGGCCCGCGCCAGCTTTTCGTCGCTTGAAGACGTGATGATTACTTCGGCACCTGCCGCATGGGCCATCTGCAGCGCAAGGATCGAAACGCCCCCGGTGCCCAGCGTCAACAGAGTGTCTCCGGCAGCCAGCGGGCGCAGCCCATGAAGGCTGTTCCATACAGTGACTCCGGCGCAAGGCAGCGTCGCAGCTTCCTCATAAGTCAGATGATCGGGAAATCTGAGCACGCCCATTTCACCGAACACGCGATATTCTGCCGCGACCCCATCGATGCAGCCGCCCAGCGACCATGCTGTATCCTCGTCCTGCATTTCGCCTGCCATCCACCGCTGGTTGTAGAGCGGCGTTACCCGGTCGCCCACCTTGAGTGAAGTCACCCCGCTACCCAATTCGATCACTTCGCCAGCACCATCGCACAGCGGGATAATCACTTCCTGCTGCGCGCGGGGAAACTGCCCCGTCACGACAAGAATGTCGCGGAAGTTGAGCGCGGCAGCGTGCATTTTCACCAGCACTTGTCCGGGGCCGACGCTCGGCATGGGAAGGTCGACAATCTGGAGCGCCGAAATCGGCTCGCCCATGCGGTACTGATAGGCTTTCATCGCAAGCGTCCTCAAATCAGGCGTCAAAAATTGCTACAGCCCTTGTCCATCCCGCAGAGGCCGCCCTGATTTTCATCGGGAAACAAGCAATCGTGAAGCCGGTCGGCGGCAGTACTTCGAGATTGTGGAGTTTTTCCAGATGGCAATAGCCGATGTCGCGCCCCGCCTTGTGGCCTTCCCAGATCAGCGCGGCATTGCCGGTCGCCTCATAGGCGGTGCGGGTATGTAAGAACGGCGCGTCCCAGCTCCAGCCATCGGTGCCGGTCAGCCGGACCCCGCGTTCGAGCAAATACATGGTGGCGTCATAGCCCATGCCGCAGCCAGCGGTGACATAATCATCCTGGCCGTAACGCTTGCCCGCTGCCGTATTAATGACGACGATTTCGAGTGGGGAGAGCGCGTGGTCGATGCGTGAGAGTTCGGCCTCCACATCATCCGCCGTCACGACATAGCCGTCGGGGAAAGCCGTAAAATCCAATTTCACACCCGGCTGGAAACACCAGTCGAGCGACACCTCATCAATGGTGATGGCGCGCTCGCCCCCCTCTTTCAAATTGCCATTCATCGTTGAGGCGAAATGATAGGGTGCATCAAGATGGGTGCCATTGTGGGTGATCAGCTCGATCCGCTCGATCGCCCATGCCTCGCCATCGGGCAGGTCTTCGGGCCTGAGGCCCGGAAAAAAACCGATCAGGTCGGGCACTGATGTCGTGTGATCGACGTATTCAATCCTGGGCCGGTACGGCGGTGGATCAGAGATCACGTCATTTTCGAGATAGATCGAGAGGTCGACGATTGTGCGTGCCATGACTAGAACTCCACCCGGTCGCCGCCTTTGAGGTTCAGCATCGCGCGCGCCTCGGCCGGTGTCGCGGGTTCATGGCCCATTTCGCGGATTATGCGCACGATCTTTTCAACCTGCTGCGCGTTAGACACGGCAAGCTGGCCGCGTTCGATGAACAGGCTGTCCTCCAACCCACAGCGCACATGGCCGCCCATCAGTGCGGCCTGCGTGAGGAACGGCATCTGATGCTTGCCCGCTGCGAGCACAGACCATTGAAAACTGTCCTTGCCGAACAATCGGTCGGCGGTCCCCTTCATAAACATCAGGTTTTCGAGATCCGGCCCGATGCCGCCCAGAATGCCGAAGATCATCTGGATGAAGAAAGGCGGCTTCACCGCGCCGCTATCGACGAAATAAGCGAGGTTATAGAGGTGGCCGACATCATAGCATTCATGCTCGAACCGCGTGCCTGCTTCACCCATCGTCTCAAGGATCGTCGCAATGTCACGGAAGGTGTTGCGGAAGATGAAATCGTCCGAGCCGAGGATGTAATCTTTCTCCCAGTCATGCTTCCAGCTGGTGATCCGCTTGGCAGCAGGGAACATGGCGAAGTTGATCGTGCCCATATTGAGCGAACACATTTCCGGCTTGAAGTGAACCGCAGCCCGCAGCCGTTCGACCAGCGGCATCGTTGCCGAGCCGCCGGTGGTGATATTGACCACCGCATCGGTGCGCTGCTTGATCACCGAAAGGAATTGGCCGTAGATCTCAGGATCGCCGGTTGGCCGACCATCCTCGGGCATGCGAGCGTGGAGATGCAGGATGGCCGCTCCTGCTTCGGCAGCGGCGATGCTTTGCTCGGCGATTTCGGCGGGCGTGCAAGGCAGCGCATCCGACATGGTCGGCGTATGGGCGCCGCCAGTGACGGCACAAGTGATGATAATCTTGCTCATTTGGGTCCCATCAATGAACGGTGCAGGCCGAGCCGGTCGGCGGTGACCTGGATGTGCGAGACTTGGCCGCCTGAGACATCGAATATCCCGGCAAGGCGCAGGGTTACCCTCTGGTCGATGCGGCCCGGGTCGGTATCGGCAAACCCGCCGGTGTAGGTGCCGGTGCACGAGAGATGGAATGCGCCGCGATGGCCCGCAGAAAACAGCTGGTTGACCGTAACGGCTTCAATAGCAACAAGTTCGGCGAAGCTCGGTCCTTCGGCGCTGATTTCTTCGATGCACGACGTATCGGCCCAGCTTGCCGGATCGGCGAGCCATGCACTGGCCAGCGCTTCAACCTCCGTATCAGGCGCCTCGCACGGGGCATCCCAGGGCGCGGGATGCGGTGACCTGACCACATCGCATGGGCCAGTCGCCAATTGCCGTTTGCGCGCGAAATAGTCCTCTTCGGCCCAGCCCTGATGCAGACGGCCATTCTTGATCCGGAACAGAGTCACCCCGCCCCAGGTCGAAAGCTGGCCGCCATGCCGAACTGACGCGCCGTGTTCGGTAAAGCGCATTGCGACGATTTCGGGCCCGATCACCGTGTCATGCACGGTGACGCACAGACCCGGAAATTGCTCCAGCTGCGCTGCGGTTGCGGGCAGGTAGCTGTCATCGCGCCCGCTGAACAGATGTCCGCCGATGCTGAGGCTGTAATCAGGCTCCATGATTGTCTCGACCGCCGCCAGATTGTGCGCGGTGAGAAAATCGACGGCAAAGCCGCGCAGCAATTGGGCGGACGGGCTGATGCTCATGAATGCTTCTCCAGCCATTGCGGATCACGCATGTCTTTCTTGAGTATCTTGCCCGATGCGTTCTGCGGTAGCGCGGTGACAAAGGCGACCGAAGTCGGGCATTTGTAATGCGCCAGACGCTCTCGGGTGAAGGCGATAAGTTCGGCTTCGGTCGGCTGCTCGCCCGGGCGCGCTACCACGAACGCCCGCGGCGTCTCCCCCCAGCGCTCATGCTGCACGCCGATCACGGCCACTGCCGCAACGCCCGGATGATCGTAAAGCACATTCTCGATTTCGGTCGGATAGATATTCTCACCGCCCGAAACGATCATGTCCTTGAACCGGTCATGGATATAAACATAGCCGTCAGCGTCCTGGAAGGCCGCATCGCCAGTGCACAGCCAGCCATCGGACGTGATAGTCTTCGCGGTTTCCTCAGGCTTGTTCCAGTAGCCAAGCATATTAACCTTGGAACGAATACGGATTTCGCCCAGTTCGCCGGTGGCCACAGGATTGCCGGTCGCAGGATCAATAAGCGCCAGCTCATTCCAAGGCATCGGCAATCCACATGATCGCAGGCGGTGCGCGCGCGGGCCATCGGGATCATGATCCTCGGGCGCCAGCGTCACCACGGTGCCGGCTGTTTCGGTCATGCCATAAACGTGGCTGAAGCCGCATCCGAACACCGCGATGGCCCGCTTCAGCACAGCCTCGCCGATGGGCGCTGCGCCGTAAAAGATGCGGTCAAGGCTGGTCAGCTTCATCTCGGCCACACCCGGCACCTCGAGCAGCATCTGGATCACGGTCGGCACGAAAAAGCCGTGCGTCACCCGGTGATCGCGGACCGCCGCGATGATCTCGGTCGGTACAAGCTGCTGCATCAGCACGGTGTGGCCGCCCTGGCTCATTCCCGTCATGGCATAACCAATTCCGCCAATGTGGAAGAGCGGGCTCGCGACCAGATTGACGCTGCTGGCAGTAAAGCCCCAAAGCTCCTGCGCCATCCGCGCCAGATAGGAGAGATTGCCATGGCTTAGCACCGCGCCCTTGGGCAGGCCTGTAGTGCCAGATGTGTAGAGGATGAGCAGCGGATCGTTAGGAGAAGGAAGGCGGCCTTTATCCCCGTCAGCCCCGGCATCGCGCCAGGCCGGGTGGGCCGCGAGTTTGATGGTTTTTGGAGGGTTTGCCGTCTCGGCGAGCAGGGAATGCAAGTCATCTTCGACGACCAGAAATGAAGGAGAGCTGTCCTCCAGTATTCCCGCTATTTCCCGCGCCGAGAGCCGCCAGTTCACCGGCAGTAAGATCGCTCCGGCCTTTGCGCAGGCAAAAAGCAATTCGAAATGCGCCGGCGCGTTGCGCGCGATAATCGCGACGCGGTCGCCGGGCTGCATACCTTGCTCTGCCAGCGCATTTGCCGCGCGGCTGGACCGCGTGTTCATCTCACCAAAGCTCAGTGCCTGGTCCCCGAATGTCAGGCAGGGCGCGTCCGGCCTGTGTGCCGCGTGAGTCCGCAAGAGGGCGAGTAGGTTGCTTTCCATCGGATCAATAGCTCTTCGGCAAGCCCAGCGCGTGCGTCGATACGAAGTTCAAAATCATCTCGCGGCTGACCGGTGCGGTCTTGTGAAGCCGGGCGATGAACCACAGGTCCGCCAGACCATATTCGTTCGACAGGCCATTGCCGCCATGCACCTGGATCGCCTGATCCAGCGCCTTAAGCGATGCCTCGGCAGCGGCGAACTTGGCCATATTGGCGGTCTCGGCTGCATCCTCGCCGCCATCGCACAGCTGCGCCGCGCGGGCATTGAGCAGCCGGGCTGCCTGCACATTGATATAGCATTCAGCAAGCGGATGGGCGACGCCCTGATGTGCACCGATGGGCGTCTTCCACACCGAGCGGTCCTTGGCATATTGCGCCGCCTGATTGAGCGCAAAGCGCGAAATGCCGTTGTTGATCGCTGCCGCAGCAATGCGCTCCGGATTGAGGCCGGAGAAGACCTGTTTCAGCCCCGCCCCCGCCTCGCCGATCAGTGCTTCGCCGGGAATTTCAACATTATCGAAGAACACGGAAAACTGCTTCTCGGTGGTGCGCAGCGCCGCATCGATCCGGGTCATCGAAATCCCCGGCGCGCCCGTCGGCACAACGAACAGCGACAGACCTTGACGGCTGCCATCGGTTACCGGCGCGCCGTCGCGGGCCACCAACAGCACCGCTTCGGACTGATCGATGTCCGACGTCCAGTATTTCGCGCCATTGATCACCCAGCCATTGCCGCGCTTCACTGCATGGGTCGTCACCTTGTGCGTGTTCGATCCGGCATCGGGCTCGGTAATGGCAAAGCACATCTTGCGCGTGCCGTTGGCGATGCCGGGCAACCATTCGCGCTTGAGCTCTTCCGAACCGCAGGCTGCAATGATCGGTGCGGTGATCGCGGAAATGACCATTGAGAGGATCGGGCAGCCTTGCGCCGCGGTCTCCTCAATGCAGATGTTAAGCTCGGCCAGCCCGCCGCCGCCGCCGCCATATTCTTCGGACACATGGACACCCAGGAACCCGGATTCGCCCAGTTCCTTCCACAATGCGTCGGGCTGCTCGCCCTTGTTGACCACATCCTGGAAATATTTCCGTCCATACCTGCCGACGAGCTTGCTGACCGCGTTGCGCAAATCGCGGTGGTGGTCGGCAGTGTCGCAGAGCGAGGATTGGAACAATTCAGACGACATTTCAGATCACTCCAGTCATTTGGGCCCAGTTACTCAGGCCACGCGAAGAAGCCCTGGCCCGATTTAGCCCCAAGCTTTCCTTCGCCGACCATGTCGATCAATATCTGCGGCGGCGCGAACCGGTCACCGTGGGCGGCCTGCAAGGTGCGGGCAATATCGAGGCGGACGTCGAGCCCGACAATATCGCTCAGCCGCAGCGGCCCAACCGGATGGCGGTAAGCCAGCACCGCCGCTCGGTCGATATCCTCAGCGCTCGCGACGCCGCTTTCGAGCATCCGCATGGCTTCAAGGCTGGCAATCAGATCAAGGCGGCTGGTGGCAAAGCCGGGCACATCGCGGACAGTAAGTGATTGCTTCCCGAGCCAGGTGACGAAATCTCGGGCCTGATCGAGTGCGGCCTGCGACGTCTGTTCGCCTCGGATCAGCTCAACCAGAGGCAGCGACCAGACGGGGTTGAAGAAATGCATGCCCAAGAACGCAGCCGGGTCAGGCAGGGCCTGTGCCAGTCGGTCAATAGACATCGCGCTGGTGTTGCTGCCGATCAGCTTCGGGCCGCGTGCGGCGATACGGGCGAGGACATCGAGCTTGAGTTCGAGCCGTTCGGGCACGGTCTCGATGGCGATATCCAGGCCCGTGGGGATCAGGTCAACGCTCGCGATCCGAGCAATACGCGCGGTGAGCGCCTGACCTCCTGCCGCATCAAGTTTGCCGCGTTTGATCGATGACTGGACCGTTTCTCCCACGATCTTGCTGAAAATAGCAGCGCGCGCATCATCCGGCTCGACAACTGTCACATGCCCGCCCGCCATCGCCGACACATAGGCAATGCCGACACCCATTGTGCCGCCGCCGATAACTGCCACACGCCGGGTCATCGGCCCTTCCAGTCCGGACTGCGTTTTTCGGCGAAAGCGCGGGCACCTTCCTGCGCATCTTCGGATGCCAGCACCGATTCCGCGAGCGGGCGTTGCCGATCCCAAATCTCGCCTTCGGCCCAACCCGGCGATTCCTGGATGATGCGCTTGGTCATCAGCGTCGAAAGCGGCGCATTAGCGACGATCTTGCCCGCCAGCTTCAGCGCATCTGCAAGCGCCTCACCGGGAGCAGACAGCCGGTTAACCAAACCCCACGAATGCGCGGTCGCCGCGTCCATCCGCTCCCCCGTCAGCGCATATTCAAGCGCAATCGCCGATGGAATGCGGCGCGGCAGGCGGACTAGCCCGCCCGATCCGGCAACCAGCCCGCGCGACACTTCGGGAAGGCCAAACCAGGCGTTTTCTGCGGCAACGATCAGGTCGCAGGCCAGCGCCAGCTCGCATCCGCCGGCGAGCGCAAATCCTTCCACCGCGGCGATCAATGGCTTCTTCGGCGGTGCCTCAGTCAGTCCGCCAAAGCCGCGCCCTGCAAGCTCGGGCCGCTCGCCATCCAGAAACGCCTTGAGGTCCATCCCTGAGCAAAACGAGCCACCTCGCCCGGTGATTATGCCAACCCGCAAGGCCGGATCACTATCCAGCCGGTCGAGCGCTTCGGCAATCGCCAGCGACACCGCTTGGTTGACCGCGTTGCGCTGTGCAGGCCGGTTGATCGCGATCACCAGCGCCGCTTCAAACCGTTCGATTTCGACCGCCTGGCTCATGCTGGCATCCGGGCATGCAGGTCTGACCCTGCGGTGCAACGATATTCGTCCAGATCGGCAGTCTCGGTCATGCGCCACACATCGAGGATCCGGAACGGATTGTTGACCACGATCCGCCCCTTGCTGTTCTTGTAGTAACTCTCAACGCCGGGATAGGTCCACACCATCTGCTGATGCGTTTCATCGACCTTGGCGTTGTAGGCATCATGCACATCCTTCCGGACCACAACCCGGGTGAAGCCGGAGGCGAACATCTTGCCCAGCAGCGACATGACATAATGCATCTGACGCTCCAGCACGGTAATCAAACTGCCGCCGTGGCCGAATTGGGTGTTGGGGCCATAAAGACAGAAGAAGTTGGGATAGCCGGGAACCACAGTGCCCAGATAGGCGCGCGCATCGTCGCCGTCCCAATCGTCATGCAGTTCGCGCCCGCCGATGCCGATGATCTTCATCGGCGCGAGCAGATTGACCACGTCGAAGCCGGTCGCCCAGATAATTACATCCGCCTTGTGAACCGCGCCGTCGCTGGTGACGACTGCGTCGGGCCGCACTTCGGTTACGCCGCCGGTGACCAGCGTCACTTTCTCTTCGCGCGCGAGGGTGCGGAACCAGCCGTTGTCGAGCAGCATGCGCTTGCCAAATGGGGGGTAATCCGGGATCACTTCGGGAAGCAAATGCTGCGCCTCGCCAAGCTCGGACCGGGCATAGGCGGTCAGTCCCTTGCGGTGCGTCTCGTTGATCGCATTGATCGAGCGGCCCTGGCCGTCCCAATCGGGGTCCTGGGTCAGCGCTTCATAGAGCTTGTCGTTGAACGCCCAGCTCAGCAGCAGTCGATACCAGCGGCGATATAACGGCACTTCATGCAGCAGTCGGCGCAGCGCATCGGGGATCCCCTTTCCGAACTTGGGAAATGCCGCCGCCCATTGCGGGGTGCGCTGAACAATCGTGAGCGTGGCGACTTCATCGACTATCGCCGGCGCGACCTGCATCGCGCTGGCCCCGTTGCCAACCAGAACCACGTTGCGCCCCGCCAGATCGAGTCCGGCATCGGGATATTGTGCTGTATGAACGCTCGGCCCCTTGAAGCCGCCCAGCCCCGGCACATCGGGAATACGCGGCTTGTTGAAAGCACCGACACCGCTGATCAACATCGCCGCTCTGAGCGTTTCGCGCGCGCCTGAGGCCAAAATAACATCGGCCTCCCACTCGCCGCTCGCTTCGTTGAAGCGGGCTTCGGTAACCTCGCAGCCGAACCGGATGTGCCGCCGGACGTCATGATCATCAGCCACCCAATCGAGATAGGCGTTAATTTCCCGGCTGCCCGCGAAGAACCGCGACCAGTCGTAGGGCGCGAAGGAGAAGGAATAGAGATGGCTTGGGACGTCACACGCGGCGCCGGGATAGCGATTGTCGAACCAGACCCCGCCGAGCGCCTGACGCCGCTCGACGATAACATAGGGGATGCCGGCTTTGGCCAGCTCGATCGCCGCGCATAGCCCCGAAATGCCCGCACCGATGACCAGTGCGGTGAAGCCCGGTGGCGGCGAAAGCGCGCCGTGGAGTTCCTCCAACGCCGGTGACAGCGCCAGGTCGCCGCGAATCATCGGCGCATAGGCGGCGGGCACCTGCTCGCCCAACGCCAGGTTCATCATTTCGACAAGCTGGTCGTCGGAAGGATTGGCGAGCGCCAGCGGCTTGCCGGCTATCCAGTCCGCAAGCGCGGCCCGCGCGGCCTCCCGGATTTCAGCCTGCACTGCATCGGGCAACCCACCGCTGTCATTGTCATCCATACCGCGTGCGCGGCGCGGCGCATAACGCCCTTCCAGCCAACGCCGCTCGCCCGTCAGATGTACCAGCACACAGGCGAGCGTCGGAATGTTGGCGTCGGCCAGCGCCGCGCTCAACCACTCCGCTTCTGCAGCGCCTGGGACCGCCTCTTTGCTCATAGGGATGCCACTTTTTCCATCAGCGTCGTTGACTAAAGAGGCTGATTGGCAAAAAGGTCAACGGTATTGTGGAAAATATTGGCACGTCCGGAGGATAAGGATGACGAAGGCTGGGATTACCGACGCTCCCGATCACGGTTCCGCAACGCAGATTGCACGGGATTGGCTCGATCAGTTCGCGGCGGCCGTCGCATCGAGCGGACCGGAAGCGGTCGCTGCCCTTTTGACTGACAATGCCTATTGGCGCGACATTCTGGCACTGAGCTGGGATATTCGAACGCTTTGCGGGAATGAAGTTGTCGGCGCCGGTATAGTCAGCTTTGCGCAGGGCCGCAGACCTTGTGCATTCGTGCTCGACGTGGGCAGCGTTCAGTTAGTCAAGCGCGGCGACATTGACCCATCGATCGAAGCCCTGTTCGACTTTGACACCGATATTGGCTTGTGCCGGGGGCATTTCCGACTGCGCAATGTGGCTAAGGGCTCCGGCACATGGTCGGCCTGGACCCTTTTTACCGCGCTTGATAACCTCAAGGGACATGAGGAAAAGGCTGGAAACCAGCGGCCCACGTTCACTGAACCTTCGCACACCCAGTCCCGAACATGGATGACCGCAGCGAAGCATTCTGCCCATTATGAAACGAGCGAACCCGACACGGTGATTATCGGCGGGGCGCAGACCGGCCTTGCACTGGCAGCCCGGCTTGGCGCGTTGAACGTTGCGGCGCTGGTGATCGAAAAGGAACCGCGCATCGGCGATGTCTGGCGCAACCGCTACGCATCGCTGGTGCTCCACAATCAAGTATGGGCCAACCACCTGCCCTACATGCCCTTTCCCGCATCCTGGCCGGTCTATATCACCAAGGATCAGCTGGCCGAATGGCTGGAGATTTACACCAATGCCATGTCGATCGCGGCGTGGACTGCCACCACGCTGGAGCAAAGCCATTACGACGCAGCAGAACAGCGCTGGACGCTGACATTGCGGCGCGGTGACGGATCGATCAGCCTGGTCCGCCCGCGCAATGTGGTACTCGCAACCGGGGTCTTCGGCGGCGCGCGCCGGATCGATCTGCCGGGTGCCGAAAACTATTCGGGACAGCTGCTCTATGCCGCCGAATATTCTGGCGGGGTGGACGTTGCAGGCAAGCGCGCGCTGGTGGTCGGATCGGGCGCCTCTGCCCATGACGTAGCGCAGGAACTCAATGGCGCTGGCGCCAGCGTGACCATGCTGCAGCGCGGCTCGACCTGCATCATCAGCCTCGATCCCGGCACAACCCTGGCCTATGCGGCCTATAAAGAGAATGGCCCGCCGACCGAACAGGTCGATATGCTGAGTGACTCGATACCTTTTGCGGTGCTTGAGAAGCTGCACAAGGAGATGACCAGGCGGGTTGCCGAGCTCGACAAGGATCTCATCGTCGGCCTCAACCGCGCCGGTTTTGCCACCAATAATGGCGAAGACGACAGCGGCTTTCTGACCAATTTCCATCGCCGGGGCGGCGGCTATTACATCAATGTTGGCACATCCGATCTGATCGTCAGCGGCGCGATCACGGTCAAGCACGGGACCACTATCGCCGGATTTGATGGCAAGGCGGTGCAGTTCGCCGATGGCTCGGCCGCGGAATACGATCTGGTCGTCATCGCCGCGGGTTATGACAACATGCAGGAATCGGTCCGCGCGATCATGGGCGAGGCGGTCGCCGAAAAAGTCGGCCCGGTCTGGGGAATGGATGAACACGGCGAGCTGCGGGCGATGTGGAAACAGACCGGTCAGCAGGGTTTCTGGATTGCCGGAGGCAGCCTCCGGCAAAATCGCTCGTTCTCAAAATATCTAGCGCTGCAGATTAAGGGGCGGTCGCTGGGGCTTGTTTGATGGATTCGATTGTCGAAGGTTGTACGAGTTTGGCCAGCCAAGG
This sequence comes from Novosphingobium sp., assembly GCA_031366845.1. Taxonomy (GTDB): domain Bacteria; phylum Pseudomonadota; class Alphaproteobacteria; order Sphingomonadales; family Sphingomonadaceae; genus Novosphingobium. The sequence goes on along the minus strand of JANLOZ010000276.1, from coordinate 5,690 downwards.
CAGTCTTTCGTTGCGGTCTGGCGTTGGCCATATATAAGGTATTGCTAAATTAGATATTCAATATATAATAGGCAGTATGACGCCTGATCAATCTCTGCCCCAACTCGCCGAAAAGGCCGGCCTAGCCGCAGCCTTGCTCAAAGCGCTTTCCAATGAGCGGCGTTTGCTTATCCTTTGCCACCTGATTTCAGCAGAGGAGATGACCGTGGGCGCGCTTGTAGATGTCGTCGGCCTCAGTCAGTCGGCCCTATCCCAGCATCTGGCACGACTGCGCAGTGACGGGTTGGTAACGTTTCGCCGGGAAGCGCAGTCGCTGTATTACCGGATCGCCAATCCCGACACGGGGCGCGTGATAGCAGTGCTGCGCGATATTTACTGTCCTGCGCTTGGTGCCGACGCGCCAGAACAGACGCCAAGATGACAAACGCAGCCGATCCAGCGATTGAACGCGCGGCGGCCCAGATCTTCGCCGCAGGACACCACGCCATAGTTAAAGCCTTTTTCGACGAAGTAACCTTCACCGCGAGCTACGTCGTCCATGATCCCGAGAGCAAGCATGCTGCCATTATCGACAGCGTGCTGGACTATGATCCCGACTCGGGTCGCACTGCCTCCGCTTCGGCAGACGCGCTTGTCGCTTATGTCACGGAGGAGGCGCTGACCATTGATTGGCTGCTTGAAACCCATGCCCATGCTGACCACCTGTCGGCAGCACCCTATCTTCAACAGCGGCTGGGTGGGAAAATCGCCATTGGGCGCGACATTATCACCGTGCAGCAGGCCTTCGGAAAACTGTTCAACGCGGGCACCGACTTTGTCCGCGATGGGTCTGACTTTGATCATCTGTTCGACGATGGGGATGCCTTCCAGGTCGGCACTTTGCCCGCGATGGTTCTCCACGTGCCGGGCCACACGCCAGCGGACATTGCTTATGTGATCGGCGGCGTGGTGTTCATCGGCGATACGATGTTCATGCCGGACTATGGCTCTGCCCGCACTGATTTTCCAGGTGGAGACGCGCGCCAACTCTACCAGTCGATCCGGCGGATATTGTCGCTCCCTGATGAGACGGTCCTATATCTATGCCATGATTACAAAGCCCCGGCGCGCGACACATTCGTCTGGTTGTCGAGTGTGGGCGAACAGAGGCGGACCAATGTCCATATCCATGATGGTGTGAGTGAAGCGGAATTTGTCGCCATGCGCACAGCGCGCGATGCGACGCTTGGGGTGCCGCGGCTGATCTTGCCGTCGGTTCAGGTCAACATGCGCGCTGGTCATCTGCCAACGCCGGAAGAGAACGGCGTGCGCTATCTCAAAATTCCGCTGGACGCGCTGTGATGCTGGCGCTGTTTCCTCAAGCGATGTCAACCAAGAATCGCCAACGTGACGCTTGAACCCGTCCAATGTGTGTTGGCAGTGCTTTCGGGGGGACTAGTGGCATTCTCGCTGGGCTTGGTGGGTGGCGGCGGTTCGATCCTGGCTGTCCCACTGTTAATCTATCTTGTAGGCGTGACCAACCCCCATGTGGCCATTGGCACCAGTGCCCTTTCGGTCGCAGCGAGCGCGGCAGCGGCTCTTGTCAGTCACGCCCGGGCCGGGAATGTCAAATGGCGATGCGCCCTGATGTTCGCCACTGCCGGTGTTATCGGGGCCTTTGGTGGATCGACGCTTGGTAAGGCAGTCGACGGACAAAAGCTGCTAGCGCTGTTTGCTATCGTGATGGTGATTGTCGGCGCAGCGATGCTGCGAGGTCGCGGCGATGTTGGCGACCCTAGAGCAGCATGTAACCGCCAAAACGCGCCCAAAGTTCTGGGCTTCGGATTGGGCAGTGGCGCATTCTCGGGCTTCTTCGGCATTGGCGGTGGCTTCTTGATCGTGCCGGGCCTTGTCGCTTCTACGGGCATGCCCATCCTCAACGCGATTGGCTCCTCGCTCGTCGCTGTCACCGCCTTTGGGTTGACGACGGCGCTGAATTACGCCGTATCCGGGCTGATCGACTGGCCACTCGCGGCTCTGTTTATCGGGGGCGGGGTCTTCGGCAGTCTCGCTGGGACCGCAGCCGCCAAGCGGCTGGCCGCGCAGGCTGGTCTACTCAAAACGGTGTTCGCCGTCCTCATCTTTGTCGTCGCGGCCTACATGCTGTGGAAAAGCGCACAGGCGTTTTGAGGCATCACTAGAGGGCGGAATTTGGCTGGAACCACCACCTGGCCCACAAATCGTCAGGGCTGATCGGTCTCTGACCGGCCATGCCAATTGGGTTTAACGAAAGTGACCGCCCACGAGCCTCATTCATGAAAACTGAAAGTCTCATAATCCCGCGTCCGCACGTCCTGAAGCACCTCCTTATATCTGCTATACCCCCCCATGTAAAAGTTGAGGCTGAGGGGTTTTCCGGGAATATTCCGCCCCAATATCCAGGTCTCGGTCTTTGGCAGGATCGTCGCGTTCGTCAGGTCCATGCAAAGGTCGACATACCCATCCTCGGCGCTTTGCTTCGCTTCGATCGCGGCGGCATTGCGGCCCAGTGTTTGCTCGATAAGCTCGGCAACCATGTTGACCTGCAATTCGATGGCCGGCGGCTGGTTGGCAAACGGGACGCCAGGTGCGTTGACCATGAACAGATTCGGAAAATTCGCGTTCATGAGGCCAAGATAGCTTCTGGCCCCGTCTTTCCATTGGTCTTGAATGGAAACCCCGTCCACGCCATCCAGCTTGAGGCGCATGTAGTTGCCGTCACCGGCATCGAACCCCGTGGCGAGGATGAGCATGTCGAGTTCATAGGACTCGCCACCCTGCAGGATCACCCTGTTGCCTTCGATGCGCGCAATCGGATTGGCTTTCACATCGACGACATCGACGTTGTCCCGGTTGAACTGCTGATAATAGCCTGCATCGCAAAGCGGCCGCTTGGCATAAAGATCGTGTGGGATAAGCTTTTCGGCCTTGACGGGATCCTTGACCACCTGGCGAATTTTCGACCGGATGAATTCCTGGGCGTATGCGTTGGCTCCCTCATCGGTGATCAGATCGTTGAAGGTGCCGAACATGAAGCGAAACCCGCCGCCATCGGCCCACGATTCCTCGAACACGCGTTCGCGTTCTTGCGCGGTTACATCGTGGGCTGAGACATGGCTTTCCTTGGCGCCGAAGACGGTCAGCGTCTCCTTTTCCTGGGCCCAGATCTCTTCGTAATTTTCCTTGATCTGGCTGATGTGATCCTGGCTCATGAAACCATTGCCGGATGGAACGCTGTATTGTGGAGAGCGCTGGAATACCGTCAGCTGCTCCACGTCAGCTGCGATGGCGGTGATGACCTGGACCCCGGTCGAACCGGTTCCGATTATGCCGACCCGCTTGTCCTTCCAGGTCGTATCCTCCGGCCAACGCGAGGTGTGGGTGATTTCACCAGCAAACGTCTCGATCCCTGCAATCGGCGGTAAATTTGGCTTGGCGAGCAGGCCGAGGGCTGTCACGACAAACCGCGCGCTGACATTGCGGCCGTCCCCCAGCTCCACGCGCCAGCGCTTTGCACCGCCGTCCCAGACAGCCCCGGCCACCTCGGTAGCCAGCGAGATATCCTTCCCCAGATCATAACGATCGGCGAAGTTTTCCAGATAGTTCCGCACCTCCGGCTGCAAGCGATAATGCTGAGCGAAGGTGTCCGACTGGAGAAGTTCCTTATCAAACGAATAGCAATAGAGGTGCGAGCGCGTATCCGACATGGCGCCGGGATATTTGTTCCAGTACCAGGTTCCGCCGACACCCGAGCCTTGCTCATAAAGATGGGTCCGCAGCCCCAGATCATCGCGCAATCGTTTCAGCGCGTAGAGCCCGGCAAAACCGGCACCGATCACTATTGCGTCATAATCCATCGTCATGTTCCTCCGGTGTCAGATTGCGCGGTGACTACAAATCTTCCAGGAAGCGCGCGTCTTCCGGATCATTCAGCCCGCCCAAAACTCTCTCTCCAAGCACTTTTGCAGGATGCTAACAGCGCAGACTCTGGTTCGTCAACAGTGGTGTGGAATCGGCCCATTGCCAGCACCAGCAACTTCTGCACAATATAACCTTAAGACGTCGTCAGACCAAAATTGCGCCGCGAGACGCGGGATCGTTAGTTGAGCGTTTCGGCAAGAATGTGTGAAAGGCAAAGTTGATGTTTGTGGAGCGGAAGGTCGCACTGATCACGGGTGCCGCAGGCGAGATCGGCAGTGCCATCGCACGCCAGATGGCCGAAGGCGGCGCCCGCGTTGCCCTTGCCGACAGAAACGTCGAGGGGGTGCGCGAAATTGCCAGCCAGATCGGCGCCGGGGCGACTTGGCACGAATGCGACGTCTCCGACGATCGGTCGATGGAGCAGACCGTCGCTGCGGCCGAAAAGGCGCACGGGCGGATCGATATCGGCGCGCTCAATGCCGGCATACTGGTTCCCCGCATGCCGCTCGTAGAATTCGACGTGGAGACATATGATCGCATCATGGCGGTGAATGCCCGGGGTGTTTTCCTTGGGCTGAAGCATATTTACCCGGCACTCAGGCGGCAGGGTGGCGGATCTGTTGTCGTAACCGCCTCGACCGAAGGATTGCGGGGCAATGCCGGCCTCGCCCCCTATGCGGCCAGCAAGCACGCCATCGTCGCCCTCGCCAAGACCGCTGCGATCGAATGGGCAGAGCACAATATCAGGGTGAATTGCATCAATCCCGGGCCCGTCGACACCGCGATGATGCGCTCGTTGGAACAGAAGGCGACCGATGCTGGCACACCAAATATGCGGCAGCGAGGCGTCAGCATAATCCCGATGAAGCGCTTCGCTGCGACCGACGAGATCGCCAAATTCGTCCGCTTTTTAGCGAGCGACGATGCCAGCTATTCGACCGGCGCGACCTACCTCATCGATGGAGGAATGCTCGCGGGGAAAATGGCCCTAGATTAGCCTTGGCGCGATTCTGACCAGCCCCTGTTATCGACGATCATGTTGATTTGTTTGAGTACCGAACTCTTGCCAGCGCGTGCTGAATGCCATTACCGCTGCGCGCGAAATGCCTGCGGCTTCGAAGTTGCGGTGCTTGTCGGTGGGTCCAGCGACATAGCCCAATTGCCCGTCGCGCTTACAGCAACATCGCGGGGCCAACGCTTGCGCACTTGTCACTTCGCGGAGCCTGCTCGGCGCGATAGTTTGTACATCGTTTCCATGCCTTCCGTGCAGCAACTTTGTGTAACAATCGGAAGCTAAACATCTAGCTATCCCCAATCAAAAGGATCGAACAGTCAGCCAGCCCCTCGCGCAGTTTCTTCGCTTTGGCATATTCGGGCGAGTTCCAGAAGGCGCGTGCAGCAGCCTTGTCGGGCCATTCTGAGACCACGACCGATGCCCCGTCCCAGCCTTCTCCCTCAAGCATTTCAGCCCCCGGCCCCCGGATGATGTAGCGCCCGCCGAATTGGGCCACGAGCTTTGCTGCTACAACACCATAACCGGAGACGAATTTCTCGCGGTCGTTGATTTTAGCCGAAACGATCATCCAGGCTGTCATGGTTTGGCTCCGTGAGGTCGGGTAAACAGGATCGGGTCGATCGGCTGGCCGACGACTGCGCTGCGCCAGAAGACCGTGTTTTGCCGCACGCCATTATAGTACAGCGTCACCTCGCGCGCCTGCAGCCAGCGCGGATTCTCGAAGAGCACGAAGTCA
>JANLOZ010000261.1:0-7023 GCA_031366845.1 Novosphingobium sp. | reverse complement strand
CCCACCCGGCCACCCATATTGTACAATCGCCTGGTTGGCCGAGGGGGGGTGGCCGGGCGGGGGAGCGGGCTGGTGCCGTCTACTCCGGAAAAACTCTAGCTTTCAGGTTTTGCTACGCCTTTATGTCCGCCAAACTTGGCGCGCAGAGCCGACAGCATGCGATTGGTCACCCCGGCATCATCGTGACTGGCGAAGCGGTTGAACAGCGATGCGGCGATTACCGGTGTGCTCACGCCCTGTTCGACCGCCGCCAGCACCGTCCAGCGCCCCTCGCCGCTATCGGCAACGCGCGGCGAGAAGTTGGAAAGATCGGGGTTCTCCGCCAGCGCATCGGCCCCTAAGTCGAGCAGCCATGAGGACACCACCGATCCGCGCCGCCACACTTCGGCGATGCCAGCCAGATCGAGATCATAGCGGATGACTTCGGGCACGGTATCAGCTCCGGCGGTAGCGAACAGGCCGAAGCCCTCGGCAAAAGCCTGCATCATCCCGTATTCGATGCCGTTGTGCACCATCTTGACATAGTGGCCCGAGCCCGCCTTGCCGCAGTGGAGCCAGCCTTGTTCGCCCGCCGCCTCCGGGCCGCCAGCGCGCGCCGGGGTGCGCGTCGCCGAAGCTACGCCAGGAGAGAGCGTGGCGAAGATCGGCGCATTGCGCGCCACCGCCGCTTTATCCCCGCCGACCATCAGCGAATAGCCGCGCTCAAGCCCAAACAGCCCGCCGCTGGTACCGCAATCGAGTAAGGCGACCCCGCGCGTTGCCAGGGCTGCCGCGCGATCGGCGCTGTCCTTGAAATTGGAGTTGCCACCATCGATCAGCGTGTCTCCCGCCGCGAGCCGCGGGGCGATTTCATCGATCACGCCTTGCGTAGCCTTGCCCGCCGGGACCATCATCCAGACGGTGCGCGGGGCGGGCATTCCGCTCACCAGATCGGCAAGACTTCCGGCGGCGATAGAGCCGGTTTCTGCGGCAAGCGCTTCACGCTCGGCCTGGTCGATCGAGAAGACGTGGCATTTGTGCCCGCCCTTGGTCAGCCGCCGCACCATATTGCCGCCCATGCGGCCGAGCCCGATAAAGCCGATATCCATTTGCACGTTTCTCCGGTTCAGGCACCCGCCTGCCATAGCCGTATCGCATCGATCGGCCAGACCAGCATAAGCACATTCAAGGTCAGGTTGTCGCGGATCATCGCGAGGGTGAACAGCTCAAAAGCGATTGCCAGCACCAGACTCCACCGAGCGGGAATGCGGCTGGCGATGAGGAAGCCGATCACCATGAAGCTGATGTCAGATAGCGAGTTGAGCACCGAATCGCCGTTGTACCCTAGACTCACCGTGACTGCGCGATAACGGTTGATGATAATCGGCGAGTTTTCCAGCAGTTCCCACATGCCCTCAAACGCCACCGCAATCGGCAGCGCCCAGCTGGCTGGCTTGCCGCCCAACAGCTTCCACCGCCGCCACAGCACATGCGCAAAGAAATAGAACAGCAACCCGTGCATGACATGACTGAACGAATACCAGTCGGCGATGTGCTGGCTGTTCTCTGCGGATTGTACCACGCCCCACCAAAGCTTGACGCTGCCGCAAGTACAGATTGGCACCCGGCCCATGCCAAGCAGGATCGCCCCGATGACGAGCGCTGTTGCCAGTGCCAGAAACACGCCTTGGCGATTTGGGAGCAGTGAGGTCATGTTCCGATCATGCCCAAACATTGCGCTGAGGCAAGCCCGCGTTATTAGAGCGCGATGGCACCTTCCTTGTCGATCCCCGAAGATATCCTCACCGCCTTCCAGCGCGGCGAGCCGGCAGAAGGCAAGATTGCCCACGGCACCCCAATTGTGCAGCACCCTGCGGCTTTCCCGTTTGGCTGGCAGGAGTCCTGATTTGATGAAACACATTGCTGTCTATTGCGGCTCGGCGACACCCGAAGATCCGCGTTACATCGCGCTTGCAAACGATGTCGGCCGGACTTTGGCCGAGCGCGGTATCGGCGTGGTTTATGGCGGCGGGCGGCTTGGGCTGATGGGCGCTGTGGCGTCGGGGGCTTTAGCGGCAGGCGGTGAGGTGATCGGCATAATCCCCGAGGCGCTGGTATCCGGCGAGGTAGCCAATCACGATTGCACCGAGCTGCGCGTGGTCGCCAATATGCACGAGCGCAAAGCGGCGTTCACCGATCTGTCAGACGGGTTCATCACCATTCCTGGCGGCGTCGGGACGATGGACGAGCTGTGGGAAGCGGTTTCGTGGGCGCAGCTGGGCTATCATGCCAAGCCGGTGGGCCTGCTCAATGCCTTCGGCTTTTACGATCACCTGCTGGCGTTCAACAGCCACATGGCGGAGGTCGGCTTTGTCCGCCCCGCGCACGCCGGGATTATCATTGCCGAAACGTCGCTTGATCCGCTGCTCAAACGCATGGCAGCCTATGTTCCGCACACCTCGATCTTCCAGATGAAGGCGCAGGATCTCTAAACCTCCGCCACCAGCCTTGGCGTTCCCGGTGGATTGAGCCGCCGAAACAGCCTGCCGTTTTCGCTGAACAGCACCAAAGCCAGCGCGGCGAGGCTGGCAATCAGGAAAGAATAGGCCAAAGGCCTTGCAGTCTGGTCATAGGCCTGGCCGATCAGCGCGCCAAAGACCGCGCCGAGCAGGATGCGGATAAAGCTTTGTACCGAAGCCGCTGCTCCGGCGATCCGCGCGAAAGGTTGCAACGCAATCGAGCCGAAGTTTGAGCCGATGAAGCCTGAAAGCATAAGGTTGAGGGTAATCAGCGGGGCAAAGGTCCACAGGGTTTCATAGCGGCTGTAGGCAAGCCAAACCTGTGCGGCTGACAGAATGATGTAGGCAATCAGTGCAGTGTGCGAAACGCGCCGCGCGCCGAAGCGCTCGACGATCCGCGAATTGGTCAGGTTGGCCAACGCCATTGAAATTGCCATCGCGCCGAAGAACAGCGGAAAGGCTTTGCCCGCGCCGAAGTGCTCGGCGATCAACTGCTGGCTTGATTGAATATAGCCCCAGCTTGCACCCATGACGAAGCTGATGCCAAGGACATAGCCAATCGACGGGCGGTTGGTCAGCGCGGTGATCATGTTGCGGCCAATGGTGCGCGGATCGATTGCCTGTCGATATTCGGGGTGCAGCGTTTCGGGCAAACGAAATCCCGCCCACAGGCCAACCGCGATGCCCTGAACGGCGATCAAGGCAAAAATCCAGCGCCATCCGGCAAACAGCAGAATCGCCTGACCAAGCGTTGGGGCGATCATCGGCACTACCATGAAAATCATGCCGATCATCGATTGCAGCCGCGCCATGCGGTCGCCCTCAAACTTGTCACGGATGATCGCATTGGGCACCACGGCAAGCCCCGCGCTGACCAGTCCCTGCAGGCCGCGGATCACCAGCAGCGAATTGAAATCATTGACCAGTGCACAGGCCAGCGTCAACGCGACATAGCCGCTAATGCAGATCAGCAGCACTCGCTTGCGACCGTACCTGTCAGCCAGTGCTCCCGGCGCAAGGGCTCCGAGCCCCAGCCCCAGCATGAATGCGCCGATCACCAGCTGCCGCTGGTTGGGATCGGGAGCGCCAAGATCGCGGGCGATATCGCCCAGCCCCGGCAGCATCGCGTCAATTGCCACCGCGTGCAGCGCCTGAACCAGCGCCAGCATGACAATCAGTTCACGCTCGCCAATGGTGCGCGAGGTGTATTGGGAGGCGCGGGGAAAGGCGGGGGGAGTAGGAGCTGGCATAGGCCCGCCAATGGACGCTCGGGGGACAAATGCCCACCCCCAAGGCACGAAATTTCGTTTGTCGGAAAGAATCGCATAAACAGGCGCTATGGACCTTGGCGCTGACGGCAATGGCCCCGAACCGATGGGCCTCAGGAAGATCATCCACGTCGATATGGATGCTTTCTTCGCCAGCGTTGAGCAGCGCGATGATCCGGCCTTGCGCGGCAGGGCGGTGGCGGTCGGCGGCGCAGCGGAACGCGGCGTGGTCGCGGCGGCGAGTTATGAGGCGCGGCGCTTTGGCGTGCGATCAGCCATGGCGTCGGCCAAAGCCAGGCGGTTGTGCCCCGATCTCATCTTCGTGCGCCCGCGCTTTGCCGCCTATAAGGAGGTGTCGCGCCAGATCAGGGCGATATTCCGCGATTACACGCCGCTGGTCGAGCCACTGTCGCTCGATGAAGCCTATCTTGATGTTACCGAAGATCGCAAGGGCATCGGCAACGCCACCCGCATAGCCGAGCTGATCCGCGCGCGGATAAAGGCGGAAACCGGGCTGACAGCGAGCGCCGGGGTTTCTTACAACAAGTTCCTCGCCAAAATTGCTTCGGACCAGAACAAGCCCGATGGGATTTGCATTATCCGGCCGGGCGAGGGCGCGCAATTTGTCGCGACGCTGCCGGTGCGGCGGTTTCACGGGATCGGGCCAAAGGGCGCGGAGAAAATGGCGACGCTGGGAATCGCCACCGGGGCTGATCTGGCGGCGAAGGACATCCTGTTTCTGCGCGCACATTTTGGCAGCCAGGCCGATTACCTTTACCGCGCGGCAAGAGGCATTGATCTGCGCCGGGTCAGCTCTGACCGCCCGCGCAAATCTGTGGGGACCGAACGCACCTTTGATCGCGACATTTCATCGGGGCCGGCACTGCGCGAGACGCTTGACAGTATTATCGCGATAGCCTGGGCTGACATCGAACGGCTGGGCGCGCGCGGGCGGACGATTACGCTCAAACTGCGCTATGCTGATTTCACCCTCAAATCGCATTCGCGCACCTTGTCTGAATGGATCACCGGGCGCGACGAATTTGCCGCGACTGGTCATGCCCTGCTGAACGAACTCCTTCCCATGCCGCAACCGGTGCGGCTCATGGGACTGACGCTGTCAACGCTCGAGGGCGAGCGGCCCGAACCGGTGGCTACTGGCGCAGACGCGCAGCTTTTGCTGCTGTGACATAGTCGGGAAGCAGGGTCGGGAGTTTTGGCGAGATAGCTTTGGGCAGGGCACCAAGCGCGAAGAATTCGGCGTGGGTTATTTCGCGCAGATCAGCGCGGGGGATGCCCGAGGTCCAGCCAGCAACTACCCGCACGTGGTTATTTGCCCCGTGGACCCTATCGGTGACCGTGCCAATCTCGACTGCATCGGCAAGCGCCAGCCCGGCCTCTTCCAACACTTCGCGCGCACCCGCCACGCTGGCGTCTTCGCCGCGCTTCATCCCGCCACCGGGAAGCATCCAGTTGGCGTTTCCATAGGAATGGCGGATGAGCAGGACGCGCTCGGCCGGGTCAATCACCACGACCCGAACGCCGGAAACCCGCGCGCTGCTGATCCGCCACCAACGCAGCCGCAACCAATGCACGGTGCGTAACGCGAGAATGTGGATCGGACGCGGGATCAGGTGAAGCATGTCACCGGCTTGCCCCAGGCCTTTAGAAGGCGCGCGACAGGCAGGTCATTCTCTTGCCTTGCCGCCGCCTCAAACAGACTGCGCTTAGCCGCCCCGCGAATGACGAACATCAGCGCATCGCCGTTGATCAGTGCCGGGATCGTCAGCGACAGCCGGTCATAAGGTGCTTCTGGTGGCAGCGGATCGGGGGTAATGCGGATGATTTTGTCCGCCGCGTCCGCTTGCGGATCGGTGTTGGGAAACAGCGAGGCGACATGGCCATCAGTCCCCATGCCGAGCCAGACCAGCGCAAAATGCGGCGGTTCTGCCTGCTCGCTGAGCGCCACTACCTTCGCGCCTGCCGGTTCCAGAATTGCCCTGATGCGCCCGACGTTTGAGGCGGGGTTGTCCTCGGGCACGATCCGGTCATCCCCCGGCCAGACGGAAATGCGGCTCCAATCGAGGTCGCGATCGACCAAATCGGCGAAGATCGGGAAGGGGGTGGAGCCGCCGGGGACCGAGATGGCGATGGGTTTATCACCCGCCGCTTTCAGAGCCAAGTTCAGCCTAGCCTCAACCCAGTCGGCTATCCGGGAATCACTGGCAAGGTCGATGATTTCGATGGGCATTGGCGTGAACCTAGCACAAAACCCGCCCGATCACCCCACAACGCTCTTCAAAAACCACACCCGCCGTTCGGTCTGATCGGTCCAGTCGTCGATAATCCCGTCAGTGGCATTGTCCCCGGCGGCTTCGGCAGCTTCCTTGGTCGCGCGAAGGCGTGCAATGTAACCTTCGTTGTCCGTGATCAGTTCGCGCACCATCGCCTGGGCTGAGAGCGTGGCATCGTCCTGATCCTTGATCGCGCTAATCCCGGCAATGGCACCGATTGAAGTGAGCGTTGCCGCGCCATTTTTCCGCACCCGCTCGGCGATCAGATCGGTCAGCGCAAAAATCTCGGCTGCCTGTTCGTCAAACAACAGATGGAGATCGCGAAACTGGGCCCCGCGTACGTGCCAGTGGAAATTCTTGGTCTTGAGATAAAGCGCGAAGGTATCGGCCAGCAGCCCGTTCAGGCTCTCGACCAGCACCTTGTTCACGTTGTCACCCATTGTCGTGCCCCGTTTGCAGTGTCGTTGCACGCGCTATACGCTTGAAGAACTAATCGGTTTCCTGAAAAATATTTGACATAAAAATCGCCTTAAGCGATCAAAATGCGTCCACCAACGAACACGCCGATCGCCACCAGCACCGCGCCGGCCACTCGGCGCCAGACCCGCAAGCCGGCCGCCTGGGCCAGGTCAGGCACTGCCCAGCCGGCGGCAATCGCGATCCCGCTGCCCAGCGCGCCGCCAATTCCCGCCGTCAGCCACGCCGCAGTTCCCACGCCCAGTGCCAGCACCAGGAATCGCGCTGCATCGGTAAGCTGTTGGGAAAAAATGACAATCAGCGCGGCGAACAGCGAATGGGTCGGCTCTGCGGCGGCCTTGCGCGGCCCCAGCAGCAGCATTTCCCCGCCACTGATGAGCAGCGCCAGAACCCCGAACAACGCCCGCGCATCGGGCACCATGTCGTTCACCATCCGGCTTGCCAGCCACGCCGCCACCGCCGTCGATAACCCGGTAGCGACAAGTG
>JANLOZ010000258.1:0-10403 GCA_031366845.1 Novosphingobium sp. | reverse complement strand
GCGACGTGCTGTGGCGGGTTGTCTGCGCGGGCGAAACGCTGCCGCACGCGGAAAAGGCACTCGAATGGCCGGTGCGGAGCGGCAAGCTCGTGCTAAAACTGGCGCTTGACCGTGTGGCGGGGTTCTATCGGATCGGGTGAGGCACGACATTGAACCCGCGCCGAAGGTCAAGGCGTTCGGACTGGCTGTCCCGCTAACGGTTCTGAACAACAGATTGCAGCTTTCATCGACGAACGGCGCTTGTCTTGGCGCAGGCCGCATGCAATCAAGTCTCGGCTGAAACCAGACGGCAGGGGCATGATTTATGGAGCGGCGCGAATTTCTGGCAGCCGGCAGTGCTGCGGCGATTGCATCGATGCTTCCGGGCGAGGCGCTTGCCGCGACGCCGGGTGAAGCGCTTGCCCGCACGGCGGGTGATCGGGCGCTTTATGCCGAGATGGACCGGATTGTTTTTGATGGCCTGGCGGTTAATCCGCAGCGCGCATCGGGGCTGGGGCTTGATCGCGGGATCCGCTCGCAGCTGAAATCGCGGCTTGATGATTACGGTGCGGGGCAGCGCTATATTGAAAAGGCGCTGCGGCAAAAGGCACTCGCCGGGCTGAATGCCGCCGCGCCCGATGGACTGTCACCCGCCGGCAAGCGCAACCGCGAAAACGCGATCTACCTGTTTGAACAGCAGAACCTGGCAGACCGCTTCGATATCGATTCGGTGCAGCGGCCCTATCCGATTTTCCAGCAGGGCGGCGCCTATTTCTCGGTGCCCGATTTCCTCGACAGCCAGCATTCGATCGCCAATGCTGCCGATTGCGAAGCCTACCTGGCGCGGCTTTCGGCCTTTCGTTTCGCGCTTGATGACAATGGCGAATATCAGCGCGAGCAGGCGGCGCGGGGGTTTCTTGCGCCCGCATGGTCGGTCGATCTGACGCTCGGACAGATGAAGAAGCTGCGCGCGCCTGCGGCTGCGGACAGCTCGATGGTGCATTCGCTGGCAAAGCGCGCGGCGGCAAAGGGGATTGCAGGGGATTGGTCGGCGCGCGCGGCAAAGATCGTTGACGATGATGTCTATCCGGCGGTCGATCGCCAGATCGCGCTTATGCAGCACCTGCGCCCGCATTCGCGGCCCGGCGATGGCCTGTGGCGTTTGCCGCAGGGCGATGCGATCTATGCTGCGGCGCTGGCGCAGGGAACGACGACCAGCCTTTCGCCCGCTGAAGTCCACAAGATTGGGCTTACCCAGGTGGCCGAACTGCAGGCGCGGCTGGATGGTGTTCTGCAGAAGGCGGGCTATACCAAGGGATCGGTGGGCGACCGGCTGACGGCGCTCAATTCCACCCCCGAACAGCTCTATCCCGCTACTGACGAGGGCCGCGCGGCGCTGATTGCCAGCCTGAATGCCGGGATAGCCGCGATGCGGCCAAAGCTGGCGAGCGCGTTCAAGGGTATTCCCAACCAGCCGCTCGATATCCGCCGGGTGCCGGTGGAAATTCAGGACGGCGCATCGAACGGCTATTACTACCGCGCGCCGATCGATGGGTCGCGCCCGGCGATATACTGGATCAACCTGAAAGAGGTGGGCGATTGGCCGAAGTATCAGTTGCCTTCGCTGACCTATCATGAGGGCATTCCGGGGCATCACCTGCAGCTCGGCTATGCGATGACCGGCAAGGATACGCCGTTTCTGCTGCGCGGGGCAGGATATTCGGCCTATTCCGAAGGCTGGGCACTCTATGCCGAGCAATTGGCGGATGAACTGGGCGGCTATTCGGGGATCGACAATGCCGGATACCTGCAATCCTTCCTGTTCCGCGCGGCGCGGCTGGTGGTTGATACCGGGATCCATTCGATGCGCTGGAGCCGGGCCAGGGCGACCGATTACATGGTCGCAACCACCGGCTTTACCCGCCCGCGCAGCCAGCGCGAGGTTGAGCGTTATTGCACCCAGGCGGGCCAAGCGTGCAGCTATAAGATCGGGCACAACATGTGGCTCAAACTGCGCCAGCGCGCGCAGGACAGGCTGGGGGCGAAGTTCAGTTTGCCATGGTTCCACGCGGTGCTCAACGAAGGAGCAATGCCGCTGGCGATGCTCGAGCGGCGGGTGGATCAGCGGATTGCCGAGGCGCTGGGTTAGGGACGAGGAAAATTGCCGTAAGCATCGCCCTTGCCAACAAACACCTTAATAGTCATATTGTGAACATGGCATCAAATCCGTCCAACACCGACAATAAGGCAGGCTCGCGCAAACAGAGCCAGATTCTTGGCCGAAGCGCGCTAACGGGCCGATTTGTGCTTAAGCCTGCAACAAGCAAAGGTGCCAGCATTTCGATGCAGCAAGCGAATTCTGCTGTAAAAGCAGTTAGCGGCAAAAAGCTCTAGCCATTGGCGAAAATGCGAATTTCGACAGATGATGTGTTCATCAACTGTCCGTTTGACAGTGATTACGACCCCATTTTCGAAGCTTTGGTGTTCACAATTTTTGCTTGTGGATTCAGGCCAAGATCGGCTCGAGAATTGGAGGACGGTGGTCAGACACGCATAGACAAGATATACAACCTGATAGGTGAATGTCGCTATGGCGTTCATGATATCTCCAGAACCGAACTTGACCCAATAAACAACCTGCCCCGGTTCAACATGCCGTTGGAACTTGGCATCTTCCTCGGGGCCAAAAAGTACGGTGGCAGGGACCAAAAACTGAAACGTCTTCTGGTGCTGGACGTTGAACAATACCGCTTCCGAAAGTTCATTTCAGACCTGGCTGGAATCGACCCTCACGCGCATGCAAACACCCCCGAGCGTGCACTAAGAGAAACACGTAACTGGCTCGCTAGCGTGTCTGGTCGGATATTGCCCAGTGCGGACAAGACGGCGAGAATTTACGCCGAGTTCTGTGCCGACTTGCCGACGCTGGCAGCGGCGCTGGAATTCAATCCCCAGAAGATTCCCTATGTGGACTTTGAGCGGATTGTGACCAATTGGCTGCTCGAGAAAGTGGAAGCCTGACCGCACTTCACCCCTCAACCATCACCGCCAGCAACAGCCACCGTTCCTCCGCCGCATCCTTTTCGGCTCGGGCGGTTTCAATCGCCTTGGTCAGCGCGGCAAATTTTGACGGATCGCGGGTGTAGAGAGCGGGGTCGGAAAGTGCTGCCTCATCACGGGCGATGGCCAGATCGAATTTCGCAATCCGCCCTGGCAGCAGATCGTAATCGCGTTGGTCTTTGTAGGTCAGCTTGGCCTTCTGTGCGGGCGGCTTCAAAGCGGTTGTTGCAAGTGTCGGTGCCTTTGTGCCCTTACTAGGTGCAGTTGTGCGCGCTGTGCGCTGCTTTTCCCAATCGGCATAACCACCCGCGACAATATCGACCTTGCCCGATCCATCGAGCCCAAGCGTCACCGTCACCGTGCGATCCAGAAAGTCGCGGTCGTGGCTGACGATGAGCACGGTGCCATCATAATCGGCGATCACTTCCTGCAGCAGGTAGTGCGTCTCGAGATCGAGATCGTTGGTCGGCTCGTCGAGTACCAGCAGGTTGGAAAGCCGGGCGAATTCGCGCGCGAGCAAAAGCCGTGATCGCTCACCGCCCGATAGCGTGCCAACCTTGGCCTCGATCAAACCAGGTTCGAACAGGAAGTCCTTGAGATAGCCCTGAACGTGTTTTCGCACCCCGCGCACATCAACCCAGTCGCCGCCGTCAGCAAGAATATCGCGCAGGGTTTTTTCGGGGCTGAGCAGGCTGCGTTGCTGGTCGATCATCACCCCGTTGAGCGTCTTGGCGAGGGTTATCTTGCCCTCATCCGGGGCGATTTCGCCGGTGAGCAGATTGAGCAAAGTGGTTTTGCCGGCGCCGTTCGACCCGACAATGCCGATGCGGTCCCCGCGTGTGATGCGCAGCGAAAAGTCCTTGATGATGGTCCGCGTGCCAAACCGCTTGGTGACCTTGTCCGCAACGATCACCGCCTTGGTTTTTACATCGTCGCTGCCAAGCGCCATCTTGGCCACCCCTTGCGGGCTTAGCATCGCCGCCCTTGCAGCCCGCATTTCCCACAGCTTTTCCAGCCGCCCCTGGTTGCGCTTGCGCCGCGCGGTAACACCGCGTTCGAGCCAGTGTGCTTCGAGCTTCAGCCGCGCATCCATGCGTTCGGCTGCGCGGGTTTCCTCGGCATAGACCGCGTCTTCCCACGCCTCATAACCGCCGAAGCCAACCTCCTTGCGGCGCATTGCTCCGCGATCAATCCATAGCGTTGCTCGCGTGAGGCGGGTGAGGAAGGTGCGGTCATGGCTGATGACGACGAAGGCACCGGTGAAGCGCGAGAGCCAGCCTTCGAGCCATTCAATCGCCGCCAGATCAAGGTGGTTGGTCGGCTCGTCGAGCAACAGCAAGTCCGGGTCAGATGCCAGCGCCCGCGCCAGCGCCGCCCGCCGCCGCTCGCCGCCGCTGGCGCTGTCTGCCGGGCGATCCATATCGATGCCAAGCTGATCGGCAATTGCTTCAACTTCGTGGCGCGGCGGCGCGTCCTTTCCGGCCAGCGCGAAGTCCATCAGCGTGTCATGGCCGGTGAAGGTCGGGTCTTGTTCCAGCGTAACGATCTTGACCCCCGGACGGACTGATCGCGTGCCTTTGTCCGCCTCGATCTGCCCGGCGATGACCTTGAGCAGCGTGGTTTTGCCCGCGCCGTTGCGGCCGATCAGCGCCAGCCGGTCACGCTCGCCAATGTGCACGTCGAGGTCTTTGAAGAGCCAGCCCGAGCCGTGGTGGAGGCTCAGGCCCTCCCAGCTTAGGATCGGTGCGGCCATGGTGGGGGCGCACTAGGGGGGCGAGCGCAAGTTGACAAGGGCGGGGCCGCGCACGATTAATGCGCCATGCGGGATGTCTGGATCAACGGTGAATGGCTGGCCGAAAGCGAAGCCAAAGTTTCGGTGTTCGATCGCGGGTTGCTGTTCGGCCAGAGCGTTTATGAAGTGGTGCCGGTGATCGGCGGGGCGCTTGCGAACTATCCTTACCACATGGCGCGGCTGGCAAATTCATTGCGAATGGCCGGGATTGCCGATGAAACCGATTGGCTGGCGGTGTTTCAGCAGGCGGTGTTGCGGAACAGGATCGAAGAAGGCCGCGTCTATCTTCAGGTTACCGGAGGCGTCGCGGGGGATCGCGATTTCCTCTCGCCAATCCCGCCACCTCCGCCCACCCGGATCGTCTTCAGCCAATCCGCGCCTGTCATTGACGTTCCCGCCGTCAAAACGGGGCTGAAGATCGTCCTGCGCGATGAAATGCGCTGGAAAATGCGCGGGGCCAAAACCACCCAGCTGCTCTATGCCGTGCTGATGAAGGAAGAGGCCCGCGCTGCGGGAGTCGATGATGCCTGGCTGGTCGAAGACGGATTGATTACCGAGGGCACCAGCGCCAACGCCCACATCATCGATGATCGCGGCGTGCTGGTGTCACATCCGGTCGATCACGGCGTGCTTCCCGGTGTGACTCGGATCTGCCTGCTCGAAATCGCGCGGGGCATGAACATCGCGGTGGAGGAGCGCCCTTTTACCCCCGCAGAACTGTTCGCCGCGCGCGAAGCCATGGTCTCCGCCGCAAGTGCACTGTTGCTGCCGGTGGTTGAAGTGGACGGGCAGCCGATTGGCAATGGCAAACCTGGCGCGGTCACACTGGCGCTGCGCGAAGCCTATGTTGCGCGGCTGAAGAATTCGGCGGCTAGCTGAACCTATGCGCGCGGGCCTATTCACATATTGTTCAAGCCCAGCCACTTAGGCAAGGCCGCAAGATGAAAACCTTCCTTCTCCTCCCCGTCGCGCTGGCGCTAATGCCACTCACTGTGCCGCTTGCCCATGCCGCTCCCGGTGACGAGCAAGGGCAGGCGCGCAGGGAAATGCGGGCTGGCAACGTGCTGTCGCTGCGCGATATCGAAAGCCGCGTTCTGCCTTCGATGGCCGGCGCGCAATACCTTGGTCCCTCCTACGATGCTGATGCGATGGTCTATCAGTTGCGGTTCATCAAGGAAGGCCGGGTTTCTGACGTCTATGTCGATGCCCGCAGCGGTCAGGTGGTTGCGCGGCATTGACGCTCGCAACCTTTCGCCGCATGGATTCTGAACAAGCCAATCAGCAGGGAATTTTCGATGCGAATCCTGATCGTCGAGGACGAACCGACCCTTGGGCGTCAGCTCAAATCGACGCTTGAACAAACCGGCTATGCTGTCGATCTTTCGGTCGATGGCGAGGACGGCCATTTTCTCGGCTCGACCGAGGATTATGACGCGGTGGTGCTCGACCTCGGGCTGCCCGAAATTGACGGGCTGACCGTGCTCGGCATGTGGCGCAAAGAGGGGCGCAAATTCCCGGTGCTGGTGCTGACTGCGCGCGATTCATGGTCTGACAAAGTTGCCGGGCTTGATGCCGGGGCCGATGATTACCTCGCCAAGCCGTTCCAGACCGAGGAACTGATTGCTCGCCTGCGCGCACTGATCCGCCGCGCTACGGGCAATACGTCGAGCGAACTGACCGCGGGCGATGTGCGGCTCGATACGCGCTCGGGCCGAGTGACGCGCGATGGCGAGCCTGTGAAACTCACTGCACAGGAATACAAACTGCTATCATACCTGCTGCACCACAAGGGCAAGGTCGTTAGCCGCACCGAGCTGATCGAACATATCTATGATCAGGATTTTGATCGCGATTCGAACACGATCGAAGTGTTCGTTACCCGCATTCGCAAGAAGCTGGGCGCCGACGTGATCACCACGATTCGCGGGCTGGGTTACAGTCTTGATGATCCCGCAGACATCGGCCGGGGCTGAGTGACGATTGGCCAGCAGCGACGTTCTGGATGTCGGTGAAAGCCGTCCAATAGGCAAGCAGGCTGGCGGCGGACTATCCAGACCCGTCCAATCAGGTTCGCCGCACACCGGATCACTGGGCCGCCGCATGATGCTGATCGCGGCAGGGTGGATTTCCGTTCTGCTGTTGCTCGGCGGGGTGGCACTTGACCGCAGCATGACCGGCCTGGTTGAAAGCAATTTCGATGATCAGTTGGGCACAATGCTCAACGGCATGGTCGCTTCGGCTGAGGTCGATCAGTTCGGCGAGGTCTATTTCAACCGGCCGCTTGGCGATCAGCGACTGCTCGAACCCAATTCAGGCCTCTATTGGCAAATCAGCGGCAAGGGGCATGAGGAATATCCTTCGCGATCGCTGTGGGACCGGTCAATCAAGGTCCACGCCGATCATGTCGATAATCAGCCGCACGCTTATGACTCGCAGCAATTTGCCACTGAGCCGCTGCGGGTGATGGAACGATCGGTGATCCTGCCCGGCAGCGAGACCAAGTGGTGGTTCGTCGTCGCGCAGAATCGCTCGGCAATTGACGCGCAGATCCACCGTGTGCGGCTGATACTGATCCGCAGTTTCCTCGCGCTCGGATTCGGGCTGTTTTTCATGGCAGTGCTGCAGACCTGGTATGGGCTTGGGCCGCTGCGCAATGTTCGGGCGGCGATCAAGCGGCTGCGCACTACGGGCGCGAACCGGGTGACCCAGCCGCTGCCGCTGGAAGTTCAGCCGCTCGTCGAGGAACTGAATGCGCTGCTCGCGCATACCGATCGGCAGGCGCAAGAGGCGCGCACGCACGCCGGCAATCTCGCACATGCGCTAAAAACCCCGCTCACGGTGGTAATGAATGCAGCCACGGCGCAGGCTCCCGATTTGGCCGAAACGGTGATCCGTGAGGCAGCGGTGATGCGGCGTCAGGTCGATCACCACCTCGCCCGCGCCCGCGCGGTTGGCCGCCGCGCGGTTGGCCTTTCGCGCGTGGTGGTGGCCGAAAGCGCCGATGCCGTGCTGCGCGCGGTCACCCGGCTCTATGAGAACACCCGCTTTGACATCGATGGCAGCCGAACGGCAGCGGTCGGCATTGAGCGGCAGGACCTTGACGAAATCCTCGGCAATCTGATCGAAAATGCGGCGAAATATGGCGGCGGCTCGGTCTTCGTCACCATTGACGCTGCTCCGGAAAATAAGGACGCTTGCGAAATCTGGGTCGAGGATGATGGTATGGGCATCCCCGAAGAAGAACGCACCCGCATATTCGATCGCGGCGCGCGGCTGGATACCGGCAAGCCGGGAACCGGGCTGGGCCTCGCCATCGTCCGCGACGTCGCCGAGATTTATGGCGGCTCGGTTGAGCTGGACGAGAGCGAGGATCTGGGTGGATTGCTGGTGAAGCTGCGGTTGCCGAGGGCGGGGGGGTAGGTCATGCCAACAATTGTCAGTCATGCAATTGTGCCGCTCGCGATTGCTGCGATTGCCGGGCCGAAATTTCTTCCTCCCAAGGTAGCTCTACTGGGGGCTGGGTTTGCGATGCTCCCCGACGCAGATGTAATCGGTTTTCAGCTAGGAATCCCTTATGGCGATGCCTAGGGACATCGAGGGGCAACCCATTCTCTTGTTTTCGCGGCACTGGCAGTTGGCGTTATTGCTGGCATCTGGCCAGAGGTGCGGGCCAGATTTATCCTGTTTTTCCTATGGGTTGCCGCAGCCTCGCATGGGTTGTTGGATTGCCTGACTGACGGAGGGCGAGGGGTCGCCCTGCTGTGGCCATTTGAAACTACACGCTTTTTGCTATTTGGACTCCTATCCGAGTCTCACCAATAGGCTCGCGCCCCTTTTCAATTCGGGGAATCGAGACCATTTCGTCAGAGATCATGTGGATTTGGCTTCCCTGTTTGGTTGCAATGTTGACAGCTCGAGTGATTGCGCATTCGCGCATAAGCTGATATGTGCTTATTTGCTTATCAGGAGAATGCTCATGGGCGATGAGTCGGTTCGCTGGACGGTTGTCGTCGATAGGGCGATGGATATTGACCTGCGCATGAGTCTTGCTGAGCGAGGCATGAAAAAGGGCGATCTCTCAAAGTATATCAAGGAAGCTGTGCGCTGGCGGATGTTGCGCGACGCAATAACCGATGTCCGAAAAGGCTTCGAGGATATGGAGCCAGAAGCGATTGAGGCATTAGTCGACGAGGCGCTTGCCGCAGTTCGATCAAATCCTGAGCTTTATGATCGCGATTCTTGATACCAACATCCTGATTAGTGCTCTGCTCAATCCGCACTCGCTACCGGCAAGGCTTGTCGATGGATGGACCGAGCGGCGCTTTGATCTGTTGACGAGCGAAGAGCAAATCGCCGAATTGAGACGTGTGACACGGTATGCCAAAGTGGCTTCGCTCGTTTCCGCGCCGCGTGCCGGGAGACTTGTCAGAGAGTTGCGCGTGCATGCAACATTTCTCGTTGATTTGCCGGCAGTCGATCTTTGCCGTGATCCAAACGACAACTATCTCTTGGCAATGGCAGAGGTGGGCATGGCCGATTATCTTGTGACTGGCGACAAAGCCGATCTACTTGTCATTGGCAGGCATCGCTCGACCAGAATCGTTACAGCACGAGAATTTGCGGAAATTCTCAATCTCTAAAACGGCCCGATTGTTGCTTTTAGAGGGTAAGAATCTAACCCCCACTCTTCGCCCGCATATGGTGCCGGATCACTTCATCGATCACGAACCTGATGAACTTCTCGCCAAAGTCGGGATCGAGCTGGGCTTCTTCTGCCAGCTTGCGCAACCGGGCAATTTGCCGCTCTTCGCGCAATGGATCGCTTGGTGGAAGCGCGTTTTCGGCCTTGTAGGCACCCACCGCCTTGGTAATGCGGAAGCGTTCGGCGAGCATGTGGATCAGCGCGGCGTCGATATTGTCTATCGAGGCGCGGAAGCTGGCGAGCGCGGGATCGGGGTCGGGGTCGGGTTGGGCATCTGTCATCGCCAATCGCGCTAGCATGAGAAAAACGCGATTGCCAACGCCGCCTTTGCACTTGCCTTGCCCCCATCGCCGTCGCATTGGCAGCGCAACATGAGCGCAGACATAATTTCCTTGCGGCCCCGCCACGTCGAGCCCTCGCTTGATCCGTTGCTCGTGGTAACGGCGGGCGGGATGAACGCGGTCAACGCCATCATACTTGACCGGATGCAGAGCGAAATTCCGCTGATCCCGGCGCTCGCTGGCCACCTGATTTCGGGCGGCGGCAAGCGGATGCGGCCGATGCTCACCGTAGCCGGCGCGGCGCTGTGCCACTATCACGGTACCCGGCACCACCTGCTTGCGGCTTCGGTTGAATTCATCCACACCGCCACGCTGCTCCACGATGATGTCGTCGATGGCTCGGACATGCGGCGCGGCAAACAGGCGGCGAACCTGATTTTCGGCAATCCTGCGACGGTGCTAGTCGGCGATTTCCTGTTCACCCGCGCGTTCGAGCTGATGGTCGAGGACGGCAGCCTCAAGGTGCTCAGGATCCTGTCGCGTGCCAGCTCGGTGATTGCCGAGGGCGAGGTCGATCAGCTCACTGCCG
>JANLOZ010000242.1:0-12897 GCA_031366845.1 Novosphingobium sp. | reverse complement strand
CGATTGCCTGCTTTCCCGAAGGGCCGGTGCGCAGCGCGATGGCCGAGGCGGCCGAGTTTGCGGTGTCGCGGCGGTTTTAGGCAAGGGCAAATGCTGCGACACATTTGGACACACCATTCATTGCCTATGCAGCCATAGCGCTCTAACCGCGCGCCGTGCGCCTGTTTACCCACACTGCCCGATCCGGCTTCACCAGCCCCTCGAGCCCGCGCGAGCGGGCGGTTTCGGCGGTTTTGTCTGCACTCGTGCTTTTCTTGTTCGGGCTGGCGCTTCTGCGGCTGGGCAATCTGGTCAGCCCGCCGCCCCGGCTTGGCAGCAATTTGACCGCGATCAATGTCTCTCCAGCCTCGGCGGCAAAGCACGAGCAAAACAAGGCAAAGGAGCCGCAGAAGCCTGCACAACCGGCGAAAACT
Organism: Novosphingobium sp.; assembly: GCA_031366845.1. Classification (GTDB taxonomy): domain Bacteria; phylum Pseudomonadota; class Alphaproteobacteria; order Sphingomonadales; family Sphingomonadaceae; genus Novosphingobium. The sequence goes on along the minus strand of JANLOZ010000242.1, from coordinate 12,484 downwards.
GTGGCAGCACCGGTGCCTGCGGTGATGGCGCAGAAGATCGTCATTCCGGTGACCAGGGCGCCGCCGGTTTTCATCCAGATTTCGAACGATGATTTCGCCAAATCTGATATTTCGAAGCTGGCAAAGGCATCGGGCGGATCTTCAGCGGGGGACAGCAAGGGCACCTATGGTCCAGGCGCGGGGCCTCAGGGCCAGCAGCTTTACAACGCCGAATGGGTGCGCGAGCCGACGCACGCGGAACTCGCCGGCTATATGACGCAGCGCTCGCAGGGGGGCGACTGGGCCGATATTGCCTGCCGCACGATCGACCACTACCACGTCGACAATTGCCAGCCGCTCGGCGAATCGCCTGCGGGATCGGGGCTTGCCCGGTCGCTGCGGCAGGCGGCGTGGCAGTTCCTCGTCCGCCCGCCGCGCGTTGGCGGGAAGATGCAGGTCGGGGCCTGGGTGCGGATCCATTTCAAGTTCACCCGCAGCGCCAGGAGCGAGAAGGATGACAGCGGAAGTGAGCCAGCACCTTCCGATCAATGATGTGCTGCCAGCGCTGCTCTCGGCTTTGCGAGGACGCGCGCGTGCGGTTCTGATCGCGCCTCCGGGGGCGGGCAAGACCACGGCGGTGGCTCCGGCGCTGCTCGCCGAGAAGTGGTGCATTGGCACGATCATCATGCTTTCCCCGCGCCGGGTGGCCACGCGGGCGGCGGCTGAGCGGATGGCAGAGGTTAGGGGTGAACGGGCCGGAGAAACGGTGGGCTACCTCACCCGGCTCGATAGCAAGCGCTCCGCAAAAACCCGCATAGTGGTGATGACCGAGGCGATTTTTGTCTCGACGATCCTGAAAGACCCCGAGCTGGCGGGCATTTCCGCCGTGCTGTTCGATGAGGCGCATGAGCGGCATCTCGATAGTGACCTGGGTCTTGCGCTCGCCATCGAAAGCGCATCGGTGCTGCGTGATGATTTGCGGCTGGTGGTGATGTCAGCGACGATTGATGGCGCGCGGTTTGCCAGCCTGCTGGGGGATTGCCTGCTGGGAGATTGCCCGGTGGTTGAAAGCGCAGGCAAAGCGCATCCTTTGGCGATCCGTTGGCTCGGTGCGCGGGCGGAATTGCGGATTGAGGAGGCGATGGCCTCCGCAATTGCCACCGCCTGGCGCGAGGAAGCGGGAGATGTGCTCGCCTTCCTCCCCGGCGTCGGCGAGATTGAGCGCACGCGTGAACGTTTGGCCGAACGGCTGCCGAATGCGCTGGTGCTGCCGCTTCATGGGCAATGCGAACCGGCGGCACAGCGCGCGGCGATCCGGCGCGATGGTGCGGGGCAGCGGCGGATCGTGCTGGCGACCGCGATTGCCGAAACTTCGCTCACCCTGGATGGCGTGTCGGTGGTGGTCGATGCCGGGCTCTCGCGCCGTGCGGAATTTGACAAGGCTGCGGGCGTTACCCGGCTGGTCACCCACCGCGCCAGTCAGGCAGCGGCGGCGCAGCGGGCAGGGCGGGCGGCACGGCAAGGTCCGGGGGTTGCCTATCGGCTTTGGGAAGAGGCTGGCCACGCAGGCCGCGCACCCTTTGATCCGCCCGAGATGCTGGTTTCTGATCTCGCTCCGCTGGCGCTGACCTTGGCGCAGTGGGGTGCGGGCGATATTGGCGCGATGGCTTGGATTGATGCGCCGCCCGCTGCGGCGATGGGCGCGGCGCGCGCGTTGCTGGAGAGTTTGGGCGCGCTGGATGCAGACGGGCGGATCACCCCGCACGGGCAGGCGATGGCCGCGCTGCCGCTCGAACCGCGGTTGGCGCACATGCTGCTGCGCGCGGCAGCGTTCGGTGCCGAGGGTGAGGCGGCTGAGCTTGCTCTGCTGTTGCAGGAACGCGGGCTTGGCGGGCGCGGAGAGGACCTTTCCGCGCGGCTCGATCGGTGGCGGGGGGATCGCGGTGCGCGGGCTGAGGCCTCGCGGAAGCTGGCGGCGGGTTGGGCGCGGGTGGTTGACCTGGGGTCGCCTTCGGCCGGGCAAGCGCAGCCGCAAACACAAAATCCACCCCCCGCCGCAATCCTTGCCGAAGGATTCCCCGACATGGTCGCTCGCCGCCGCGATTCGTCGGGCGAACTGTGGCTCACCGCTGGCGGCCGGGGGCTCCGTCTCGATCCCGCAAGCACGCTGATCCGCGCCGAATGGCTTGCGGTGGGCGAGGCACAGGGCGAGGCCAAGGGCGCGCGAATTACCGGTGCGATCGCGCTGACGGAAGCCGAGGTCACCCGCTGGCTCGCGCAGCGGATCGAACGGCGCACGGTCTTGCGCTGGGTGGCCGACGAACGCCGGGTGGAGGCCCTGCTTGAACAACGGCTGGGGGCGGTCACGCTGGCGACCGGGCCTGATCCTTCGCCAGATGTGCGGGCCATCGCAGCTTTGCTTGCTGGCAAGGTGCGCGAGGAGGGTCTTGATCTGCTGCCACTTTCTGATGCCAGCCAAGCCCTGCTCACCCGTGCCGCCCACGCTGGCCTCAACGCATTGTCACAGGCTGCCCTGCGCCAGGACGTTGACCATTGGCTCACCCCGTTGCTCGGCAGGCGGCTTGAAAGCATCGACAAGCAAGCCCTCCACAGCGCTTTGCTCAGCCGCCTTGACCATGCTGAACGCAAGGCGCTCGATAGTCTCGCTCCGCCGCAGTTCACCAGTCCGGCGGGGACTTCGCACGATATCGACTATGACGATCCCGGCGGACCATCGGTTGAACTGCGGGTGCAGGCGCTGTTCGGGCTTGATCGCCAACCCGGTTATGGCAACCCGCCGCAGCCACTGCTGCTCAAGCTGACTTCACCCGGTGGTAAACCGATCCAGACGACGCGCGATCTGCCAGGGTTCTGGCGCGGATCATGGCGCGATGTCGTGAAGGATATGAAGGGCCGCTACCCGAAGCACCGCTGGCCCGATGAGCCCTGGACCGAAGTTCCGAGCCTCAGGACCAAGAACGCCTTCGCGGCGGGCAAACGCTAATCATCGGCAAACAAATAGGGCGCCTGGCTGCGGCGTTGATCATCGGCCATGATCTCGCGGCCAATCGGCGGGGCGGCGCGGGCGGTGCAGGCGGCGCGCGGGCAGAGGCGGCAGGTGACGCCGATCGGCGTGGCATCGGCGGTGCGCGGTTCAATGCCCTGCGCATAAACGAGTTTCGGTGCATGTTCGGCGGCGCAGGCAAGCGCGACCGCGTGAACTGCGGACGACTTCTGCCACGAGCCAGTTGCGGTGGTTACGGTCCGCGCAACTGTGAAAAAGCGTTGGCCATCGGGCAATTCGAGCCACTGTGTCAGCAGCTTTGCGGGCTGGGCAAAAGTGTGATGCAGGTTCCACAGCGCGCATCCGCCGCCGTGCGCGGCAAATGGGAAACCTGCGCCGTCAAGCCGCTTTGAGACGTTACCTGCGGGATCGACCCGGATGAAGAAAAACGGCACGCCTTCGGCATTGGGGCGGTGCAGCGTAGTCAGCCGGTGCGCGACTTGCTCAAAGCTGGCGTCAAACAGGCTGGATAGCGCCTCGACATCATAGCTGCGTGCCGCTGCAGCGCGCGCGAACCGATCATAGGGCATACGCAACGCCGCCGCGCCATAGCCGGCAAGTGCGCGGCGGGCGAGGACCTCGGCGGTCTTGCTCGCAAAGCTCTCGCGCCGCAGCAGCGTGTTGATCTGCTCGCGCAATGCCGAATAGGCGATGTGCAGCGCCACCTGAAACCTGGCGCTGGGGCCGGGCAGGCTGTCCGCCAGAAGCAGTTGCTGGTTGTGCCGATCAAATCGCCGCACCGCATCGACCAGAACTTCGGGCGGGACCAAACGCAACCGAACGCCCTGCTTCGCGAGCCATTCCTTATCGCCGCCTGCCTGGGCAATCTCGGCAGCCAGCTCCTCAGCGCGGGCATCGAGCGCGGGAAAGAAGTTGCGGTTGGCCGAGATGAAGCGCCGTACCTCGCCCACTGGATCGCCTGCGGCATCGTCGCCGCCATGTTCGCGCTGCGCGGCGAGCGCGAGTGCCTCGCGCTGATAGGCGGTGTGCAGGCGCAGGATTGCCTCGGCGACACCGGGGAAGCTGGTCGCCACGTCGGAAATTTCCAGGGCAGGAAGGTCAATTTCAGCGAACAACGGATCGCGGAAGGCGTCCGAAAGCCGCCGCGCATAGTCCTCGGCATCCTCCCCTGCGAGTTCGGACACATCGAGCCGGTATGTGCGCGCCAGGCGCAGCAGTAATTCTGCAGTCAGCGGCCGCTGGTTGCGTTCGAGCAGCGCGACATAGCTTGGCGAAATGTCGAGTTCATCTGCCATCGCCTGCTGGGTAAGTCCCAGTTCGCGGCGAAGACGGCGCAGGCGTGGCCCCAGATAAAGCGGTCGTGAAGCGGTCATTCGCGCATTTTGTCATGCCTGCACAACTTTACAATCAAAATCTGTAAAGTTTTACAGCGAGACTCCGCGAGCCATTCCACTCTGCACATTTTGTCCATACCCGAAGGCCATCGAGACAGCCGCACCGCAAGGGATTTCCAGACGTGACCTACCAGCAGAAAATCATCGAAGCCGGACAGGCAATTGCACCTTTCGCGAAAACCTGGGACGGGATCGAGCCTGAATCGGTTGCCCGCATGCGTCTGCAGAACCGTTTTCATACCGGACTCGACATCGCGCGGTACACCGCGAAGATCATGCGCCGCGATATGGCTGCCTATGATGCTGATCCGGCGAATTATACCCAGTCGCTTGGTTGCTGGCACGGCTTCATCGGGCAGCAGAAGCTGATCGCGATCAAGAAGCACTTCGGCACTACCCAGGGTCGCTACCTCTATCTGTCGGGCTGGATGGTCGCCGCGTTGCGCAGCGAATTCGGTCCGCTTCCTGATCAATCGATGCACGAAAAGACCTCGGTCTCCGATCTGATCGCCGAACTCTACACCTTCCTCAAGCAGGCCGATGCCCGCGAACTCGGAATGATGTTTCGTGATCTCGACAAGGCGCGCGATGCCGGTAACGAGGTTGAGGCCCAGCGGATCCAGCACGCGGTCGATAACTATGAAACGCATGTCGTACCGATCATCGCCGATATCGATGCCGGGTTCGGCAATGCCGAGGCAACCTATCTGCTCGCCAAAAAGTTCATCGAGGCGGGGGCCTGCTGCATCCAGATCGAAAATCAGGTTTCGGATGAAAAGCAGTGCGGCCATCAGGATGGCAAGGTTACCGTTCCGCACGAGGACTTCCTCGGCAAAATCCGCGCAGTGCGATATGCATTCATGGAACTCGGCATCGATGATGGTGTGATCGTCGCCCGCACCGATTCGCTCGGCGCCGGGCTGACGAAGCAGATCGCTTTCACCCGCGAAGCTGGTGATATCGGCGATCAGTACAACAGCTTCCTCGATTGCGATGAGGTCGATCCCGCCGCGCTCGGCCATGGTGACGTGCTGATCAGCCGCGACGGCAAATTGATGCGGCCGAAGCGTCTGCCATCGAACCTGTTCCAGTTCCGTCCGGGCACGGGCGAAGACCGCTGCGTGCTTGATTCGATTACCTCGCTGCAGAACGGCGCGGACTCGCTGTGGATCGAAACCGAAAAGCCGCACATCGCCCAGATCGGCGGCATGGTCAGCCGCATCCGCGAGGTGATCCCCAACGCCAAACTGGTCTATAACAATTCTCCAAGCTTCAACTGGACTCTGAATTTTCGGCAGCAAGTGTTTGATGTGTGGGTTGAAGCTGGGAAGGATGTCTCGGCCTTTGATCGCACCAAACTGATGAGCGTCGACTATGATGGCAGCGAACTGGCGGATGAGGCCGATGAGCGCATCCGCACGTTCCAGCGCGATTCAGCGGCGCAAGCGGGGATTTTCCACCACCTGATTACGCTGCCGACTTACCACACTGCCGCACTCAGCACCGATAATCTGGCGCGCGAATACTTCGGCGATGCGGGCATGCTCGGCTACGTCAAGAACGTCCAGCGCGCGGAAATCCGCCAGGGCATTGCCTGCGTCAAGCATCAGAACATGTCGGGCAGTGACATCGGCGATGATCACAAGGATTACTTTTCCGGCGAGGCTGCGCTCAAGGCGGGTGGAAAAGACAATACGATGAACCAGTTTGCCGCTTGAATTCCCGTAAAATCTTAACAAGGAAGAGTGCCATGTCAGAACCAACCCGCGCCCGCGCCGTGCTTTCCACCGAGGATTTCAAGCTGATCCGCGAAGCCGTGCTGCACTATCTGCGCGCGCATCAGGACCAACCGGAATCGGTCAAGTTTTCGCACCTCTATCACCGTCTCGGCACCGCTGCCGGGCGTTAATTCACCCGTTCCTGGGGAGGAACTCCGGCCCGTCGCACGACCCCCCTTCGCGCGGCGGGCTGGTTGCACTTGGCGACTAGTGCGGGGTGTCCGTTTTGGCCTCGTCTTCGCCCTCGCTCGCCAGACCATGCCGCATCAGCATCGGCATATGGGCAAAGGTGAACAGGAAAGAGGCGGGCATAAACAGCCACAGTTTGAGCGTGATCCAGGTGCCGAAATTGTTGTTTTGCACGTTGAAATAGTGGCGCAGCACTTCGTTTACCGCCGCAAATGCCAGAAAACACCAGCCCCAATTGCGCGACAGGATCAGCCATCCGGCATCGTCAAGCCCCGCAAACGCCGCGCCGAGCAATATCTTGAGCAGCGCCTTGCCGCGCCATGCGCCGATCAACAAAGCGCCTGCAAACAACAGATAAATCGCCGTCGGCTTGATCTGGATCCAGAACGGATCGTGGAGGAAATAGGTCATCGTCCCGAAGGCGACGATCAGCATGGTGGAAAGCCACAGCATCGGGGCAACGTGCTTGTAGCGGGCCAGACTGAAAACCAGCGCGGCGATTGCGCCGGCCATGAAGGCGAGGGTGCCCTTTATTACGGCGCCGACTTCCTGGCCGATCTCGTTGTGATCGGCTGGGGCGTTGACTTTGTACGCCGCGAAGAACAGCAGGAGCGGGCCGTAATCGACCAGGATTCCGGCCAGGCCTGACTTCTTGCGAGGAACGCTTTCAGCCATCATGCCACTCCTGCAATCACGCGCGCAACCAGATCAGGATCGAACGGGCGAAGGTCATCTATTTTTTCGCCGACGCCAATCGCATGGATCGGCAGGCCAAATTGCTCCGCCGCCGCGACCAGCACGCCGCCGCGTGCGGTGCCGTCAAGTTTGGTCATGATCAGCCCGGTCACGCCTGCCACTTGCTTGAACGTTTCGATCTGCTGCAAGGCATTCTGCCCGTTGGTAGCATCGAGCACCAGCACCACATCATGCGGCGCTTCGGGGTTGAGGCGGCCGAGAACGCGGCGGATTTTCGCCAGTTCGTCCATCAGTTCGCGCTTGTTTTGCAGGCGGCCAGCAGTGTCGACGATCAGCGCGTCGATGCCCTTGGCACTCGCCGCCTGCACCGCATCGAACACCACCGAAGCCGGATCGCCGCCTTCGGGCCCGCGCACGATTTCAACGCCGATGCGCTCGGCCCAGATCGCCAGCTGGCCGATCGCGGCGGCGCGGAAGGTGTCGCCAGCGGCGAACATAACGCCATAGTCCTGTTCCTGAAACAGGTGGCCGAGCTTGGCGATGGTGGTGGTTTTGCCCGATCCATTAACCCCGATAACCAGGATCACTTGCGGGCGCGGGAAGGCGGTGATTTCAATCGGCTTGGCGACGGGGCGCAGGATCGCGGCGATTTCTTCGGCGACAGCGCGTTTGATCGCGGCTTCGTCAGCCCCGCGCTCGAACCGTTCGCTTGCCAGCCGCGCGCGTATCCGCGCGGCGGCGCTGGGGCCAAGGTCGGACAGGATCAGCGCATCTTCGATCTCGTCAAGCTGTGCCGGTTCAAGCCGCGATGTGCTGACAATGCCTGAAAGGTTCTCGGTAAGCCTTTCGGAAGTCTTGCGAAATCCGCCAAAGACGCGCGCCGCCCATGTCTCGCTGCTCATGCCAGCAAGCCTTCGAAAATTCGGGTGGGGGTGATGGTCACGATCGATCCGGGCAGAGTTTGCCGGGGCAGCTGCACCCGCGCGAAGTTTTCCGCATGGCCGGTCCAGTCCTTTTCGGCAAGCACCTTGAGCCGGGTTCCGATCAGCGAGGCGAGCCATTCGCAGCGGACAACGGAGGCGGTGGCACGCAGTTCAGCGGCGCGCTCGCGGATCAGCGCAGGCGCAAGCTGCGGCATCCGCGCGGCGGGCGTGCCGGGGCGCGGCGAATAGGGGAAGATGTGGCAGTGGACGAGGCCAAGTTCGCGAACGATGCCAAGATTTGCCTCGTGCATTTCGGCGTCTTCAGTAGGAAAGCCCGCGATGAGATCGGCACCAAAGGCAATGTCCGGGCGGCGCTCGCGCAGGCGTTGGACGAGCGATACGGCATCGGCGCGGCTGTGACGGCGTTTCATTCGCTTTAGGATCAAATCGTGCCCGTGCTGGAGCGAGAGGTGGATGTGCGGCATCAGGCGCGCTTCGCTGGCGATGAGATCGAACAGCTGCGGGTCGATTTCAATACCATCGACCGAGGAGAGGCGAAGACGTTCGAGTTCAGGCAAAGCGTGCAAAATTGCTTCGACAAGTGTGCCCAGACGGGGTGTTCCGGGCAGGTCGTGACCCCATGAGGTCAGATCCACCCCGGTCAGGACTATCTCATGCACACCCGAAGCCAAGTGTGCTTCAATGGCACCTAGAACCTGCACAATGCTATGTGAGCGGCTGCTCCCGCGCCCCTGCGGGATGACGCAAAATGTGCAGGTGTGATCGCAGCCGTTCTGCACCCCGATATAGGCGCGGGTGTAGCTTAGCGATTCGGCGAACATCGGAGCAGGGGCAACATTCCACGCGCGCGGATCGAGCTTGGCGGCGTTGGCAACCAGCCCGTCAACCTCGGGCATCGCTGACAGCGCCTCGCGTTCAATTTCGGCCGCACAGCCGGTGACGATGAGGCGTGCGCCGGGATGCGCGCGGCGAGCGCGGCGGATCGCCTGGCGGGTTTGCCGCACGGCTTGCGATGTCACCGCGCAGGAATTGATCACCACCAGATTTTCGTCCCCACGCAGCATTCCGCGCATGGTTTCGCTTTCCGACAGGTTGAGTCGGCATCCCAGCGACACCACTTCGATGCTCAAGCGCCTGCTCCGTATTGCGCTGGATCGAAGCTGCCGCGAAAGGATTCCTGCGCGGGGCCGGTCATGGTGATGCGATTGTCTGCGCCCCAACCGATTGCCAGTGGCCCGCCGGTCAAACGCACGCTGACACTGCGTTCGGTCAGGCCCCGTCGCATGGCAGCGATGGCGGCCGCGCAGGCGCCAGTGCCGCAGGCGCGGGTTTCACCGACACCGCGTTCCCAGACGCGCAAATCTATTGTCGCGCGGTCAATTATCGTTGCTACGTTGACGTTGACGCGCGCAGGAAACAGCGGGTCGTGTTCGATCAGCGGCCCGAGCAGCTCAAGGTCGATCGCGCGGCAATCCTCGACAAAAAACACGACATGCGGATTGCCGACATTGACGGCGACCGGGGCTTCGAGCGCGTCCCAGCCGACCGGCATCCGCAGCGTATCCATGGCATAGGCCAGCGGGATCGCCTGCCAGTCAAACCGCGGCTCGCCCATATCTACAGCAATCCCGCCATCGCCGGGCGTTGAATGCAGAATGCCGCCGAGCGTCTCTATCCGAGCAGGTCCGCCATGCAGCAAACCCACCGCGCGCGTGGCATTGCCGCAGGCCTCGACCTCGCCGCCATCGGCGTTGTAAATGCGCATGCGCAAGTCGGCCTGCGCGGACTTTTCAAGCAGGATAAGCTGATCGCAGCCGATTCCGGTCTTGCGGTCAGCCAGCGCAGCGGCGAGCGCGGTGGTAATCGCCGGAACCCGATCAACGCGCGCATCGAGCACGACAAAATCGTTGCCGAGGCCGTGCATCTTGATGAAAGGAACGTGCATCGGGGCGCTTTAGGCGCGGCGCTGGGCGGCGTAAAGCGTTGTGGCAGGCGTGCGCCGCGTTGCAGGTTGGGCTTCAGGCAGCGCTCGCCTGAATCGGTGCGGCAATGGCTCCAGCAGCAACCAGCGGTGTTTCACCCGCCCGCAACAGGCCGAGGCCCCTGAGCCGATCGGATATGGCGCTGGCATTGGCTGGCTTGCCATAAAGGTAACCCTGCGCCTTGAATTCACCCATGCGCCGCAATTCTTCCATCACCACGGCGTTCTCAACGCCTTCTGCGGTGATTGGCAGGCCGAGGCCATTGCCGAGCGAGGTGATCGCCTGAACAATCGTCAGGCTGTCGGCATTTTCGGAAATCGTTGCGATGAAGCTGCGGTCAATCTTGATCCGGTCAAACGGCAGCGTCCGCAGCTGCGACAGGGAGGAATATCCGGTGCCGAAATCGTCGAGGCTGATGCGGATGCCCTGATTTTTAAGACTCGTGATCAGCGAACGGACCAGCCCCAGGTTTTCATGCAGGCAAGACTCGGTAATCTCGATCTCGAGGCGGCTCGGCGGGAAATTCGCCTCGACCAGCAGCTTTAGCAGCTTTTGCGAGAACCACGGATCGCGAAGCTGAACCGGTGAGATGTTGACCGACAGCGTCAGGCTTGCGTTCCATTCGCTGGCATCAGCGAGGGCCTGGCTGATCACGCTTTCAGAAAGCTCGCCGATCACGCCGATTTCCTCGGCAATCGGAATGAACACGTCGGGCCCGATCAAGCCGAGCGCGGGTGATTGCCAGCGAGCCAGCATTTCGAACCCGGAAATGTCACCCGTGTTGAGATCAACCTGCGGTTCGTAAAACGGCACGAATTCGCCGCGCGCAACCCCGTTGCGGATGCCGGTTTCAAGTTCGCTGCGGAAGCGCAGTTCGCTTTCCATCTGGCTTTCGAACCAGTAGAAACGGTTCTTGCCGGCTTTCTTGGCGTGGTACATGGCGATATCGGCCATGTGCAGAAGTTCCTTGGCACTGGCATTGGTTTCTGCGCCGAGCGCGGTGCGCGCCAGGCCGAGCGAGACCGATGCGCCTTCAATCACGATGCCGCCGAATTCGATTGGCCGGGAAATCGCTTTGATCAGATCGGCGGCGATCCGGTCAATCGTTTCAGGGCGCGCGGGATCGAACGGGATCGTGCAGGCAAATTCGTCACCCCCTAGCCGCGCGACAATTGCCCGCTGCGGCACGATGGCGCGAAGCCGCGCTGCAGTTTCGCGCAGCACAGCATCGCCGGCGGCATGACCATTGCAATCATTGAGTCGCTTGAAGTTATCGAGATCGATCATCACCAGTGCGACGTGCTCGCCGCGCGAAAGGCACTCAGCCAACAGGCCATCGCAGGCCGCGCCAATCGAACGGCGGTTGAGGCAGCCGGTCAGCGGATCGATTTCCGCCAGCTCGCGCGCGTGCGCCTCGGCGCGGCTACGTTCGCTTACCTCTTCCGACAGATCACGGTAACGACGCCATCCGAAGATAATCAGCGCGATGTTTAGCAGCAGCGCGTTCGACAGCAGCCGGTCTGGCGGCAGTCCAATGCCCTGAAGCGAGCGAACAACCTGCGGCATAACGCTGCCGCCGGTGCCGATGAACATGATGATCGCTGCGAAGGCGATGCCGAGCACGAGCATATCCTTGCCCGTCTTGTCGACGCGCCCGGCCTTCGGCGGCCTGTCCTGGTCTTTGCTCGAAGCCTTCAAAACCGCTGCCCCCCCATGCGGGTATTTGCAGGGATATTAGGTCGGCCTGATAAAATATTGGTTAAGCGGGGAGGAGCCGGCGGCTTACTTTTTGAGGCCGATCTCGCGCAGTCGCTGCTGGAGGAAATCATCGGCCGTGATGGACACGGGGTAGCGGTCAGGATTTTCAGGTGTGATGCATTGCGGCAGCGTGACAAAAGGAAAGTCGCTTCGCAGGTGCAGGAAAAACGGCATCGAATAGCGCGCAAAAGCGGCGCGCGCGGCATCGGGATTGCGCACACGGTGCACGGTCGATGGCAGCACGTGGTTGGTCAACCGTTCAAGCATGTCCCCCACATTGACCACCAGCGCGCCCGGCGGCGGCGAGGCGGAAATCCACTCGCCACTTGCGGTGAGCAGTTCAAGCCCGGCCTCTTCGGCGCCTAGCAACAGCGTGATCAGGTTGATATCGCCATGCGCGCCAGCACGGATAGCATCGCCCTCGGCCAGGTTGAGCGGCGGGTAGTGCAGCAGCCGCATCACCGAATTGCCTTCGCCAATGCCCCAGTCAAACCAGTTTTCATCGAGCCCGAGAAAGGTAGCGATCCGCGAGAGGATCACCGCGCCGGTGGCATCAAACTGACGGTAGAGCTCCTCGAACACCTCGCGAAAGCCCGCAGGGCGCGTGGGCCAGACGTTGGGCGGCATTGACGAAGCAAGGGGGCTTTCCGCCGCCACGTCACGGCCGACGTGCCAGAATTCCTTGAGATCGTGCACTTTTGCGCCCTTGGCAATTTCGGTACCGAACGGGGTATAGCCG